>JBGUIY010000126.1:0-37315 GCA_045113475.1 Christensenellales bacterium | reverse complement strand
TGCCCCTCTTTTTCCGCGTAGATCAGCCCCATGTCCCGGTAGCTGTGCTTCCCGCGGAACGTAAACCCAGTCTCTCTCAGCAGCACCCAGCTCACTCCCTTCGCACCAATTCATAATTCATAATTCATAATTCATAATGATGATATACTCTGCGATGGTCTTATTCAGGAGTATATCCGCTGCCGAAGGCAGCGAATTATGCATTATGCATTATGCATTATGCATTCGTCACATGATCATCCTGGCCGTCCGCCCCTTCGCGCTCTTCTGCCCGCGCAGTCTCGCCGCCACGCTGGCGTAGGGCTCCAGGGTCTGCCCGGCGATCCGGCCGTCGATGGCCAGCACGCTGTCGCCCAGGCCGGCGTCCCGGTTCGCCCGGGCCACCGCCTCGCCCAGCTGGTCGTAGTCAATCATGCCGCCGGCGCCCGCGCCGGATCCGCCCCCGAATGGGTTCCCGGCGTTCTGCTCGAAGAGCCCGGCCAGGCTGCCTGCCGCGTCAGCGACGCGCCATGCGCTGTCGTCAATGCCCTCGGCCAGCCCCAGGTCCCACATCTCGCCGATCCACGCGCCCTTTTTGGAAGGGCTCGCGATCCCCAGCTCGTGCTTCGCCGCTTCGTAGGCCTGACGGGCCGCTTCCCGGGCCGCGGAGGCGATCACCCCGGCGTTGTACCGGATGCCCTGGGCCACGCCCTGGTCGATCTGGTAACCGATCTGGGAGAAGCCCTCCGAGCTGACCGCGCTGCGCAGGTCGGCTGCCGCGTCCCATGCCAGTTCCCGGGCCGCGTTGGAGACCGAATAGCTCTCGCCCTGGATCCCGCGCTGGACGCCCCTGGCCATGTTCCGGCCGATCGTACGGCCGTTCCCGTCGTTCAGGATCCCGCTCAGGGTCTCCGTCACCCGCTCGCCGGCCGCCCTGGCATAGGTCTCCAGCAGCTCATACCGCTGCTCGATGCCCTGGCCGGTCCAGGCCGCGAAGTCGTTTCCGATCCCGTTGCCGGCCGTTTCGCTCATCACGGCCTTCAGAGCCTCCAGGATGGCGTTCCCCGCGTTCGTCCCTTCGGCTGCCGCCGTGGCGGTCCCGCCCTTGACGCCGGTTCCTACGGCCAGGATCATGTCGATCCCGGCCTGGTTCACGGTCTGGTCCGTCCACTGGTCCCTGATGGCCTGCAGGATCGCGTCCGCCGCTTCCTTCGCCGTCTGAACCGGAGTCGGCTTTTCCGCCTCGACACCCTTGGAGACGTCGGTCATCAGCTTCTTGCCGGCGTTCTGCGCCTCAGTTTCCGCTTCCTGGGCGCCGCCGTTGAACAGGCCGACGGCCCAGTTCTTGAAAGCCGCCGCGCCTCCCTGGGCAGCGCCCGCGACGCCTTCGCCCAGCGACAGGGCCGCGTCCCCCAGCCCGGAGACGATGCCCCAGGCCCGGTTCAGCCCGTTCGCGATCTGGTCGCCGATCCCGCTCCAGTTGATCCCCTCGATCACCTGGCTGGCTGTCTCAAACGGCGCGCTCAGCGCTTCCGCTCCCACAGAGATCAGCCCGTTCGGCACAGCTGCCAGGGCGTCGCTCAGCCCGCTCCAGTTGATCTTGTCAATCGTCTCGTGAGCCGTCTCGAAGGCCTTCGACATAGCCGCCCCGGTCACTTCGGTCAGGCCGTTCGGCACCGCCGCCAGCGTTTCGGCCAGGCCGTCCCAGTTGATCCCTTCGATCAGCTTGTGCCCCGCGGCAAATCCCTTTTCCAGCGCTTCCCCGCTCAGGTTGATCAGCCCGTTCGGCACCGCCGTCAGCGTATCGGTCAGGCCCGCCCAGTCAATCTTTTCGATCAGCTCGTGCCCGGCCTTGAAGCCCTTTTCCAGCATATCGCCGGTCAGGTTGATCAGCCCGTTGCCGACCTTGGCGACGTTTTCGCCCAGGCCTTCCCAATTGATATCCTCGATCGCCTTTTTCCCGGCCTCAAACCCGCCGGACAGGAAGGCGCCGCCGACGTCGATGAAACCCTGGACGCCGGTCTGGATCACTTCGCCGACGGCTCCCCAGGGGATGTTTTCGATCACCCCGCGGGCCGTCTCGAACGCGCCGGAAAGGAAGCTCGCGCCGGCGCCCAGGGCGTTCATCGCGCCGTCCTTCACCCTGTCGCCGATGTCGCCCCAGCTGAGCGCCTCAACGTCCGCCTTCCCGCCGCTGAACAGGCCGGAAAACCATCCGCCCAGGCCAGTGAACGCGCCCTGGACGGCCCCGTAGAGCCCGTCCCAGCCAAGGCCCTCGGCATCCGTCAGCCCACCGGAAAACAGGCCCGCAAACCAGCCGGCCAGCCCGTCAAAGGGCGCTGTGACCGCCTGGTAGATCCCATCCCAGGAAAGCCCGGAGATATCCGTGATGCTGGTCCCGAACAGGCCCAGCAGATCGCTCCCGATCGCGCCCAGCGTCCCCCAGATAGCGTCCAGCAGTTCCGAACCGAGCCCGGCCCAGTCAGTTTCCTTGAGCCCGTTCCAGATCGCCGTGGTGATCTCCGGCAGCTTTTCCAGCAGCTTCGGGATCGCGTTGACCAGCTCGGCCGCCAGCTTCACCATCATCTCGACCGCCGCGGGGATCAGGTCCGGCAGGGCGGCGATCAGACCGTCCGCCAGCCCCGTGACCATATCCGTAGCCGCAGCGGCAAGCGTCGGCAGGTTCTCGATCAGGAAGCCGGCCAGCTTCGTCAGCAGGTCGGCCGCCATCTGGGTGATCGGCCCGACGTTGGCCACCACGCCGTCCACCACGGCCTGCAGGATGTCGATGGCGGCGGGCAGCAGCTTGTCCACCAGCTCCGGCAGCTTTTCCGCCAGCGTGTCCACCACGCTGGTCAGCAGGCTGCTCACCACCGGCAGCGCCTGTTCGACCAGGCCGGACACGGAGTCCACAGCGGTCTCAAACGTGCCCAGCAGCTCATCCACCAGTCCCGGCAGTTCCTCCGGGCTGACGCCGTCCTGCAGCGCCTTGGCCACCTTGCCCATGCTTTCGCTGGCGGCGTCCACCAGCGGCTGGAAGGCGGGGATCAGCACCAGGCCGATGCTGTTCTTGAGCGCCTCGCTGGTGGCGTTCATTTTCTGCATCGAGTCGTCGAAGGAACCCATCTTGGCCAGGTTATCGTCCGAGAACACCAGGCCGAGGTTTTTGGCCTCCTGTCCGTACTTTTCCCATTCCTTGCGCCCGGCCTCGATCAGGGGGTTGAGTTCCTTGGCGGACTTGCCGAACAGTTCCATGGCCAGGGCGTCCCGCTCAGCCGGGTTCTCGATCTCGCCCAGGGCTTTGATGCAGTCCCAGAACACGTCCTCGCTGCTGCGCAGGTTCCCGTCAAAATCGCGCCAGCTGACGCCAATCTTGACAAAGGCCGCCTGTGCCCCCTCGGAGCCCTCCTGGGCCTTGTTCATGTTGGACAGCAGTTTGGTCATGCTGCCGGTGATCGTCTCCACGCTCGTGTCGACGAAGTTGCTGGCATATGTCCATTCCTGCAGCTTTTCCGTGCTGATCCCGGTCTGCGTGCTCAGCGTGGCCAGGTCGTCGGCGTACTTGCCGGCGCTGACCGCGAACTCGAACCCCTTGGCAATCGCCTCGGCGGCCGCGGCCCCCAGGACGGCCAGCGCGGCCCCCGCTGCTTCCAGTCCGGTCACCATCAGGCCGCCTGCCACGTCGCCCACGCCCCTGAGGGCGTCCGCCAGCGTGCTGTTTCCGTCCACAGCGTCCTCGGCCGCGTCGCCCTCGTCCTCAGTCGCGTCCGCGGCGTCGTCCATCGCGGATCCTGTATTCTCCGCGTCGTCGCTGACGAGCTTCAGCGTGCCGCTGATCCCTTTCAGGCTTTCGTTCGCCCCGTCCGTCGCGTCCCCGGCCTCATCCTGCGCCTCCGCGAGGGCGTCCAGTCCCTGCTGCGTTTTGTCGATCTCGTTCTTGGTTCCGTTCAGCTGGACCGTCGCCTTGTTCAGGGCGATCCGCAGCTGGTCCGCTTCCTTGGAGTTCTCGCCGTATACCTTGATGGCGCCTTCCAGCTGTTCGCTGATCAGCTCCACCTTTTCCTGCTGTACCTCGTAGATCTCGTTGAGGTGTTCCAGCTTGTCGGTGAACCCGGCCACGCTTTCCGCCTGCGCCCCGAAAGCGCTCTGGCTGGCCTTCATGCCGGAATTCAGGACGGTCATCTGCCGGTTGATGTCCGCCAGCGCTTGCTTATACTCTTTATCGCCCTTTATTCCGAGCTTTACGCCGATTTCATCATTGGCCATGGTCTCTCCACCTTTTATCAACTCTTTTTTAATAAAACGCTTGACATACGTGTTAATACGTGTTATACTATTCTTGAAAGGAGGGGGACAGGATGAAGGTCAGCGAGAAGAAACGGCAGCTGCGGGAAGCCGGATGCCGGAAGGTAGACGAGGGCGGCGAGCACGAGAAGTGGTACAGCCCGGTCACAGGCAAGTTCTTCCGGGTCCCGCGCCATGACGGCAAGGAGCTGGCCACAGGCACCGCTCACAGGATTGATAAGGACGCCGGCCTCAAATGAGGCCGCGCTCCTGTCCGTATAGAAGGAGGTCACAAAATGGCTAAATATTGTTTCGCGGCGGTCTTCACGCCGGAAGAAAGCGGTTTCAGCGTGAATTTTCCCGATCTGGAAGGCTGCTACACCTGCGGGGACGATCTTCCGGACGCTCTTTATATGGCGCAGGACGTGCTGAGCTTCACGCTGTGCGATATGGAGAACGAGGGAAAGGAGATTCCCGCGCCCACCCCGTCCGCGCGGATCGCCCTGGAGGACGGCGAGTTCACCACCTACGTCATGGCGGATACGGCCGCCTACCGCAAAGTCCACGACACCCGCGCCGTCAAGAAGACCCTGACCATCCCCCAGTGGCTCAACACAGCGGCCGAGGCCGCCAACGTCAACTTCTCCCAGACCCTGCAGGAGGCCCTGACCGCCAAGCTCGGCCTCGGGTGATCCTCCCCGTTCCTTCCTGCGCCGCCTTTGCGCGGCGCTTTTTTTACGGATGCGGCAGCCTGCTCAGCCTCTGCCCGGCGCCCGCCTGCCGGCGTCCTCCGGGCTTCCGGCCGTTCCGCTTTCCGGACGCCGCGCACTGCCGGGCGCGTTCCCTGTACAGCAGGAACAAGGCTCTCGGGCTGGACCGCCAGAAGGCCGCGTCGTCCATCCCCATCTCCAGCGCCCTGCCGTACAGCAGGATCCACGGGAAGCTGCCGCTTACTGAGGGTCCGCCCCCTGGTCCCCGCCTTTCACCTCGGGCAGGGCGTCCTGCACGCTCTTGACCAGCATTTCCCTTACCCCGGGAATGCTGGTCAGGCTGAACTTCTCGTTGAACTCCGCCCAGGACATGTCCGCCCCGGCGCTCTTCATGGCCCCGTACATCATGGCCATGATGGCCCCCAGCTTCCCGGCGGCCAGCTGCTGCGCGATCTGCGCGAAGTTGAGCATCCGTCCGTAGTACAGCTCATAGACGTCCTCCGCCACCCGGAAGGCCCCGTTGTCAAACCGCAGCCGGTACTCCTTCCCGTCGATCTCCAGGTGATTCACAGGGGCGCTGATATCTTTAGCCATTTCCATAGTCATATTGTCTCCTTCGGTCTTTTTGGTCTTTGGCAAGTCAGGAGTTAGGAGTGACCGCTTTCCGGAGTGTGGAGTGAGGAGTGACCGTTCGCTCCGCTCACTTAGTTAGGAATGAATAGTCATGACTATTTAACTCCTAACTCCTCACTCCTAACTCCTCACTCGTTAATCAGGTCGTCGCAGGTTCGTAAACGCTCGTGAACCATCCGGTCTCCACACTGGCGGCCACGCTTTCGTCGGCCGTAGCGGCGACGGCAGCCAGGGCGTCGTTGTCGGCCCGGCGGACGAACGTCGCCTCGATGGTCGGGTGCTGGTAGTTCATCTGGTCGCCGTCGGTATGGCCGGTCTGGCTGATCTCGGAGAACTTGCCCTTATACAGGACCCAGAGCTCCTTGCTGCCGTCGTCCAGGGTCAGGGCGAAGGCGATGGCCACGTTGGGCGCGATCTGGCTGCCCTTGATCACCTGGACGCCGTTGGAGTCCACGGCGCGGCCCAGGACGACCTGGCGCACCGCGTAGGGGATCTTGTCCAGGTTCAGGCTCACGGTGTAGGTGTCCACGCGGCGCTCGTTGCGGGTCGCCACGTTGGAAGCGTACACCTTGCCTTCCTTATAGTTGGGGGTGATGGTGGCCTCGATGGTCTTGCCCATCACGGCCATCGCGCCGTACGTCGGCGCGGCGCTCTGGGTATCCTCCGCGGTCATGACCGCGTAGTACACGTCCAGAATGCCGTAAAAGTAGCCTTCGCTGTAGGTGTTGTTGTTAGGCATGGTTTCGTCCTCCCTTAGTTAGTCTTTCTGCCACCACACGCACGTGCAGGCGATGTGGTGGATCCCTGTGTCCTGCTCGTAGGTATCCGGGCCCCAGGACCAGATTTTGACGCCGGCCCTCCGCAGCGCGTCGGCCGCGGCGAAGAAGGCCGTCCGGTGTTCTCCCTCGTCCGACCGGGACCAGGCGTGCAGCTGCACCATGTGCCGGATCCGCGTCGGTTCGTTGCTCGCCGTCCGCTCGTCCCCGGCGATCGCGTTGAAGGTCAGGTAGGTTTCATTCTCCGCCAGGCCCGGCGGCTGGCTCACAGGCCAGTCCAGGTCCCGGAGGGCGTCCATGAAGACCTGCTCCACTGCGTCGTCCATGTTATTTCTCCTTGGTCGCTTCGTCGAAGGCCTCCCGCATGGCGGCCTTCACGTCCTCCTGCGCCCGGGCGACGGTCGGGTGGAACCAGGGCCGCGGGGCCATGTTGGATCTGCCGTACTCCAGGATGTTGCCGATCTTGGCCAGCGGCTCCCCGTGATGCTTTCCGGTGGGCTCCACTCTGCAGTAGTAACCGTCCCCAGGATTCCATTCGATTTTACCCGCCTTGATGCTTTTCCTTAGCGCGCCGGTATCTACAGGGGCTGCCTCGCTGAGCCGTTCCGCCAGCACCTTCGCGCCGGCCTGCACGGCTTTACGGCAGGCGTCTTCCAGGCTTTTGCCTCCGGCCTGCTCGAGTTTCCTGAGCACTGCGTCCATCCCGGTCACATCCATCGTTGCCATCAGGCGCTCACCGCCTTCTGCCCGGTCACGGCCCTGGTCTTGAGCCGGATATAATCCCTCATCTCGCCCAGGTGGTTGATCTCCAGGATCCCGTAGGCGGTCCCATGATGGACCAGGCGCCAGTCGGGCCGGATGTCGTCCCGCCAGCGGATCGTCCAGGTCACGACGTCCTCGGCGTTGACCGCGTGGGCCGCGTAAAACTCGCGCCCGGAGACGTCCTGCTTCCCGGCCATCACCCGAGCGGCGGTCTCCCAGCTCGTCACCGGCCTGCCCCGGTCGCTCACGGCCGTCACCGGCCGCTGCAGCGTCACCGGGTGCCTCAGGTCCCCTGCCTTGATCATGTTCTCGCTCCCTTCGGCCTCAGCTGGTGCACGCTCTGCACGATGTAGGCGGGCACGTTGGCGTTCGCCTCAGCGCTGCCCCGGTTGTCGTACATCCAGGCGGCCAGGTTGGCCACCCAGAACTGATACAGGTCTCCGGCCGTGTCCGCGGGCACCCCGGCCCGTTCGTACCACTCCTGGGCAGCCCGGGCGCAGAAGGCCAGCACGGTGTCGCCTTCGTCAGGATCCGCGCCGGCGAACCGGCGCACCAGATCCATGTCAATGTTGTCGGCCACGGCGCTCCCCCCTTGTTATGGATTCCCCACGGGGATCCCGCAGGCTGCCGCTTTTTCGATTTCCTGGGCCAGGTAGGCCGTGAAGGCGGTCCGGATCTCGTCCGCGGTCGCCTCGTCCATCTGATCCAGGTACAGGTCCACGCTGAAGCTCATCGAACGGCCCGGGCGGATCGCGCAGGAGGCGGTGGCCGCCTGGATCCTGTCGTCCCCCCTGCGCACGCTGATGTTGCAGGTGGTCTGCTGGGTGTCAGATCGTTCGATCGCCATATGGTTCTCCTTTCGCCGGTCAAAAGCGTCCGCGCGGACGCTTTTGACCGCTCTGGCCTTACACGGTCAGGGTCCTGCGGACCATCGCGCCGGCGTCGAACTTGGTCACGCCCAGGCGCACGATGCCGCGCAGCTCGGTGCTGTCGGTCCGCCAGGCATTGCCGCCGATGTCGGTGCTGGCCAGCTCGTAGCCGCCGCAGCGGAACAGGGTGGCGAACGCTTTGCCGTCGCCGATGAAGAGGTCGGCCGCGGTCACGGCTTCGCTGCCGGAGCCGGTCGTCACGTCGGCCAGCACGGCGTTGGATACGGCGTGCACGGGCCGTCCGCCGAACCGCTTCACGGTCGCGTTGGTCGGATCAGGCTGCAGCATCGGCCGGTCGTTGCCGTCCAGGATCAGGTCCATGGCGTTGTAGCCGCTCTGGTTGGTGATGATGCTGGCTGCAGCGGAGATCGCGGGATCGAGGCCGACGTTCAGGGCGGTCTTGACGCCGCCGATCGGGTCGGCGGTGATGTCCGTGCCGGTCAGGGTCTGCAGGGCCGCGATCAGCAGCAGGTTCTCGGTGATCACCAGCTTCTTGGCAAACCAGCGGCTGAGGTACGCGAACAGGTTGGCCACGTTGTCGGCCATCAGCTCGTTGGAAACGGGCAGGATCAGGGCCTTCTTGGCGCAGCTGTAGCTGACCTTGGCGAACGCGGGCTGGTCGTCGTCATCGTCGATCTCGCCCATCTCGTCCACGGCCACCAGTCCCTTGGTCGGGGCGGTGTCGATCACGCGCCAGCCGGTCGGGGCGGTCACGGTTTCCTCGTTGAACAGGGCTGCCAGGGGGTCCAGGCTCCTGCGCAGCTCCTGGATGCTGTGGTCGATGTCCTCGGGCACCAGGAAGCCGCCGTCGGTCCCGGCCGGGCTTCCGCCGCTCTCGGTCAGGGCGTCGTAGAGGATCCTGCACTGCTCATGGTTCCGGGCCGTCTTGCGGGACAGGCCGTGCTGCATGGCGTAGACGAAGGCGCGGGCATACTCGTTGGATTTGAGCATGTCGGCCAGGTCCCTGGTCCGGGCCGGTTCGGCGGGCGCAGGGGCCAGGTTCGCCAGGCTGCCGGCGTCCGCGGCGCGCTGGGTGTCATAGGCGGCCTGCAGGGCGGCCATCCGCTTCTGCATGTCGCTGAGGGCGCCCTGCTGCTTCTCCAGCTCCTCGGTGGAGATCAGCGGGTTGGTGCTCGCCTGGGCCAGGGTGTTCGCGGCTGCGCGGATCTGCCCGCCCAGGGTGGTGATGCTGTTCATCAGTTCGTTCAGAGTCATAGCTTTTTACCTCCATTTTGGTCGTTAGGATTTATAGCATCCGGCCAGGACGGCCGCCCTGCGGCCGATCTCTGCCCGGCGGGCGGCTTCCTCAGCCGCAGGGACTTTGGCGGGCGTCTCCCGCACCCGGGCCGCGATCTCCTGGGCCCCGTGCGCCTTGGCGCTCATCAGCACGGCTTCCGCGCTGCCGTCCCCCAGGATCCTGTCGGCGAAGCCTTGCTCCACGCAGCTGGCCGCGCTCATCCAGGTCTCGTTATCCAGCAGCCTCTTCAGCTCGTCCCGGCTCTTGCCGGTCTTGATCTGGTAGGCGTTGATCAGCCCCTCGGCGATCTCGTCCATCACCCGGGCGGTCTTGCGCAGCTCTCTGGCGTCGCCCACGGCCATCGTCCACGGGTTATGGATCATCATGTAAGCGGTCGGGCTCATGATCACCTCGCTGCCGGCCATGGCGATCACGCTGGCCGCGCTGGCCGCCAGGGCGGTCACGATCACGGTGACGTTCCCCGGGTGTTCCATCAGCGCGGTGTAGATCGCCGCGCCCGCCATCACGTCCCCGCCCGGGCTGTTGATCCGGACGGTCACGTTCTTATACTTCTTCAGCTCCGCGATCAGGTCGCTCGCGACGCACTCGTTCTCGGGCCCGAAGAACCAGGATGGCTCCGCGACGATCTCGCCGCTGATCTCCAGCTCCCCGTCCTCCGCGGCGTCCGGGCTCTGCGTCAGGTTCCAGAATTTCATTTGCTCTCTTCCTCCTTAGGTGCCGGCGCGGCGCTCCCGCCCAGCAGCATCTCCGGCGTGTCCACGCTGATCCTCAGCGGGATCAGGTCGCGGCTGCTCATCAGCTCGCCGCCGTGCGGATCGGGCGGCAGGCACTCCTGCGCCCTGACCTCGTTGGGCCTGAGCCATCCGCCGCGGATGGCCATCTGGTGCATGTTGGCGGTCGTGGCCACGTCCGCCCGCGTCAGCCTGCTCAGGTCGAAGCGGATCCGGTACCCGGCCGCGTAATCCTCCGGGGTCAGGAGCTTGCGGTCGAATTCTTCCTCCCACTGCTCCGCGATCGGCAGCACCGTCAGCTGCAGGAACTCCATCATCTGCTGCTCGGCGGTCGCAAAGCTGGAGTCGGAATAGTCCCCCAAAAGGTTCGGCGGCAGGTTGTACACCGTCGCCACCCGGTTCCGGGTGATCCGCTCGACGTCCAGCACGTTCCCGTCCACGGTGGGGCTGGAGAACGTGTTGGCGGTCAGCCCGCCCTCCAGGACGACCACCGACCGGTTGGACTTCTCATAGGTCTCCAGGAACCGGTCCACCAGCTCGTCCTTCTCCTCCTGGCCCAGGCCGCTGTTGGGCACCGTCAGCATGATGCCGTGGTTGACCCCGTCCAGCTGGTCCAGGGCCAGCTCCTTCACCTGGGTATCATAGTCCAGGGTACGCCGCAGCACGTCGATCGGGCGGATGCCCTTCTCCCCGTTGGCGCTCATGTGCCGCAGGTTGATCACCATAAAGCCCGGGGCCAGCTCCTGCTGCCCCTCGTCCAGGGTGACGCGGTACCAGACGGCCCCGTCCCTGGGATCCCTGAGCGGCTGCACCCGCGCCGGGTTCAGGATGTCCAGGCGCGTTACCAGGCCCATCCGGTCCCGCACGATCAGGGCGTAGCTGTTGCCCTCTGTGTTCCTGAGCACCTCCATGGTCTGGCGGAAGCCGAAGGCCGTGAAGTTCGGATGCGGCTCCAGGGAAAGCAGGCGCTCCAGCGGATGATCCGGCTGGGGCTCGTACCCCTTGTAGATGTGCATCGGCATCATGGCGATCGTGTTGGCGATCCGGGAGACCGCAGCGTAGATCGCCTCGTTCCCCTCGATCGTCCGGTCCGCCCTGGGCCGGTTGATAAACCGCAGGTCGGCCGGATCCCGGCGCCCGGGACGGTCCCTGGGCGGCTTCGCCGCTTCCGCCTTCACCTTTCGCTTAAAAGGCCACATGTCGCTCTCTCCTCCTCGCTTATCGTCTCCGTCCCAGTTCCACCACCCGGATCTTCGGCGGCGTCTGGATCACGCCGGCGGGCTGTTTGTCCATCCGCACGGTGTGGGCGTCCAGCCAGGCCATGAACCCGTCGATCTTGCGGTACTTGTTCCGCTTGGTCGGCATCCAGTTCCCCTTGTCCGCGTGCCGGCGCTCCCCGCTGATCCGCACGTTGTCCACATACCAGGACAGCATCGGATCCTGGTTGGAAACCACCTTGCCGGCCATCAGCAGCTCCTTGATGTCCTTCATCGGGTCGTTCAGGGTGATCGGGCCCTGCCGCACCACCTGGCAGCCGAAGCCCTTGGCCTCGAGCATCTGGCGCAGCCTCGTCGCGTTCGCCGGGTCGTAGCCGATCGTCACCAGCTCGTACTTCTTCGACTGCGCCACGAACCAGTCATAGACCTGCTCCTGCTCGATGTACTCGCCCGGCACGATCGTCAGGTACCCCTTGAGCTGCAGGCCGTACCAGTCCAGCTTCTCCTGGTCCAGCTCCGCCTTGCGCTGCGGCACCCAGGAGTGCAGCAGCACGAACGTCCTGCCGTCGTCCAGCGGGAACTCCAGGGCCGCCGCGGTAAAGTCCTCCCGTGCGGAAAGGTCGAACCCCCCGTAGCACCGCCGGCCCAGCAGGCTGTCCTCGGGCACGGTCCCGTCGTTGCGCCGGATCACCTCCGGCTGCACGTAGGCCATGTCGTCTGCGTTCACCATGATGTCGAGCTGCTTGCAGATAAAGTCCGCCCGCTCGGAGGGGATGTGCTTGCAGCGCTCCCACTGCTTGATCAGCTCGTCCAGCTGCAGGGTGACGCCCAGGGAAGGGTTCGCCTTCACCCAGGTCCGCGGATCCTCGATGTCGTCGGTCCCGTCCAGCTCCGCGATGTAGGCGAACATCCGGTCGCCGACCTCCGGGGCCAGCTTTCCCTCCATCGCGTCGGTGAACAGGTCGTAATAATAGGCCAGCGGCCCGTCCAGCACCGAGCCCATCGTCGTGATGTAGAGGGTCAGGGGCTGCTTCCGCTTGACGGTTTTCCGCTTGATGATGTTCAGGAGCTTAAAGTCCCGGTACTCGTGGATCTCGTCGAAGATGGCCATGTGCGGGTTCAGGCCGTCCAGGCGCTGGGAATCGCTGCTCCGGTGCCGGATCGTCGCGTTCTCCCGGTCGTAGTAGACCCCGTCCCGCAGGGTGCGGAACCGCGGGGCCAGGAAGGGGCTCGCCTCGATCTGGGCCTTGCACTCCCCGAACACGATGCCGGCCTGCTCCTTGCTGTTCGCCAGCAGGTAGATGTCAGCCCCGTGCTCCCCGTCCTTGCAGGCCCCGAAGGTCGCGTTCCCGGCCATCATCGTGCTCTTCCCATTGCCGGTCCCCACCAGGATCAGCGCCTCGCGGAACCTGCGCAGCCTGGTCTTTTTATCCACCCAGCCGTAGAGGTTGCACTCAATGAAGCACTGCCAGTCCATCAGCTCCATCCGGTCGTAGTCGCCCTTGGTCGGCGTCAGGAACCGCTCCATGAAGTTGACCGGCCTGGCGGCCAGCCTCTCGTCGAACGTCCAGGGATAGTCCGCGCTTTCCGTTTTTTCGAGATCGTCCAGGAAGCGGCGGCAGGCCATCCTGGTTTTTTCGCAGACCGTGATCTCCCCGCTGACAGCCCGCCGGGCGTATTCCATGCACCGCCGGACGGCGCTGCCGTCACTCGAAGGCGTCGAACTCGTCACCGATGTCCTGGATTGCCGCCTTCCGTCCGCCCGGCGTCAGCCTCAGCTCCGCCAGGTGTTTGCGCTGCAGGTCGGCGAAGGCCCGGTACTGGGCCAGGCTCTTGTTCTCCGCCCAGTATTTCTGCCTCCCGTTGTACCGTTCCATGCCGACGCCCCGCTTCGCCACATCGTCCATCAGACCGCCCTTGATCTGCTCGGCAAACGCCACATCGCAGACCAGCATCTGATCCGGGTCCGTGATCCCGCCGGGCCTGCGGTCGCAGGCGTCGCACAGCCAGTCGTACACGTGCCTGGCCTTCTCGTCCGTGATCCGCTCGAAGTGCTCCGCCCGCAGTTCCTCGTTCATACATCTTCGCATTCCGCTCCTGCGCGGAACGCTCCTCCCGCTCGCATCTCCGTCTTACCGCTCCAAAACCCCTCCAGGGTTTTTCCGCAGCTGTCCGCCTGCCGCCCGCTGCCGCAGGCAGCGCATTATGCATTATGCATTAAACCTTGATGATCCTCATCCCGTGCCGGGGCGCCGGCTGTTCCCGCTGCCCCTTTTCCGGGTGGCGCTTGTTGTGGCACTCGTCGCAGAGGCTGATGAGGTTTCCCAGGTTCAGCGCCAGGTCTGGGCGCTCCTCCAGGGGGATGATGTGGTGCACCATCGTGGCCCGACGGGGCCGCTTGCCCGCCCCGGTCCGGAACCGCGCCATGCAGTCCTGGCACATCCCGCAGTCCCGCCGCAGGGCCGCTGCCCGGGCCTTCTTCCAGGCAGCCGTGTGGTAAAACGCAAGGCTTTTCTTCCCGTCCATGGTCTTCTCCCTTTTCGCGGGACAGCATAGCACAGAAAAACGGAACTGATCCGGCACAAAACGGTACTCACCCGGCACAAAGCGGTACTCGTCCGGTACTCTTACTTATTAAATGGGCAGCAAAAAACCGGACCCGAAGGTCCGGTTCCGTTTATGCCTGTATCATCCGGCGCACCTCGCCGATCACCTCCTGGATGACCCGCGGGCCGCTCCACTGCCCGGCGGTCGCGCTGATCAGCGTCAGCCGGTTCAGCAGCTCCGTCCCGTCCAGCATCCTGGGCGCGTCCCGGAGCACCGCCTCCGGCATCGGCATCCAGTCGCTGACGATGATCGTCTGCTCCTCGCCGTCCACGACGCCGTCGTCCAGGTACCAGCTGCCGTGGTCGTAGATCGCGTTCACCACCTCATGGTCGTAGCGGTACCCACCGTGGGATCCGCTGACCACGGCCAGCACCTCCTCCCCGTCCGCCGGCAGGCGGATCGACGGTCGGATCCAGTGTATCTCAGCCATCAAAGTCATCCCCCTTCCGCCACTGCTCGTTCGGGTCCGGTTTCTTCGGGTTCGGCTCCCTGCTCTGCCACATCGGGCAGAATCCGTTTTCCATTGCCCGCGGGCAGGTTGCCTGCCTCACACAGGTATCGCATCCGGGCTCTTTGTTTCCCATGGCCATTCCTCCCTTTCCTCGTCCGTGGGCTTCCGGCTCCACCAGCGCAGCCGGCAGCCGTCCTCATCCGGCCCCATCGAGGCGGCGGCCTCTGCTTTGAGGATGCTCACCTCGGTGTCCCCGATCCGGCCCATGCTGTCCACAAGCACCGGGTAGATCCGCGTGCTGCCGTCATAGCCGTCGTACATTTCCTCCCACAGCACCGATCCGGCCGGCGTCAGGTTCACCTCGTCCGCCGTCAGCACCCTGGCCTCCGCCATCGCCTGGAGCTTGCGGATCATGCCGGCAGCCATCCCGACGGCCTTTTTGTCCGCCGTCCCCAGCGCCGGATCCTCCCGGATCCGATCCAGCTTTTTGATCAGCCTGTCATACGTATTCTGCATCTGCTCCTCCTCACACCAGGATCTCGTCGTCGTCCCGCCACCAGATCACCGTCGTGATCTTCTGGCCGCGTCCGTTCTTCCAGACGCCGCCGTCCGGTCCGGGCTCATAGCGGCACCATTCTTCCTTATGCGGCCCGCGGAAAGCCCGGCGGACCACCATGTAGTCGCCCGCATGATCCGGCTGCCGCTCAGCGCACTCGACCCACAACGTCCTTCCCCTCCTTTGTCACCCAGGGCACGGCCTCCCGCTGCCCGTCGGTCGGCCGGCCGGTCCAGTAGCGGATCCCGTACTGCCGGCCGTACCAGCTGGCGACGCAGTCCCCGTCGCTGGTGCTTCCGTCGCCGTAGATCGTGTTCCCGCAGACCCAGGCGCAGGGGTTCAGGTCGATCATCTCCCCGTCTTCCCCGTCGTCCGGGTGCCAGTTCTCTGCCCACCCGTGTCCCGCACCGGCCAGCACATCGTACAGCGGCACCAGCCGCGCTTCAGTCTCCGCCATGTTCCGTCTCCTTCCTGTACCAGGCCGGCAGCTGGGCGGCGACCCCGTCCTCCGGGATCCGCCGGAGCCTGTCCTCGCCCTGCCGCCTGAGCCTTCGCACGTAGCCCTCCGAGTAGCGCAGCCGCCTGGCCACGCCGGCGGCGCTCAGGCCGTCGATGTAGTAGGCGTACAGGACCGCGCTCTCCTTGCCCGGCAGCAGGTCCAGCAGGGCGCAGGCGGCGGCCGTCTCGACCGCCAGCCGTTCCTTCTGCTCCCGCAGCCGCTTCTCCAGCGCCTCGATCTCCCCGGCTAGGCTGTCCGGACTTTCCCGGGCGGAAAACCGCTTCCGCTGCCAGATCCGCTGCTCCGTCCGCCGGATCTTCTCCGGCGCGTCCCTGCACTTACTCAGGATCCCGATCGCGTCCATCCTCGTCCTCCGTCTCCCGCCTGGAGCTCAGGAACTCCACGTCGTCCGCCGTCAGCTCCAGGGTGGCGTAGGCGTTCCCGTCGCTGCCGCGGTACGCGCTCGCCTCGACCTCGCCGACCACGGCCACCTTCCGGCCCTTCTTCAGGTACTTCAGGCAGTTGTCCCCCAGGGCCCGCCAGGCCGTCACCCGGAAGAAAACGGCGTCCTGCTCGCCTTCCTTGTGGTAGCGCTTCCTGGCCGCCACGGTGAACCGGCAGTAGTTGATCCCGCCGGGTGTGGTTCCCGCCTCCGGGTCCCGCGTCAGGTTCCCGATGATGATCTGCTTGTTCATGTGTTCCCCTCCCTTTACAGATGCGTCTCCCGCCCGGAGATCAGGCTGGACGCGGTGTCCCGGTACTCGCAGGTGGCGAAGCGGTCGCTTTCGTCCGTCTGGGTCAGCGGGGCCAGGGCCAGCAGGGCCTGGCGCAGCCGGCATTCCCGCAGCTCCTTCCCCTCGCGCACGCACATTGCGCACTCGGTCAGCATCGCGGCCTCCGTCAGCGCGGCCAGATCCTCCGCGTCCGCCCACACGTACCGGTGATCCACCGGCCCGGGCATCTCCACCCGGTACACGCCGGCCGTCGCCAGGCGGTCGTAGTACGCCTGGCGCTTGGGCGGCACCGTGGCCAGCAGCTGGTCCTGCAGCCTGGTCACCAGGCTGATCAGCAGGCGGATGTCCCGCCAGGCCCACCGGTACCCGTAGTCCCTCAGCCTGTCCCGCACCGCCTCCCCGTGGCGGACCAAGCTGTTGCGCAGGATCATCGTATCCGTCAGAAACAGATGCTCCCCGCGGTTCGGCATCATCTGCGCTTTCGCCGTTTTCTCCGGCGTCCTCGCCTTCCGGACGATCTCGATACGCACCGTCATGTCCTCGCCCCCTTCTTCCGGATCGCCTTCATCACCCTGTACTCGTCCCAGGTCCGCACCTGGTCCATCACAGCCGGATAGTCCACCCGCGGGATCTCCCGGGCGCTTCTGGCCCCGGTGCTCTCCCGCACGCTCCGGCGGATCGCCGCAGCCGCCTCGCGCTCGCTGCCCTCCGCCAGGTACTCCGCGCACACCGCCTTCGCCCGCTCCCGGACAGCCCGGTTCACGGCGGACGCCTGGGCGGGCGTCACCTTCTCCAGGGTGCGCACCGCCTGCTCCAGGGCGGCCATCCGCTCGTTCGTCGTCCTCAGCATGTCGGCCATCCCGGCCAGAAGCTGCCGGGCCTCTTCCATCGTCCCCGCCAGCTCCGCAGCGGCGGCCGCCGGGCCGCCATGGAACGATATCATGTTCTCCGTCATCCCGGCCGCCCCCTCACTCGACGCTGCCGTCCGCCGGCCAGACGCCCAGGGCGGCCCGTGCCCCGTCGACCCACCGCGCCACGGTCTCCACGTTCTGCCGGATCGTCTCCCGGTCCGCCGGCCGCAGCTTCCGGATCGCCGGCCCCATCTGGGGCAGGACGCCCGCGCTGCCGATGAAGGCGCGCACGGCCGCGGCCAGGTCCAGGCCGGTCATAGCCTGGGCGCTGATCCCGCCCCTGGCCTCGTCCATCGCCCGCTGCTGCCTCTCCGCCCGCAGGCTCTCCAGCTCCCGGGCCTTCTTCTCCTCCCGGGCCTCAGCCGCGCTCAGCTCCGCCCGCAGCTGGTCGATCATCTCGCCGGCGTGCTTCCCCATCTCCCCGGCGGCCTCTTCGGCAGCCAGGCGCTTCTGCTCGGCCACGTACTCGTCCACCCGCTCCAGCTGCCGGCGCATGTCGGCGGCCTCCGCGGTTTTCTTTTCCAGGTCTTCCCGCAGGGCGTCGGCCGTCTCCCTGGCCTCCAGGGCCTGGAGCTTCGCCTCCGTCACCTTCCCGGTCTCCGACGCGCAGCGCTTTTCGGCCCAGTCCAGATCCTTCCTGACCTGGTCGATCTGCTTGCGGAGCTCGCGCACCGTCACGCCCTCGTCCGCCGCGCCGGCGGCGATCGTCTCCCGCGCTTCCTCATCCAGCCCGCTGGACAGCAGCATCAGGGCCTTGCTCATCTCCAGCCGCGCCATCGCCGTCCCGTCCCGGATCTCCCGGGCCGCCTGCATACAGCGCTGGGCCTGCCGGACCGTCAGCCCCGTCACCCGCGTCACCCAGGCCTCCCATTCCCCGTGGGGAACGACGCCGCGCTCCTTGGCCTCCGCCAGTGTCCGCCCGATCCCGATGTACCCGGTCCCGATCTGTTCCTTGTACAGATAGATCCTCGCCTCATAGTCCGCTAAAGTCATTGCTTTCGTCGTGTTCTCGATCATCATTGCAGTCATGACCCGCTTTCCTCCTTATTCAGTTACAGTGATTACTTCCTTCTGAACCTGTCCGCGCCGGGGCAGGTCGCCCAGTGGCTTATATACCCGACTCCGTCTGCTTCGCGCTCACTCTCGCAGAGCTCAGCGCTGAGTACTTTCCCGTCCGGCGTCACAATCTTCGCGCTTCCGCCCTCTGCTGTCCTGTAATAACGCAGCCCGGGGTTACACGGCATGGCACAGTTGTTTTTCGTCATGATCCAGGTCAATTCTGTCCCACAGGCTTTGCACTTGCTCATGGCCCGCTCCTTCCATCTCCACATTCCGCGTCCTGCGCGGAACGTTCGTTTTCACTCACATCTCCGCTGCGGCGCTCCAAAACCCTGTTCCTACCAGTCCAGCTTGAAGTTGTGGTCGTGCAGCCACCAGACGCTCTCGTACAGCTTGTCCGGCGTGCAGGTCCGCAGGTGCACCCGCGCCTTGTGCAGGCTGATCTCCAGCACCCTGGCGTCCGCCGTTTCCGCGCCGGGCACCTCCGCCCGGATCATGTACCGGCGCAGCTGCTCCACGTCCCCGCTGAGCAGGGCCTCGTCCCGCCCTTCCTTCATGTCCTTCTGGTTCGCGTATCCGGCCACGTCCTCACCCCCTCATCAGCTCGCTGAACGGATCGTTCATCCCGTCCCGCGGCGGGGTGACGTCGACCACGTTGTCGTCCGCAAAGTCCGGCAGCAGCATGCTCAGCGCCCGGGCCGTCTTCAGCTTCTCGTTCTCCCTGCCGTTGCCGCTGCCCCAGGCCTTGTACATCAGGGCCAGGTCCATCACCTGCAGATTCCCCATCATGGCCTTCCGGATCCCGTCGTCCTCCCGCAGCAGGGCGACCAGCCCCTTCACGTTCTCGATCACGACCGGCTCTTCGCCCGGCGTCTCGATCGTCACCCTGATCCTCTTCTCCATCGCCATTCCTCCTTTTCTATCAAAAGCGTCAGCGTCGACGCTTTTTTCTCCTCACTCCTAACTCCTAACTCCTACTTTTCAATCTATGTTCACCCCGCCCGGCGTCCGCGCTTTGTGTCGTGAGCGTGCCCGGGGCGCTGACAAGCGCGGCGGCGGCGACCCATGGGCCCGTTGTTAAGAGGCGTTTGGTTGCCGAAAAAACCCTGAAAGGAGGATACCTACAGAAGCGTGTATCGCATCCGGCGCCTGCGCCCGTCGGGCGGGGTTAGCGGTCTGTCTCATCAGAACGGCAGCTCCTCGCCGCTCACGTCCGTATAGTGCATCTTCTGCTGCTCCTGGGCCGCCCTCGGCCCGTCCATCTGGTCCCTGGGGATCCACAGCAGGCGCACCGCCTTCCCGTCGATCCACCGGTTCCGCGTCGGGCTGTCCCCGTCCGTTTTGATCACCCCGTCCTCCTTGAGGTGCTTGTACAGCGCCTTGAGCGAGACCGGGAACTCGGTGCCCTGCTCCCGGCACAGCTTTGAGACCGCGCCGAAGGCCACGCTGGGCATCAGGTAGTAGTATTCCCCGTCCATGTAGCCGACCATCGTCTCCAGCGGGCTGGGCTTCGCCATGGTCCCGTCCGGCAGCGGCGTCAGGTCCCGCAGGCAGATCTTCCTGCTCAGCAGCAGCTCGGTGAGGCACGACAGGAAGATCTTCGTCGGCTTCTCGCTCTCGATGCTCGTCTTCTGCCGCTCGCTGGCGCTCGTCAGGGCCCGGAGCGCTTCCCGCTGCAGGCTGACCGCCTCCTCCTGGGTTACGGCGCCCACGTCCCGCATGTAGTTGAGCATCATGCTGTAGCCCATCAGGATGCAGGCCACGGCCTCCGGCGCCCGGTCATGCCCGCCCCGCAGCTGTTCCCTGGCCAGCCCGCGGAACTTGAGGAAAACATCGTGCAGCCGCTCCGGCAGCTGGTCCGTCTGCCTGAGCAGCCACAGGATATAGCCCCGCATCGCCCGCTGCAGCCAGCCCTCCCGGGCCTTTTCCTGCAGCTCCGTCAGTCCGTCCCCCACCGGTATGTCCTCCCTCTCCATGTCCACGATGAAAAACCTTGCCAGGCCGCTGGCCCCGATCGCCGGCAGATCCTCGCCGGTGATGATGGCCACGCTCCTGGGCGGCTTGCTCACCTTGATCGAGCTGTCCGCGTTGAGCCGTCCGCGGTCGGCGTTGTCGCCGAAGGCGCGGGACAGGGCCTGGGCCGTCGCGGCCATCTGCCGCTTCTCCTGGACGCTGCTGACCGGATGGAAGTCGTCCACCAGGATCGGCGCGTCCTTGACCAGGAAGGCCTTCCCGCGGATCTGGTTGGCCGTGTCGTTGAAGGACGCCGGCGCGTTCCTGGAATGGAAGTTGCCGAAGTGCGCCATGGCCAGGCCGGCGATCGTGCTCTTGTGTGTCCCGCTCTCCCCGTAAAGGAACAAGGCAAAGGCCGGGCTCACGTCCGTCATGGCCATGAACTCCCTGAGCGGGGCCAGGTACACCGTCCCCAGCAGGGCGACGGCGATCTCCGGCTTCATGATCTCCCGCATCCTCAGGCTCGTCCTCGCCGCCTCGTCAAACGGGATCCGGTCGAAGCCGGGCGCCCCGCTGCCGTCCAGGCGGTAGGTCCTCAGCGCGTTCTCCCCCATGTCGACGGTCACCCCGTCCCGGCCGATCGCCCCGCCGTGGTACAGGTAGCACCACTGCCCGTCGATCTTCCGCCACCCGGTGTGGCTGTACTCCGTCACCCGCTTGGCCGTCAGCTGGCCGACCTTCTTGATCGCCCAGGCCACCTTGTCCTTGGTCGCGGTGCCGGGCGCCATGCTGGCGGAAAAGCCCCACTTCGCCGTCACCCAGCTCATGCTGTCCAGTTCCTTGCTGCCGATCGTGACGCGCCCCAGCTTCTGCTGCCGGCTGTTCCATCCGTCCAGGACGAAGTACAGGTTCTGCGTGGCCCCGTCGTCCCGGATCAGCTCCATCCGCGGGATCGCCACGAAGTCGGTCAGCTTCTTGGCGCTGTCCCCGCTGATCTGGCAGATGCACCCGTCCCGCACCCCGTAGCCCTGGACGGCAGCGTACAGCCGCTCCGCCTGCTCCATCGGGGACAGCCAGAACGGCACGTCGTTGGGATCAAAGTCCTTCGTGGCCGCCACCTGCCGGGCCAGGGCGTCCATCGCCGCCGTGTCCCCCAGCAGCTCCACCATGTCGGTGATGTCCCCCTTGGGCGGCAGGTCCGGGCAGGCCGCCTGCAGATCCACCAGCCGCACCCGTTTCGCCTGCCCCTGCAGGGCCAGGGCCACCTGATAAGCGTGGTTCTGGCCGGTAAAGTCGTTGGCCTTCGTATCGCTGTCCGGCAGGATGATCACATCCGCCCCCCGCAGCAGCTCCGTGTACCCGTCCCGCCACTTCCCGGCCCCGCCGGGGTTGCAGGTGGCCGTATGGCCGAGGCGCTCCAGGGTCTCGACGTCCTTTTCACCTTCCACCACGTACACCGGTCGGCCCTCGCGGATCGCGGCCAGCAGCTGCGGCATCCGGTACAGGGTGTGGTCCCTGAGCTCGTTCGGCACGCTCATCACGTACCCGTCCCGGTTCGCCTTTTCGTCCTGCGGAGCGTAGCGGCGCTGCCGGAAGGTCTTTTCCTTCTTCCCGTCCTGGACGTATGCGTACCGGCACACCTGGAAGAGCTCCCTGCCCCCGGCGTCCGTGTAGCTGTACACCCGCTCCGGATGCGCAAAGTCGATCTGCGGCTTCTCCCGCTCCTCCTTCGGCCGGATCTCCTTCGCCTGGTGCACGGCGACGCCCTTCGGGGCGTCCCGCCGGACCTGCGCATCGCCGGATGAGGTTGTCCCGTCCACGACCAGGTCGCGGGGCGTCACACCCAGGGCCTGCATGATCTGCCGGTTGTCGCACCGTGCGTGGCAGCACAGATAGATCCGCCGCTTCCCGTCCTTCGCGCTGGCCTTCTCCGTCACGCTTAAGGAAGCCGTGCTGTCGTCGTGGCAGGGGCACTGCGCCATATACTCCCCGCTGGCGTTCGGCCCGCTCACGTGGTTCAGTCTCCCCAGGATCTCCTGCAGCGTCATCCTGCCACCTCCTTTCTTTGTCGCTCCCTTCGGTCGCTCCGGGGATTAGGATCCCTATTCCCTATTCCCTGATCTCTGATCAGTTGATCTCCAGCGCCAGCAGCCACTCGACGCTCTCCTCGATGTGCTGCTCGATCAGCTGCGCCTCGGCCAGCACCGCCGTCAGATCCCCGTCCTGTTCGTTCGCCAGCACAGCCGGCGCCGTCTTCACCATCGCCCTGGTCCCGGCCCGGATCGCCGTCACCTCGTTCGCCCGCAGGATCCCGCGGCCCTTGTGCAGGTAGCTGTAGGCATAGGTCAGATACTCAATCAGTCCCCGGCTCATGGTCATCCTCCTCGTAAAATTCCGTCCATGAGAATTCAAGATACTCTGCTATTCTTTTCGCCAAAGTTACCGACGGTTTCCGGGCATGGCTTTCGATCAGGCTTATTGTTGTTTGCGTTACACCCATCGCATTTGCAAGTTGTTGCTGCGTGCAGTTCTTTGCTTTTCTCTTTGTAGCTAATTCCATCATTATCACCTCCCCCGGAATATGCCGTATGGCTATATTATAACAATGAGATATATTTGTCAATAGCTATATGGCATTTTATTTGCATTGACAGGTGCTTATAATAACTTTAAGATATATAGCGAGGTGTTATTATATGAACAGGATCAAGATGCTGCGTGAAAAGAATGGCCTTTCTCAGAAGGTTCTTGCCATTGATCTTAAAGTTTCGCAGCCCACTATCAGTGATTGGGAAAGTGGGCGCAAACTTATGTCTAACGCCAGCGCGTTAAGAGTCGCCGATTATTTCAATGTATCTATGGACTTTCTGCTTGGACGTTCTGATGATGATACGATGACAACAAAAAAAGAGCCCGCCGTCAGCGACGACGAGCTCCGCTCAGTGATTGTTAATCGGATTCAGTCCTTGTCAGATCCCGCTTTGATTCGCGTGGGGGATTTTCTGGACGGCCTTGAAGCCGGTCAAGCAATCGGAGCAGCCGCAGCAGCTGCTCCCGATCCAGACGGCGGACCTTCTCCTCAATAGACGCGAGCAGTTTTTCCCTGTCCATGTTCCGCTTCCCTTCCGCCCGGCCGGCCCGGCTTTTTTGCGCAGTTTCTTTATATCACATTCTTGGGGGTGCTTACAATGAAAAAGTATCTTTCCAGTCTTTTGTTCTTCGTCCTGGCCGCTCTCTTTCTCTATGTCGGCGTCACGCAGGGCGGCAACACGCTGATCGGGGGCGCGGCCTTCGCGGCCATCTTCGTCTTCCTGGGCATCCGCCGTCTGGTTAAGTATTCCGGTCAGAAACCGGCCGAGGCGTCCCGTCCGGCTGCCGCGCCTTCCCCGAAGCAGGCCGCGCCTGAACCGGCTCAGCAGTATAACTTTGTTAATTTCAGCGTTGCCGGCGTCACGTTTAAAAATGACGACGGGTCTGATCGTCAGACGATCCTCCGCCATATCCATTTTCAGGACGCTCCCTATGTGACAGACGGCAGCGCCGACGTCGAGATCCAGAGCTATGATTATCAGGGAAGCCCCGCTTTCCGGGTGCTGGTGAACGGGTACCAGATCGGTAATGTGCCCAAGGATAAAATACCAGACGTTCAGAACGCCGTGGACCACGGCGCGGAAGTTTCCGGTTTCCACGTTACAGGCGGTGGGTCTGTTAATGGGAAAAAAATCAATTACGGCTGCGAAATTGCCCTGCGCTGGCCCGTTTCCTGATCCCTTACAGTAAATCCTTACACCTTCCACCGTCCTGGCCGGTTTTTCTGTCAGGTCAAATAGCCCTGACGTATCAGGGCTTTTTGATTGCACATTACAGAACTTACAGCATTACAGTAAAAAATACATATACCCTGGTTTTTTTTATTCCTTACGGATCGCTCTTTCACCCGGTCAGCCTGCCGGCCCTCCGTCTGATTGCCCTTACAGAAAAACCTTACACTTGCACGCGCCCTGGCCGGTTTTTCTGTCAGGACATACTGCACTGTATGATCAGCGCTTTTTGTTTGTCCATTACAGAACTTACAGCATTACAGTAAAAAATACATATACCCCGGAAATTTTTTTATTCAGGTGATCATCATGGGTTATGTCGAAAAAAGAGGCAAGTCCAGCTGGCGCATCTGCACCGAGATCAGGACCTCGTCCGGCTGGGAACCGGTCCGCGTCACGCTGCGGATGGATCCGGCCCTGCCCGAGTCCGTCCAGAAGCGGGACGCCGAGCGGGAACTCAGGAATCTGGAAAAACGCCTGGCGGCCGACCGGGAAAACGCCTGGACGCTCCGCGACTGGGCCGAGGAATGGCTGCTCAAGGTCGTGGGCCCGGACGCGAGCCCGGTGACCGTCCACAACTACCGCCACCTGCTGGACAGTCGCATTTTACCGGCCCTCGGTGATTATGATCTCAGGGACCTGACGCCGGCCCTCCTGACCGACTGGCTGCTGACTGTCCGGGCAGCGCCCAGGAAAACGACCAGGCTGCCCGAGGAGCGGCTGGCCCATCCCCGCGGGAAGGGAGAAAAGCTGATCCCGCCGTCCGCGAAGGAGAAGCCCCTGTCCGTCAACACCGTCCTGCATTATTACACCTGCATGGTGGCCATGCTGTCCGCGGCCGTCCGGATGGGGTACCTGGAACACAATCCGATGGACCGCGTCCAGCGCCCGAAGCTGCGGGCGAAAAAGATCAAAGCCCTCACAAAGGAGGAGGCCGTCGCCCTGATCCGCCGCCTGGATGACGCCCCGACGCCGGGCTGCCGGCTGGCCGTCCTGCTGGCCCTGCTCTGCGGCCTGCGCCTGGGCGAGGTCTGCGCCCTCCAGTACGACGACGTCGACTGGGACCGCGGAACGATCAGCATCCAGAAGGCCCTCAAGTACACCCCGAAGGCCGGCGGTTTCGTCTCCGTCCCGAAGTCGGCCGCCGGCGAGCGCGTGATCACGCTGCCCCCGTCCATGATCCGGATCCTGAGGGACGCCATGTGGGCCGATGTCATGGAGGAACAGGACTGGCCGGAGCTCTGGCAGGGCGACCGCTGGATCGTCCACGGCAAGCACGGCCGGCCCGTCCACCACGACACGCCGAGCAAATGGTTCCGCGACTTCGCGGACGCGAACGGCTTCCCCGGCATCCGCTTCCATGACCTGCGCCACGCCCACGCCTCGATCCTGGTCGCCGCGAACATCGACGTGGCAGCCGTCGCCTCCCGCATGGGCCACGGGGATCCCGGGATCACGCTGCGCACATACACCCACGCCATGCCCCAGCGCGACCGCCAGGCCGCCGACGCCCTCGACGCCCTCCTCGCCCCCGATCCGCCCCCGGATCCGCAGCCCGATCCGCCCGACGCCCCGCCGGCATCAGACCGCCCCGGCTGATCCAGCCGGCATCAGACCGCCCCCAGCTGCCCCCCGCCCTCTGACCGCCCGCCGGCGAAACCCAGGGCGCAGCTGATTCTCAGGACCCGCGCCACGCCCCGGGTCCTTTTCCTTTTCCCGCCTGGCCGCCCGCCGGCCGGCGCCCTGGGCAGCTGACCAGGGCAGCAGGATCCTTTTCCCCCAGTTTCCCCACATCAACAGCCCTCATATATCAGGCAATTCCGTCACTCCCCAGGCATTCCCGCTCCCAACTTTTTCACCATTTTCCAGCAAATTCACTTATGATTCCAAAAACGGAAAAGCCCCTAATCCTTGTCAGATCAGGGGCTTTTCACTTGGCGCGCCCTGGGGGACTCGAACCCTCGGCCTTTTGATTCGTAGAACCGAGCATAGTTATGCATAATAATGAATATATATGTTTAGTTTACTGTAATAACTGTAATACTGTAATGCCTCATTTTTCCTTCATTATATGTCCCGGCTATCAGTCCATTACAGTTGAGAGTATCATCTGTAATGAACTGTAATGCCAAACGGGTACCCCCCTCCTTGTTTTTACTGTCCACGCTGTAAACTGCTGGCTTGCCCCCGGTGTCCGACCCTCTCATGTTTTCTTTCTTTGCCAGGGGGGGAGTGCCCTCAGGCGATGACCCCCGGCCCGTTTAGTAATTTCGGCAGCGTTTTACGCACGCTTATCTTTTATCCGCGTTGCCCGCTCCCCTGAAAACCGGCAAACCCTCTGGGCATTTTCATTTTATTCCAATGCAAATAGGATGAGCGCCCCGGCCCCGCCAGGACGCTCATCCGCTGCTACATTGTCCGCGCCATTCTCCTGCGATCATCCATTGCCAGCCTGCTTATCCAGCTCCGGCAGCCCGGCGACGCTGGTCAGCAGGGACAGGATCCCCGCCAGCAGGGACGCAGACGCAACCGCGATCCAGTTGACCTCCGCGATCACCGCGCTGGTGCCGATGGTCGCGACCGCGGTCTGCGCAACCGTTTTGATGGCCCTGACGCCCGCGGCCCTGATCCAATCCTTCCAGTTATACTTCATACCCTTGCTCCTTTCAGATCCCGGATGTCATGCTGGATTTCCGTCACCTGGCCCTCGAGGACGAATGTCCTCTCGACGACCTGGTTATGCTTATCGACCTTCCGCTCCAGCTGTTCCAGCCGGTAGGCGATCAATGCCGAGCTTTTGCGGTTGGCGATATAAACGCCCGCCAGGCTCAGCAGCCCTGTCCCGAGTGCGGACAGCGCCGCGATCCACGCCTCGCCCATCCATCTCACCCCCTTCCGTCAGACATCCCCGTCCAGTCCGTCGTGGCGGATCCGCAGCGCGTCGACGTCGGCTGTGTCCGCGTACGGGTTCTCCACATCTTCGCATTCCGCGCCCTGCGCGGAAAGCTCCCGGTCTCCCACAGCTCCGTCGCAGTCCTCCAAAACCCTCCGGGTTTTTCCGGCCGGGTCGGCCTCCTCTGCGTTGCTTGGCAGCCTGACGGCCCCGCACCGTCTGCAGATCATCACGCCGCCCTCGCCGTACCAGCTCAGGTGAAGGCATTCCATCTTCCCGGTCTGTTCCTTCTGTTCTTCCATCCCTACCTCCACCTGCTCCACGCAAGCAGCGCGAAGGCGCAGCACGCGCACGCCGCCGCGACGGTCACCCACATCCACAGCTGCATCACACACCGCCTCCCATCATCCGGATCACCCGGTCGATATGCTCCCGGATCCCGCGCAGCTCCCCGATCAGATCCGGAGCTTCCCGCTCCTCAGGATCAGGGGCCGCCGGTTCCGAAGCCGGCGGATCGATCACGATCTCCCGCTCGGTGTCCCCCGGCTCCTCGACGTCCGGCTCGATCAGCTGCAGATACGCAGACGACGCCCAGCCGATCCGTCCGCCGTAGCGCACCTGCCACCAGCCGCCGCCGTCCTGCAGCAGCACCTCCACGGTGCTGCCCCTGGGCATCTTGGCCAGCCGCTCGGACGCGCTGCTGGGCTCCTTCCTGAGGTTCAGCCAGCTCCCGGGGTTGCTCACCACCGCCAACGGCCAGACGGACAGCGGCGCCCCGTCCCCGCGCTCGGGGATCTCGATCTTCCCTTCCAGCTCAGCCGCTCCCGAATAGTCCACCGCCTTCAGCTCGCCCCAGTGATCCCAGTGATCCAGGCGCGACGTGACCACCCCGTACCTGGCCCCCTTGGCCTCCACGCAGATCCCCTGCCCGACATACACGCCCACATGGTGGATCCGCTCCTGCGGTGCCTGCAGGAACACCGCCGTGCCGGGCAGGATCGGCTGGCCGTCCGTCCGCTGTCCGTCCGCCAGCTTCCCCTTCGCCCTGCAGTGATCCGTATACTGATACCTGGCCTGGTGCGGGATCTCCTCGCCCAGCTGCCTGAGGGCCCAGCGGGTCAGCCCGCTGCAGTCCGTCACCTTCCGGCCGATCCACTGGCTGCCGTACGTCCTGGACGCCTCCCTGTTCGCGTCCGTGGTCTGCTCGATCCTGTCCTGCAGCTCCGCGGTCCATACCGTCCCCGCGTAGCCCCAGATATACCCCCAGCCCTCACGCAGCGGGATCAGGACCTGCATGATGAAATCATATGCCTTTACGATGGGATCACCTCCTCAGTGATTTATTGTCATGTTTTATCATGAGCGTATTTTACCGATTTTTACAATTTTTATGAATTTGCTCTTGAAATTCTATGCCTTGATGATATAATATATAATCTGCAAAGGAGGTGATCTGCATGGCCACGAAAAGCTTTTTGAAAAACATTACCATTCGTAATAGGCGTGATTGTCTCAATTTTGTAAAAGCACTCGAACGCTCGGCAGATGCACCTAAACCAAGTTATGATAGCAAACCTCGTGTTAAAGCAAAGGATATGAGCAAAGAGCAAATTGCTATAATATTCGGTAAAGAGGTTAATACGCCGCAATGACTGGTTATTGGCAAGCAAATCTAAAGGATATGCTCGAAGTACGTGGGGAAGCTGCTGTTAAGGAAGAGCTTTCCCTCTTTTCATGTCCGATAAATCCGGATGTAGAACATTTCATTCATTATACAGCTATCGAATTTTGCAAACAGCGTATTTCTGCAACACATCTTGTATATACAAGTTTCAAAGATTCACCTGTCCTTGTTGGTTATTATGCCCTATCAAACAAAGCTGTTACTATCCGTGGAACAAACATCAGTAATAATCTTAAAAGACGTTTCAATAAATTTTCCACATATGATCCTGAACTAAAGCATTATTATATTGCATTGCCTTTAATTGGCCAGTTAGGTAAAAACTATACAAATGGATATAATAAACTGATATCTGGCGATGACCTTCTTGGTTTTGCTTGCGACAAAATACAGGAGTTTCAGGTAAACCTTGGAGGGAAAATGGCCTATTTAGAGTGTGAAAACAACGAAAAATTGATAGATTTCTATACGAGAAATGGCTTTTGTTCGTTCGGAAACAGAAACTTAGACAGAGATGAAATAGGCCATGATTCCATTCGTTACCTTGTACAGATGATTAAATACTTCAAGTGATTTTCCCGCCCAATCCGGGCGGTTTTTATATCCGTCCTTTGCAGTAATCGGTATAGTACCCATACTTGCTGATTCGTTTCGCAAACCACTTCGGTATACGAATGCGAGGCTTATACAGATACCAGCGATCATTGTGCAGATATGCTATCATCTCAGCCCCTTTTCCGGGGCGATGCTACTGGTATCCCATGTTTTCGACTGTATAGCCATCAAGCAATTTAGACTGCATAGCATCACCCCCTATCAGTGTGTATTACAAATTCAGTCTACACGGCATAGGCGTTTGACTCGTCCACGCCACACCCCACCATTTTTTACCCATCGAATGTCTTCCTCGACATGAATTATGTAATAGTGTGTATTGATGTTTATCAGTGAGTTATAATCCCTATTACAGCGCCGCGATCTCCGCGTCCAGGTACGCGCAGTGCATCCGGTAGAATTCCATATACTGCGCCAGTTTCGCCGTCGCGGTTCCGGGCGCGGAAGGCCAGCGTTTCCGGTCGATCTCATAGTCAAGGACCGGAATGTTGACGATGAAGTTGGAAAGCTCCTTCCACACGTTCCCTTCGGACAGGACGCCCTGCCTGAGTTCCTGGTACCTCGCCTTCAGCTTGGCGGACGAATACGTATACATCAGATAGGCCAGCTGGTGCATGTCGGCCGCAGCGGCGAAGTTGGTCCGGCTCCCTTCGACCGGGAACCAGGACGTTCCGTACGGATCGCTGCCAAACGTGGTATCAAGATCATAAGCGCTCATGAACCACTTGGTTCCGTCGTACGTCCCGTACAGGATATTCCGCGCCAGGGCGTCGTTGTTGCTGACGCAGCAGGTGAAGATAAAGTAGTCGATCACCGAGTCCACGTCCACGTAGCTCGCCAGCTCGGTTTCCCAGTTCTCTCCTGCGCTGATGGCTGCGCTGATGGCAGTATTCAGGCTGGAAGCAATGGCGGATGCGTCTGAATCCCCATTCGGGGCGTATTCAACACTGTAGTCCGTGCCGTCTACCAGAGCCGTTCCTTTCCACTTGCAGGCGTTGCTGCTGTTACTCTCACCGGACACCACATACTCGGCGGCTCCTTCACCCATTCCAAACTGCCAGCCGTCTTTCGGAATATTCAAGGTGTACAGCCCGGCGGTTTCGTTATTGATCATGATCTCGATCGGGAAGCCGTCGATCGCCCCGTAGTTCGGAGCATCTTTACGATTGTCTGTCACATCCCCGGCGGTCACGCGGCCGCTGACGATCTGCCCCCACAGGCGGGCGCAGACGATGTTCCTCGCTGCGGACGGGTCGATCCAGTTGGCCTTCGCGCAGTACTTTGTCTGGCTTCCCCACCTGGACGCGGTCGGCATCGTGGAGATGTTCCCGTTCCGGCTCCGGAGACTGTTCACGAAGGTAGCCCATTTCGTCCATGCGTCGAAACCGGTGTCGAACGTAATGGTGTAATTCTTCTTCACATACCGCTGGGAACTCGAGCCTTGCCATTTTACGGTACAGGTGCCGGTCTGCCCGAAGAAACTATAATCCATCGTCACGGCATTTTCCTTCGACATCCCGGTAGTATCGCCATTCAGGTACAAAGTCGGAATCTCCTGCAATTTCTCAGGGACATAGTCGTAATGGAATTTCAGATTGGTCGGCCTCATGTCTGTCCCATTAGATGATGTAACAAGACAATACATATACTGTATCTCATCCGTTACACGATACTCAACATATCCACTATCAGATGCAAGGATTCTTGATTTGTACACAGAAGAGAAATCCGGACTCTCTCCAGCGATCGGAGTAGAATACGATTTCAGGAAAGCGTATACAGCACCATTCGGAACAACCATAGATATTTTCTTTACGCCCGATGGGACTGGCAGAATATGCCCAAGCGTTCCACTGGCGTTTGTCGGCGTTGTCCAAGTATTTGATGGGCCAATCGACATTTTGTGGCCGGTTTCATCAGCACACATAAACCCATCAACCGTTATGTCTTTTGTCTCTTTGCTGATATCGGTATCAGTAAGAATACGATTCCACGGAAGGAAACCGGATGTTGTGTTTATACGGAAATATGTGCTTCCGTTGGCATAATAAAGCACCTGAAAGGCCATGTCGTTTCTGTTCATCATGCTGGGATTCGTAAGCCCCGGATTAAACACAACCAACCGCCCGGCTACTCCCGTAGCAATTGGAGCATTTACAATGTTTGTGGTAGAAAGCCACCCATACATGCCGCTTTCAAGAACAGTATCCAAATCAGTGTTATTAGCCAAAGACCAATGGGCAATAAGAGTTTTGTACTCGGCCGCAACGGACGTCCAAGTTTCTGTCCATCCGCCGGTAGTGTTTCCACGGAAGCATATGGCGGTTGGAGTAAATACGACCTGTCTTGACGCAGACGGCAGTCCCATTACCAGCATCGTTGCGCCAACGGTTGTGGGACTTCCAACAGGCCTACTGCCGGACAGCCATCGATACATGCCCTGTTTGGTAATGTTATCCAAGTTATCATTACTATTTAATTGCCTTCTATATGTAAGTGTCGCATCTGCATCCATTGTACCGTAAACACAAATGGAAATATCATTTCCAGCTTCCGGTAAGATATCAGAGTCATCAGAGTATTTAGCAGACACTCTGTACTTTGTATTAGGTTCGAACAGGAAAATCTCATTCCCAGTCATAGGAACATAATCGTTTTTGTACGTATCATCAGCATCGTATTTAAGCACCGATGCTTCGATCCCGTTCGGGCAAACCACCTTTATTCCGATGGACGTTTTGAAGTCTGCCAAAGAAAACCTAATGCGTTTATTATACAGTGCGTGAGTACTGCCAGTCGCCTGACCGCTATTGGTGTTGTACCCTCCCTGTGACCAAACGTAAGTCCCGCTTGTAAAATCGATCTGATATTTTACTGCAACACCTTCGACAATCATTTGTTCCAAAAAGTCATGAGAAGCTTTCAGAATTTCAAGGTTCGGCAGTTTATCTTTCGTTGCCATATGTCATCCCCCTTATGTCGTAATGCCAAGGTATTCTTTTGCTTCCGCCAGCGTAGCCGTGGACACGCTGTCCGCCGCTTCCTGCGCGGCCAGGGCTGACGCTTCCGCCTCCTGGGCCGCGGCCTCCGCACGGGCCCCCGCGCTGCCGGAGATGGCCTTCGTTGCCGCTACCGTCAGCATATAGGTCTCGTTATCCATCCTGTTCCCCCCTTAAAAGAGCGCTTCCCAGGTGCCGTCCGGCGTGAGCTGCCAGGCGTGCGCGCCCCCGTACTGGAGCGCCAGCGTACCGGGCACCTCGCCGGAGAATGTGTCCAGCTCGTTTTCGTCGGTCACATAGACAGTATTATCCGGCGCGTTCCGGATGATTTTCCCTTCCGCGTCCACATATGCGTGCGCCATTTCTTCTCACTCCTTCGTCGTTCGTTGCATCGGCGGCCCAGGGCCGCCACTCAGTGAGGAGTGACCGCTCGCTTTCGCTCACTCAGTGAGGAGTGAATAGTCATGACTATTTAACTCCTAACTCCTCACTCCTAACTCCTCACTCGTTTTACTCCCAACTCCTGCTTCCTGCCTCATTCAGATCCCCAGGTATTCCCTGGCTTCTTCCGCCGTCGCCACCGGATAGGCTGCGCCTATCCATGCCTGGAATACGGCGGACGGCGTAAAAACCGCTTCCGTCCCCAGCACCATCTGCAGGTTCGTGACCGCCGCGGTCCCGGACAGGGCGGCCGTCTGGGCCGGGGAAAACGCGCAGACGATCTTTGCCAGGCCCGCCGTCAGGTCTGTCCCGGCGATCTCCGCCGTGCATGTCCCGCCGATCCCGCCGTACACCCGGCGGATCACCGCGCCGTCCCCGTCCCTGAGGATCAGGCACAGGCAGCTCTCGTCGCTCTCGGCCCCGGTGACGCTGTCCGCCAGCAGGGTGTATGCCTGTCCTTCCGCGAACGGGCCCATATGGTCGTATACCTCCACGATCAGCGGGACATCCTCCCCGCTGGCCGTCAGGCTGCCCAGGGCGAACAGCACATTGCTCTTCCCGGCGTCCCCGGGTCCGGCGGCGCCGATGTTTGCCCGCGCCCTGGCCTGGTCCGCCTCAGGAAGCGCCTGGCTCACGTCGTGGCGGACCGCCGCGTCCGTGTTGATTTCCAGGGCTTCCAGGGCAGCCTGCTCGGCCTCCTGCGCTGCCCGCTCCGCCTCGGAAACGGCCCCGCGCACCTCATCCACCCAGTCGGGCAGAACACCGGCGCTCCCTTCCGGCCCGTCCAGGGCCCTGTCGACCAGGGTCCTGAAGATCTTCGACTTCCTGATCTTCCCGTTCAGCATCGCCCGGACCTCGGCCTGGCCGTACCCGGCCTTCAGCGTGTCCTGGCTGAGCGCCTGCCAGGTGATCACCCCGTCCGCCGCGCTGACCGTGGGCAGGTACAGGACGTCCTCCCCGCTGCGCTTCGCTGCGATCATCAGCTCGCAGCCGGGCAGCTGGGTAAGCCATTCGCTGCAGTCGATCTGCACCTGTCTGGTATCGTTTTCCCCCTGCCGTCCGAGCCAGACAACGTCCAGGGCATTGACATCCAAAACGTTCTCTTCTGCCATCGTATCCCCCTCCAATCAATCAGTGAGGAGTGAGGAGTGACCGCTCGCTTTCGCTCGCTTAGTGAGGAGTGAATAGTCACGACCATTTAACTCCTAACTCCTCACTCCTGACTCCTCACTCGTTTCATTACTCCCCGTCCGGCCCCGGCAGCCCGAACTCGATCCGCGTCCGGAAGACCGCGCTCTTTTTGACCTGGTCGCCCTTCACGGCCCGGACCTCGCCGTACCCCAGGCCGAACTGAATCAGGTCGCTGCGGAGGATCGGCCAGCTGATCACCCCGTCCGCGACGGTCACCGTCGGCAGGTACACCTCCTGCTCGTTCGGCCGCACCACGGCGATCTGGAGCTCGCAGCCGGGCAGGCTTTCCGCCAGCGCGGAGGCGTCGATCCGCAGCGTCTGCGTGCCGTTCTCCCCGCGCCGTCCGATGCTCAGGATCTTCCCGGCCAGGGCTTCCCCGTCGATCACCTCGTACTCCTCGTCCGTGTCCCGGTAGCTCTCAAACTCGTTCTCGCTCACAGCAATCGCTCCTTTCAGTCGCGTTTTAATTCGTAATTCTTAATTCGTAATTCGTAATTTTATCATGCTGTCGTTTTCCGCAGCCGGCGCTTGCGCCGCATCCTGATTACGCATTACGCATTACGCATTACGCATTATCAGAAGTTTCCTCCCCCTACCGACTGCACAAACACCTGCGCGAACAGGTTCGCCTCGATCCGCGTCAGGTTGTCCGGCACCAGGCGGATCTCGTGCCAGGTGTTCCTCGTGATCTTCCCGGTATTCTGGTCCTTGTCCAGCCAGGGCGTCACGTCCAGCTCGCGGGCCGCCGCGGCGTCCGCCGGCACGGCGTTCCCGTCCACGATCACGGTGACGTTCTGCGCCGTCGGCCCCTCGTAGATCCCGTAGGTGATCGCGTGGGTGTGCGCCGGGATGGGTACGCTGTGCGTGTGCCCGGGAATGCTCACCGAGTGCGTGTGCCCGGGGATCCTCACGTTGTGCCCGTGCGCCGGGATGTTGATCGTCTGGGCCGGGATCGTGAAGCCGGCGATGTTGTGGAAGTGTTTCATCCTGTGGTAGTGCAGCGGGGCGCTGTGGCTGTGGCTGCTCCCGGCTCCGCTGGTCCCGCTGGCGCCGTTCGTCGTCAGGCTCTTGGATCCGGTCGATCCGGTCTCGTAGTCGGTATACCCATTGCTGGCGTCGCCGCTGGACGGGTTCATGGTGCTGTAGTTGGCCACGCCGTAGGGACTGTTCTGATTATGCTTGTGATCCCACTTGACCGGATGCGTGTGGCTGCCGACCCCGTGGCGGTGCCTGTCGACGCTGTGGGAATGGCTGTCGATCGAATGGGTGTGGCTGCCCACCTCGTGGGTGTGGGCGGATTCCGTCCCGGTATTGAAGCCCGCCGCCGTATACTCCGTCAGTGCCGCGTCGCAGGGCCCGCCGGTCCGGTTCATTTCGGCCGCGCTGTCCGCGTCTATTGCTCCGCCGGTTGTGCCGCTTCCCAGCACCACCTGGGGGATCGTCACGGTCGTGGCGCCCCCATCCTCGGAGGTGTAGGTCACCGTCTCGCTCTGCTCGGTCGTCTCCGTGGAGCTCCCGCCGGACGAGCTGGTCTGGCTGGATCCGCCCCCGGAGCTGGCCCCCGTCTCGTAGGCCCGGAACGCGCCCAGCTGCCAGGAAAGGATCAGCTTGTTGATCCGCACCAGCCCGCTGGGCAGGTAAAACCGCAGCTTTGCCGGGTGGTTCGCGTCGGCGTTGTCCGCCAGGGGGATGGCGAACAGGTTCGTGGCCCCCTGGCTGTATAGTTCCCCGATGCCGACCCGGTCGGCCAGGGTGTTGAGGCTGTCCGCGGCGTCCCTGGGCGCGTTTGCGATCGTGATCTCGATCTCCCCCGGATCCCCGCCGGCGTTCTGCTTGGCCACGCTCACGATCCGCGCCGAGAAGCTGATCCCGTGCTCGTCGTCCAGCACCCGGACCAGCTTGCCCGGCATCAGGTTGTCCCAGGAATAGCCGGTCAGCCGGTACAGGTCGAGGGCGGACGCCGTGTAGCTGATATACGGGTTTTTGTAGCCTTCCAGCACCTGCAGGGCCCTGGCCTTCAGCAGCCCCGCGTCCTCGATCCTGGTGTCCGTCCACACGCTGCTCTTGACGCCCCAGACGGCCGCGGTGTCCGCCTCGATGTAGGGGACCCCGTTGTTCGCGTCCTCGATCGTCAGCTGGTTGACCCCTTCGCCGTAGCCCAGCGGGTACAGCCTGGTGATGAGGGCGCTGGCGTCCATCGTCTTGTGGATCTCGCGCAGGTTCCTTCTGTACGTGATCCCGCAGCCGTCCTCATCGTCCGCACGCCGGAGGTTCACCGTCCACGGCGTCGTCGATACGTCAAAGTCCCACGTATACTCCTGCGTGATCGTCCCGCCCAGGGACAGCAGGGCGGAAAGCAGGCTCACGTTCTCGAAGTGGTACTGGTACTGGTCTGAAAATTCGCAGACCCCCAGCTGCCAGCGGACGGTCTGCTGCCGGTTCAGGATGTAGCGGATCACATCCGCCGTATAGATCCCGTCCCCGCCGATCTCGTGGTAGCCGAACAGGACGTCGTCCAGCAGGGTGGCCATCACGTGCTCCAGCTGCCAGGTACGGGTCCCGCCGGCGGCGCTTTCCTCGCTCTCCGGCATCCCGACGATCCGGTACAGCCCCAGGTCCCTCGTCCCGTCCGGGATCCGGACCAGGTTGTGCGCCTGGCACAGGCTGTTCTTGGGATCCCCGGCCGGCAGCGTGAACGACCCGGTCCACAGGTCGTTGTGCACCAGCTCGTACCCGACGTCCGAGGCGTTCTCCAGCACCCCCAGCATCTGACCGGCCTGGTCGTATACGGTTACATAATCCATAGGCGGCTCCGCTCCTCACTCTTTACCACATTCCCCTGTATTGGATAATGGCCTCCGCCTCTTTCACCCCGCTGCCGAAGGTCAGGTTCAGGTGGATCTGGTTCGTCCCGTTTTCGACCAGGACCTGGCGGAAAGCCGTGGCGTACATCATCGCGCTGGCCGAAGTCCCGCCGGCCGTGATCGTTGCCCCGACCGGCGGCTCCCCGTCGATCGTCAGCGTCTGTCCCGGCGCGAGCTCCATCCCGGTCAGCTCCACGGCGCCGTCCTGGACGCTGACCCCGGTAATGTCCGCTTCTCCCGTGTTCGTTATGTCGATCCGGACCGGACAGGGTGCCCCGGTGCTCGCCTCCATGATAATGGACGCGATCCCCGTATCCAGGTCTATGATCAGCCCGTCCACAGCCACACTCCGTGCCCACGGCTGCGCAGTGAAGCTCAGGGAGATCTCCCCGCCGAACCAGTTTTTCAAGGACCACCTGCTTTCCTTTCCCAGCTCCGCCAGGTAGTACTTGTCCGGCTCGTAATCGAAGATCAGCTGGCCGCGCCCGCCGGACAGCCACGCGGAAACCTCCCGCAGCAGCTGCTGCGCCTCCGCCTGGGTCCTGCGCTCCACGGCCGGGTACAGCGTCCCGTCAAACGTCATCGTCCCCCTGGTCTCCCCGGGAAACAGCAGCGTCCCGTCCGTCCCGGCCGCCTCATACGTGTTCCAGCGGATCCGCGGCGTGTTTGGATGCCCCTCTTTTTCCGCGTAGATCAGCCCCATGTCCCGGTAGCTGTGCTTCCCGCGGAACGTAAACCCAGTCTCTCTCAGCAGCACC
>JBGUIY010000125.1:0-4114 GCA_045113475.1 Christensenellales bacterium | reverse complement strand
AGCCGAAGGTGAAATCGGTGCCGAAGATATCGTTATGGATGGTCTTGGGCAGGCCGATCACGTTGAGGCCTTCCTCGCTGAGCAGGTTCGCGGTCTTGTGCGTCCCGTTGCCGCCCAGGGTGACCAGGCAGTCCAGTTTCAGATTCTCGTAGGTCTTTTTCATGGCAGCGACCTTGTCCACGTTGTCGTCGCCGATGACGCGCATCTCGCGGAAGGGACGGCGGCTGGTTCCCAGGATGGTGCCGCCCAGCGTCAGGATGCCGGAGAAATCCGGTTTGGACATCAGGCGGTATTCGCCTTCGATCAGGCCCCGGTACCCATCCATGATGCCGATGATCTCTGCGTCGAAGGTCTCATAGGCTGCGCGGGCTACGCCGCGGATCGCCGCATTCAGGCCGGGGCAGTCGCCGCCGCTGGTCAGGATGCCGATTCTGCGTTTCATAGTGATCCTCCCCGATTACTTCCTTTTGCCGGTAGCGCTGAGGCCGAAGATGCCCAGCAGATTTCTGGTCAGGGTACGGCCGGTCTCACGGCCCGCGCTGGTGGTGGCGGATTTCGCGAAGGAATCCATCAGCTGCTGCGCGTAGGACTTCTGCTTCTTGCCGCTGCCGGTCTGCTGGCCGCCCGCGATGGCGTTCACCGCGTTGGACACGGTTTCCTTCGCCTGCTCGAAGATGGAGGGCTTGGCCTGCTGGGGCTGTGCCTGGGGCTGCTGCGCCTGCTGGGGCACATACTGGCCCACCGAGGGATCCCACACCAGCACGGGCGGCTGAGCGCCGGCGGCGGGCACCTGCGGCGCCGTCTCCATCTGAGGCGCGGCCTGGGGCTGCTCGTATACCGGCGTCTGCATCTGCGGGATCTCCTTGATCTCGTACGCGCCGGTCTGCGGATTGTAAACGCTGAAGGTCATGGGCTTGTACTGCGGTTCCGCGGGAGCGGCTTCGGCCTGCGGCGCGTAAACCGGCGCGGCGGCCTCGGCGATCGGCTGCACGACCTGGGTTTGCTGCACGCCTTCGCCCATATAGCGGGCCGCCAGGATCTCGTACGCGCTCTCACGGTCAAAGGCTTCGCCGTACTTCTCGTAATAGACGCTGGTGGACACGAATGTCTCCCTGAGGCTGTCGGAAATCGCGCCGATGTAGCTCTGCGGCGGCAGGACGGTGGCGCGCTGGACCACGGAGGGCGTGCCGTCTTCCATCAGGAAGGAGAGCAGCGCTTCGCCGGTCCTCAGCTGGGTCAGAGCGGTCTCCGTATCGAAAGCGGGATTCTGGCGGAAGGTCTGCGCAGCGGCGCGGACCGTCTTCTGCTCCGCCGGGGTGAAGGCACGCAGCGCATGCTGCACGCGGGCGGAGAGCTGGCTCAGCACGGTGCTGGGCATGTCCATGGGGTTCTGGGTGACAAAGAAGACGCCCACGCCCTTGGAACGGATCAGGCGGACGGTCTGCTCGATGCGCTCCATCAGCGCCTTCGGGCAGTCGTTGAACAGCAGGTGCGCTTCATCGAAGAAGAACACCATCTTCGGCAGTTCCTTGTCGCCGGTCTCCGGCAGCAGCTCGTACAGTTCGCCCAGTAGCCAGAGCAGGAAGGTCGAATACAGGTTCGGCTTGCTGAACAGGCGTTCCGCGGCCAGGATGTTCACAGTGCCGGCGCCGTTCTCGTCCCGGGTCAGCCAGTCGGAAAGGTCGAGCGCCGGCTCGCCGAAGAAGTAGCTGCCGCCCTGGTCCTCCAGGATCGCGATGGCGCGCTGGATGGAGCCGACGGAGGCTTTGGTGATATTGCCGTAATTCAGCACGTATTTCTGGGCGTTGTCGCCGACGTAAGCCAGCATCGCCTTCAGGTCTTTCAGGTCGATCAGCAGCATGCCCTCGTCGTCAGCGATGCGGAACACCAGGTGCAGCACGCCCGCCTGCGTATCATTGAGCCCCAGCATCCGGGAGAGGAGCAGCGGGCCCATTTCGCTGACGGTGGTACGGATCGGCACGCCGCGCTCGCCGAACACGTCCCAGAAGGCTACGGGCGCCTGGCCGAAGCTGAAATTGGTGACGCCGCACTCTTCAAGGCGGGCGTCGATCTTTTCGCTGCGCTCGCCGGGCTTGGCCAGGCCGGCCAGATCGCCCTTCACGTCGGCGAGGAACACCGGCACGCCAAGCTGGGAGAATCCCTCGGCCAGCACCTGCAGGGTGACGGTCTTGCCCGTGCCGGTCGCGCCGGCGATCAGGCCGTGACGATTGGCCATCTTCGGCAGCAGGCACACCGCGCCGTCAGCACTTGTTCCTACCCAAATCTTTTGATCGTACAGCATGTTTCGTCCTCCTTGTTTATTGAAGATACTTTTTGATTCAGTTCTCGGGCTGTTTATGGCGGCTCGTTTCTCTGCTGCGCCGCAAATCAGGACTATTATAGTTGAAAACGGCCAAAATTACAACAGATTTCTCACAGTTCCCGCAATAATTGCCGCGGCCTGGGCCGAAATGCCCTCCCCGCGGCCTTCATAGCCCATTTTTTCCGTGGTCGTGGCCTTAACGGATACATAGTCAACCGGGATGCGCAGGGCGCGGGCAACGTTCTGACGCATTTCTCCGATATAGGGCGCCAGTTTGGGCCGCTGGGCGACGATGGTGATGTCCACGTTCGCCGGCGCGTACCCCGCGTCCTCCAGGATCTCCCGCGTGCGTTCCGTCAGCAGCAGGGAGGATATGCCGCGGTACTTTTCGTCCGTATCGGGGAAGTGCTTCCCGATATCCCCCAGCGCGGCCGCGCCCAGCAGGGCGTCGCAGAGGGCGTGCAGCGCCACGTCCGCGTCCGAATGCCCGTCCAGGCCGCGCTCATAAGGCACTTTGACCCCGCAGAGCACCAGGTCGCGGCCTTCCGCCAGCCGGTGCGCGTCGAAGCCTGTACCAATGCGCAGCCGCGGCCCCGCAAGCATTTCCGCCATCGCCAGATCCTCCCGCCTCGTCAGCTTGATATTCCGTACGCTGCCGTTCACCAGCCGCACCGGTTCCCCCAGCGCTTCCACCAGGCCCGCGTCGTCCGTCATGTCGTCCCGAGCCTGCGCGTGCGCCGTTTCCAGCAGCTCCCGGCGGAAGCCCTGCGGCGTCTGCATCAGCCACAGGCCGTTCCGGTCCAGGGTACCCTGCACGATCCGTTCCTCGTCCGCCCGCTTCACCGTGTCCGTCACCGGCACCGCCGCAACGCCTGTGCCGTACGTGCGCACACTTTCCAGCACCCGCCGTACGGTGTCCTCGTCCACCATCGGGCGCGCACCGTCGTGCACCAGCACTTCTGTGCAATCCGGGGGCAGCGCTTCCAGGCCGTGCCGGACGGACTGCTGCCGGCTGCTGCCGCCGGTCACGACCTGGCAGACCGGCAGCCCGTATTCGCGGAACACCCCGCTGAACAGCGCCTCTTCCCCGGCCCTGACCACCGCCACCAGGCCGTTGCAGACCTTCAGCAGGGTCCGTCCGGCGCGGACGCAGGCGGGAATGCCTCCCACCGGCAGCAGCGTCTTGTTGCCTTCCGCTCCCATGCGCGTCCCGCTGCCGCCGCACACCATGATCACATACGCGCTCACTGGCCGTCCTCCTCCATCAAAGGCTTCAGCAGGGTGCGGAAAACCTCGCCCCCCTCGCTGCGCCAGCGCCGGCACAGCCTGGCCGCGATCTCCGAGGACGGGAGCTCCAGCGTAACGGTCATGACCGGGCGTCCGCGCTCCATCATGCGCAGGCTCACGTCAAAATCGCCCCGGGGCGTCTGGGCCATGTCGGCCTGATAGTCCCGCTGGGCCCGGAGCGATGCCTGCCATGCAGGCATACGGCCGTCCACCGTTTCGCGCACACTGAAAGGAATGCGGCTGCCGTACAGGCGGAGCAGTTCCTCCCCGGCTGCGTTCACGCTATAGCGCCGGTACGCCCCCTCAGGCGCTTCATCCAGCCGGCCCTCCTGGGTCAGCCGCCCCAGCGCGGGCATCAGTTCCATGTAATTCATGACCTGCGCTTCCGTCAGGAAATCCAGCAGATTTGCGTCCGTGGCAGAGCCCAGCCGGCTGAGCATATACAGAATGACCAGCTGCGCCTCGGCCAGCGGTCGGGAACGGCCGGGGGTATTCGTATCCGAA
>JBGUIY010000124.1:0-3757 GCA_045113475.1 Christensenellales bacterium | reverse complement strand
CCGGGGCCTCCCTGCGGCGCGGGACGTCCGCCCTGGGGACGGCCGCCGTAAGCGCCCTGCTGGCCCTGGGGACGCGCAAACACGCCGGTAGGCTGACCGCGGCCGGGGCCGCCCGGAGTACGGGCAAACACGCCGGTGGGCTGGCCTTTGACAGGAGCGCCCTGGGGACGCGCGAACACGCCGGTGGGCTGGCCGCGGGTCGGAGTGCCCTGGGGACGCGCAAACACGCCGGTGGGCTGGCCCTTGACAGGAGCGCCCTGGGGACGCGTCTGGGCCGGCTGCGCGGGCCGCTGGGCCGGTCTGGCCGCCGGCTGCTGCGCCTGCGGCTTCTGCTGCGGCTGTCTGGGCGCGGACTGAGCGGGAGCGGGCTTGGGCTGCTGAACGGCAGCCTCCGCCGGCTTCTTCTCCTCCGGCGCGGGCTGCTGCTTCGGCTCTTCCTCGCGCGGGGTTTCCGGCGCTTCCGCAGCCTGCTCCGGGGCCGGTTTCGGCTCCTCGGGCTTCACCGCGGGCTGAGCGGGCTCGGCAGGCTCCGCAGGGGCAGGAGCGGCTGCCGACGTCCGAACCACCAGCGGCTCGGCAGGCGTCTCGGTCACATCGGGCAGCTCGACGTCGTCATCCACCATGACCCATGCCTTGGTGTGCTGACTGACCAGCGCCTTCTGCTCCTCGAGCCTTTTCTTTTCGAGCGCGTCGTTCTCCTGCTTGATGAACGCACTGCGCTTCTTCTGAAGCGACTGCATCACCATATCCAGGTTTTTGCGGACCTTGGAGGACTGCTCCAGGATCTTGCCTGCATTCGCGTTCAGTTCCTTTGTGATATCGGCTAAATTCAACTTAGTCGCCATGTGACGTCTCGCACCCCCGCATTCGCGTAAAAAATCAATCGGTTGGTTTCTTAAGCCTGTCCGGCTGTTTCAAACAATGACAGTATCTGCGTAGCCAGGCTCCCCTGGCGTACCGCCGCCGCGATCCGGCCCGACTGCCCCGCAGCGCGGTCCAGCAGCCCTTCCGGCAGCTTCAGCAGCGGCACATCCGCCGCGCGCGCCGCTTCGTACAGCCGCTTGGCCGTATTCGGGGCGGCTGCCTCGTCCATCAGCACCGCCGCGCAGCGGCCGCTTTTCAGCGACCTCAGCACGGTATCCGTGCCGAGGCTCAGCTGGCCCGCCCGCCTGCACAGCCCGATCAGGCCGTTCAGTTTGTCCTGATTCAATCCGCCGCTCCTTCCGCCGTGCGAATGAACGCTTCCAGCCCGTCATAGGCCGCCGCGTCCACCGCGCACTCAAACGCGCGCTCCAGCTGACGCTGCTTCCGGGCCCTGGCCAGGCACCCTGAGGACGCGCATATGTATGCGCCCCGGCCCGACTTTTTCCCGGTCGGGTCGATCAGCACTTCGCCCTCAGGCGTGTGCACGACCCGCAGCAGTTCCTTCTTCGGCCGCATCTCTCGGCATCCCACGCACATGCGCATGGGGATCTTCCTGGGTTTCATCACAATCCTCGCCGCTCCTTACGGTCACAGGATCTCGTCTTCCTCCGTCAGGTGGCTGTAATCCTCGTACTCGTCGGAGATCACGGTGCCCTGCACATCGGAAGCCGGCGCGTTGGCGTGCTGCAGCTGCATCAGCTCAGCCACCTGCGTCTGGGACTTGATATCGATCTTCCAGGTGGTCAGCTTCGCCGCCAGGCGCGCATTCTGGCCTTCCTTGCCGATTGCCAGGGAAAGCTGGGAATCCAGCACCACCACGCGGCAGATCTTTTCCTCTTCGGAAATGAACACGGAGATGACGTGCGCCGGGTTCAGCGCGTTGGCCACGAACTCCGCGGGTTCAGGCGACCACTTGATGATGTCGATCTTCTCGTTTTTGAGCTCCTGCACCACCTTGTCCACGCGGCTGCCGCGGGGGCCGACGCAGGCGCCGACCGGGTCGATGCTGGGGTCGATGGAGTGCACAGCCATCTTGGTGCGGCTGCCGGCCTCGCGGGCGATGGACTTGATCTGCACCACGCCGGAGGTGATCTCAGGCACTTCCATCTCGAACAGGCGCTTCACCAGGTTCGTATGGGCGCGGGAAACGCGGATCTGCGCAATCATTCCCGTGCGGCCGGGCTTGGCCACCTGCAGCACATACACCTTCAGGTGATCGCCCTCGTGGTATTCCTCGTTCGGCATGAAATCCGCGGCGTCCATGACGCCCTGGGTGCGGCCGACCTCAAACAGCACGGACTTCGCGTCCGCCTTGAGGACGATGCCGGTCATGATCTCATTTTCCTTCTCGCTCATCTCATCGTAGATCTTGCCGTGCTCCGCTTCGCGCAGGCGCTGCATGATCACCTGTTTGGCGGTCTGCGCTGCTACGCGGCCGAAGTCGTTGGGCGTGACGTCGACTTCCACGATGTCCCCCATCTCGCAGTTGGGGCTGATCTTCTGGGCTTCCTCCAGCGTGATCTGGTTGGCTTCGTCCTCGATCTCCTCCACCACGACCTTGCGCGCGAACACCTGAATGCCGAACTGGCGGGTCAGGCTCACGGCCAGGTTCAGGGGCGCGGTGCCCTTTTTGATGTTCTTGCGGTAAGCCGCCTTGCAGGCTTCCTCGATCGCGCCGATGATCAGATCTTCGCTGATATCCTTTTCACGCGCCAGCATGACCACGGCGTCCAGGATCTCGGCCTTGTTGGATGCGGGCTGCGTCGTCTTTCTGTTTGCCATTTTGCTCTCCCTTTCTATATATCATTCGTCGGGCAGGGTATCCGATTCGATCACGATGCCCTCAGTATCGTCCTCGAGCGCGCTCAGGTCCGGCACCATGCGTACCAGCGAAACCGCCTTGCGCGGGAAGGTACGCTCCGTGCCCCCGACCGTGATCGCCACCGCTTCGTCGTCCATCCGGCTGAGAAGGCCCTCGAACAGCTTGCCGCCGTCCTGAGGCCGGTACAGGTGCACCGAGACCTTCTGGCCCATGGCCTTCCGGATATCGCGCTCTGTCCTGACCGGACGGTCCAGCCCCGGCGAGCAGACCTCCATAAAGTCATAGTCGATGGCTTCCGCCTTCGGCTGCACTGCGTGATGGAAGCGTTCGCAGTCATCCAGGGAGATCCCGCCCTCCTTATCCACATAAAAGCGGAGGTAGCGGCCCTGGAGCTCCTTTTCCATCAGGACGTCGCAGAACTCGAGCCCCATCTGCAACGCCGTTTCCTCGCAGAAGGGGCGCAGCGCGTCCAGCGTCAGCTGCTTCTTTGCCATACTCACCTCAACACACAAAAAGTGGGCCCCTGCTGCCGTACCGGAAATAGGCATGGTACTCCCATGCTTTTTTCCTTCCAGCAGTTCCCACCTTTCGTTAAAACCCTCTTTCCTCACGGTTGTTGTTGCACTGAAACAGCAGGATTATAACATACCCTTTAGGTAATGACAAGAGTTTTTTTCGTTTTCACGCCTGATTCATCATATAAAAGCGCCCCGGCAGGTCACCGGAGCGCTGGGTCAGGATCAAAAAGCATGCCGGCCGGGAAATCAGGGCCGGAAGCCGCTTCATTCCGCCTGTGAGTTATCATTTTCCGTCCCGCTGTCGGGAGCGTTTTCCTCCTGCGTCTCCGCAGCCGGCTCCGCGGTCAGGGTCTCGATGGTCTGCCTCGCGGTGGCGAGATCGGCGGTCAGGTCAGCGACCTGGCGGGTGAGCTCCGCGATGCGCTCTTCCGAGCCGTTCTGCCGGAGCGCCTCCAGCTGGGCCCTGGCCTCGTCCAGTTCTGCCGTCAGGGTG
>JBGUIY010000123.1:0-5496 GCA_045113475.1 Christensenellales bacterium | reverse complement strand
CCTCCTCTACAAAATAACCAGGTATTCCCAAGAGAGTATTCCCGTAAAACCCCATGAATTCAACCGCAATATCACACGCAATCGTGATTTTCATTGATCATGATGTCCTCGGGGCACGGCTATTCCGCATCAGTTCCGATCAGCTCACCGTATAACCGGCTTCCTCCAGAGCCAGGGCCGCGGGTCCGAAATCCGCGTCCCGGACGAGGATATAATCTGTATTATAAGTCGAAACGGCAAAGACGCCGATTTTCCGCGCGGCAAGGACGCCTGTCAGGCGGGAGAGGATGCCGATCAGAGAGAAATCCAGCGTGCCCTGCACCCGGAAGGCCCGCCAGCCGTCAGCGCGCTCCGTGGCGGAGGCGGGCACGGCCCCGGTCTCGCAGACCAGCGAAATCTCCTCATCCGTCCTGCCGATGAAATAAAATTCCGCGTTCAGGTCGATATCCCCGGCGGACGGCACCTTGCAAACCGTCAGCAGCCAGGGCAGTTTTTCCAGCTTCATTATCTGTTTACCTCCCGTTTACGGCTCCAGCATCGCCGCGCCGATCATGCCCGCTTCGTTGCCCAGGGCAGCCAGTTCGATCCGGCTGAGGGGCCGCAGCTGGCCCATGTCGCAGGGCGGGATATTGGCTTTCACCGCGTCCAGCAGGAAGCTGCCCGCCCGGCTGACGCCGCCGCCCAGGACGACGATCTCCGGGTCGATAAAGCTGATCACCGTGTCCACCATGGCCGCCAGGTGCCGGACAAAGCCGTTGAATACCGCCAGCGCGGCACGATCTCCCGCCTTCGCCGCGTCGATCACGATCTTGGCCGTGATCTTCGAAGGATCGCCGTCCGCCATGCGCAGCATGCCGTTGTCCCCGTACATCAGGCAGGCCTGCCGCCCCTGGGACGCCAGCGCCGTGGCCGAGCAGTACCTTTCCGCGCAGCCGCTGCGGCCGCAGTTGCAGTGCAGGCCGCCGGGAACGAGGATCGTATGCCCAATCTCCCCCGCCATGCCATGATGGCCGGGCCAGGGCTTGCCGCCGAACAGGATCGCACTGCCCACACCGGTGCCCAGGGTGATCATGACGCTGCTCCGGCATCCGGCGCTGGCGCCCACGCGGTTCTCCGCGATGGCCGCGGCGTTCGCGTCGTTCTCCAGCAGGACAGGGCAGTCGAAATACCTGTTCATTTCGTCCCGGACCGGCACATCCAGCCATCCGAGATTGGTGCAGTTGACGGCCGCGCCTCTCGCGGGGTCCACCGCTCCGGGCAGTCCCAGGCCGATCATGGAGACCTCGCTTCGGGGCAGCCCCATCTGCTTAAGCAGCCGGTCGACGCCCTGCGCCATGTCGGCGACGACCGCTTCAAAGGGGCGGTCCGCTCCCGTCGGCGCTCTGAGGCATCCGAGCAGCTCCCCTTCTCTGCTGACCGCGCCGACCTTGATATCCGTCCCGCCCACGTCGATACCGATGCGGATCATGCCTGCCGCCTCCCATAAAAAGTTGTAAAAATATTTTTCGCCCTTCACGGAACAAATCCTGCAACCGCCCGTCTATTTCAGTGCAGCGATCAAAAATGCGGAACAAAAACAGCGCGGCGCTGCAAAAACAGGCCGAAAAACACGAAAACTTTCGGCGCTTTGTGGACATACACGGGATTCTGTGGTAAAATGACCGTGCAGTAATCGTTTCACAAACAACATATTCCCATGTTTGACAAACCGACCGACCATCATCAAGGAGGTGCCTCAATGAAACTCACCCGCGTAATGGCTTTGCTGTTGATGTTCATTCTGCTCACCGTCAACGCGCAGGCCGCCACCTGGTATGTTTACACCCCGAACGGAAAGACCCTGAACCTTCGCAGCCCGGCGAACAACGCCGTGATCGGGAACATCCCCTACGGCACCAAACTGGAGTCCGACGACATGCTGTCCACAGAAACGGCCGCATACGTCAGCTGGGGCGGCAAAGCCGGTTTCGTGAAGTGGAACTTCCTGGTCAAGGATCCGCCTCCCTCCGCGAACGGGACGAAGCCTGCCCCCATGCCCAAGGTGACCGCGACGCCCAAGCCCGAAAAGCTGCTGCCCACGGACGGCGACGGCCTGACGACCATTCAGGCGCTCGGCGCGTACCTGGAGTACAACAGCAACAAGAGCAAGGGCAAATTCAGCGCCATCTCGTATGACAAGCCCGTCAAGCTGAAGGTGACCGCCGACGTGCCCAAGGGCAGGACCATCGATTACTGGGTCATTGACGGCGTGCGCTACGACTTCAAGTCCAAAGTGCCCACCTCTTTCACCATCGACAACGCGGCTGACAACATGATCGTGGAGGCTGTGCTCAGGAACAAAGCGAGCCAGACCGAACTGACGGAAGAAGGCATCCAGCAGACCCGCACCGGCGAGACCCTGGTGGTCAAGACCATTCACGCCAAGCTCGCCCACGTCAGAGACGACCTGAAGGGCGCCGGCGGATGGATCACCTCCTTCGATTTCACGGAGGATTACACGAACCGCGCCACCAAAAAGCGCGAAGACGGCGGCCAGGTGACGGTACGCGTCAAGGCCTCCATTCCCAAGGGCAAGAAGATCAGCTACTGGAAGTTCGACGACGTCAAGATCGATTTCGACAAGTACGTCACCGAGATGATCGTCTATAACCTGAACGTCTCCAAGACCTACGAGCCCGTGTTCGGCAAGGCCAAAACCACGACCACCGAACGGGACGAGCCGCCCGCCGAGAATCCGCAATACTACCAGGTCGACTGCGTCGACTGCACCTTCAGCGGCGGCGGATACACAAACGCCCACAGCGGCCAGGTCAAGGCCGGAACGAAGATCACGGTAACGACCCACTTCTCGGAAGTTTCGCACTGGCGGATCAACGGTACTGAATTGACAAGAGTTAAATACTTTGATTCATCTAAAAGACACGGTATAAAAGTCACCAACACTTCCAAAACCATCACGCGGACCATCAACAAAGACACGAAGATCGTGTGCTACAGCGTCATCAACTGACAATGGCAGGCTGACGCGATAAACGAACAAAGGAGGAGAAAACATGAAACGTTTCAGATTCATCGCTGCGCTGGCAGCGCTAATCCTGCTCCTGTCCGTCCTTCAGCCGGCACTGATGGCCACGGACGCGGCAGCGATCGACCTGGATAACGAATTCTGGTATGAGTGGGATGTCATCAGGCCGGCTACCTGCTCCCAGACAGGCCTGCGCATCCGGTACAGCTCCCTTGGCAGGAGCCAGAGGCAAACCATCCCCAAGACCGCGCACAAGTACGGCGCGTGGACCATCATCTCCGAGGCCACCTGCACGCAGCGCGCCCGCGAAGCGCACCGCTGCACCGTCTGCGGCGGCGGCTACGAGTGGCAGTGGACCGGCGACCTCGCTCCGCACACCTGGGGCGAGTGGGCCGTCGTTCGCGAAGCTCTGCCCGGTGAACCCGGGCTGCGCCGCCGCGAGTGCGCCGTATGCGGCACGGCCGAGGAAGAGGAGTTCAGCGGCGATTTCCAGGTCTCTCCCGCCAAGAACGAGGAGAATCCATACTCTGTAGCGCTCGAAGTGAAGCTCCTGAATTCCGGCGATGTGCCTTACCACCTGAAGGACATCATGGTCATTGAGGCTACCGCCCGCAACATCGGCAGCGCGCCCTTTACGGAGATGACCATCGAGCCTTCCTTCAGCGTTGAAGATGGCGGCGTGCACTATGACGGGCCCATCGCGCCCGGAGAATCCCGCAGCGCCACCTTCCAGTACGAAGTCACGCAGGAGGACGTCGATCAGGAAAATATCCATCTGACGGTCTCGACCTTCGCCTGGGGAGAGAACGAAGAGAACAGCGCGGAGCCCGTCGCATCCGCCGGCCCGCTCGGTTTTGACCTCCCAGCGTCCTCGGATGAGGCCAGCTACAAGCTGGAACTGGTCGCTTACAACATCGACTCGCTGCAGGAGCCCTATGGCGTCGATGACGTGATCCACATCCAGGCAACCGCCACGAACCGCGGCACGGAGTCCCTGGACGAGATCATCATCTATGATCCCTACGGCATGCCCGCAGGACACGCCACCTATACCGTCCTGCCCGGCGAAAGCTACACCAAGACGTTTGAATACACCGTCACCCAGGAGGATATTGATAACGGCGGGATCACCTTCGATATCCAGGCCGTCGGCTGGGATACGAAGCCTGCGGAACCCGTTGATGTCTGGGCGGCTCCGGTCAGCTTCGATCTGGCTGTCCTCCTCGATCCGCAGTATTCCCCCTCCCTGGAACTGGATTACGTGAGCGACGCCTACAGTCAGTTCAAGCTCGGCGCGCCCATTTATCTGGAACTCGCGCTTGCCAACACCGGCAACCAGCAGCTGACCATCAACGAGCTCAACGTTGCGCCCGCCGACAAGTCCTATCTGGATGTGAACACCGACTTTGACAATATCGCCGGCACCCTGATCGATCCGGATGACGTCCGCTTCTTCGATTACACGATCGTCATTTCCCAGGAGGACGTGGACAGCGGCAAGGCCGTCCGCGACTTCACCGTCACTTATCAGTGGATCCAGGAGGGCGGCACGGAGCATACCTTTGCCACCAATACCTACCATGCGGAATACCTCATCGACAGCAGCAAGCCGTATCCCGAGCTGACGCTGATCTGCGGCGAAGTGACCGTTGAAGGCGCCTATCCCGGCGCGGCTGTCAAAGCGCAGATGACGCTGACCAACACCGGCAACGTCGATATCGAGTTCCGCGGCATCGACATCGGGGCCTACGAGGGCATGGACGAAGCGATCGCCTACGACTCCTACGACGTGTGGAGCAGCGAACTGATGACGGTGCTGGAGCCGGAGCAGTCCCTGTCCGTCACGCATACGACGAAGATCGTGACCGCTGACCTGGCCAAGAAATACGTCGGCCGCGGCCTGACCGCGTACGGCGTCGCCCTCCTCGGCGAAGAAGATAACGCCGAAGGGGAAAGCGCGGACGTCTATTCCAACTGGGAGTCGATCTACGCCGACCTGGTCCCGGACACCGCTGAATCCGTGACCATCGTGAAGTCCCGCGTGGGCGACCCGGCGAACGGCGTCGGCTATCAGGTCGGCGAACCCATCCACTATCACGTCGAGATCACCAACAACAACGACGCGGAGATCATTGAACCGGTCCTGTTCGACCCGATCTTCAAGGAAGATGAGATCCCCCTGGTCGACAAGCGCCCGTCCCTGGCTCCTTCCGAAACATGGATCGTCGAATTCGACTATACGGTCACGGACGCCGATATGATCGACCCGACGCTCTACAACCAGGCGGAATGCCTCTACGACATGGACGGCGAAACCTACAGCGTTAAATCGAACATCGTGGAAGCGCCGCTGGATCAGCCCCTGGAAGAGCCGATCATCGACTTGCATGAGCACTATGACTTCAAGCCCGCAAACGGGTCATACTACACCCCGGGCGAAAAGGTCGAACTCATCATCGACATCTCCAACC
>JBGUIY010000122.1:0-13127 GCA_045113475.1 Christensenellales bacterium | reverse complement strand
CAGGATCTCCGTCATCACCACGCCGGTGATGGAATGGTCCCGCGCGCCGATGGCCTTGAGCAGGCCGATCTCCTGGCTGCGCTCCATGACGGAGGCGGTGACCAGGTTGGAGATGCCCAGGGCCGAGCCGATCAGGCTCAGGGCAGTGATCAGGATCATGAGCAGCCTGGTCTTGTCCAGAATCATGCCCTCGCTCTCGGCCACCTTGCGCACGGCGCTGGCGACGGAGCCGGTAATGACCTCCTGGATCTGGTAGCAGATCGCGCTGACATAAGCCGTGCAGTACCAGGTTTCGTAATCGCGGCTGGACAGTGCGGCAGGATTCCGGGCCGCCCGGCGGGCCAGCTCGTTGTCCGGCGTGGTGAGGGCGGACACTTCGATGGACGCCACCTTGTTCTCCCGGTCAGTCAGCGCCTGCACCAGGTCCAGAATGGCGTAGATCTGCTCGTCCTCGTCGCCGCCGGCGTCGTATATGCCCGCGACAGTCACGTCTTTTTCCCCCTGGGAAGCGGCGATATGCACAGTATCGCCCGCGTGCCAGCCCATCTTCTGCGCCAGCAGCGCGCCGGCCATGATTTCCGAGGCCGCGTTTTCGTCCTTTTCATCCAGCCAGCGGCCCTCCGTCACGTCCCACCAGGAGCGCATGCCCACCACGCCGGCGTCCAGGCTTTCGCCCGTGGGCAGATCCAGATGGTGGTTGAACCAGGTGCCCGTCATCCGGGCCGTGCTGCCGTCCGGCAGCGTCACCTGCGTGTCCAGGAAGGGGGTGAAGTCCACGATGTTGAAGGCCCAGAAAATGGTTTTCAGCTTTCCGAGCTCGTCTTCCCGCAGATAAGCGGTATTCAGTTCCGCGCCCCCGCCCACGTCGTAGATATCGGAGAGGAGGGACGAGTCCTTGGGCTTCACGGTGATGTTGGCCCCGTAATTCTTCAGTTCCTTGTTTACTTTTTCTTCCACGCCCATCACCACGTTCAGCATACCCGTCGCCAGGGACGCGCCCAGGGCGATGGTCAGCGCGATCAAAAGCATTTTGCTCTTCTGATGAAAGAGCACGCCGCGGATCATACGGAACAGCATTGCGATGCGCCCTCCTTATCTGAATTCTTTTTCACCGGCGATGATATCGCTCAGCCGGAAAACGAGGTTCCCGTCCTTCACCTCATAAGGCATGGGGATCGGGTTGCAGCCGCCCTTGAAGCCGATGGTGTTGATGTTCATCACCACGTCGCAGCGCTTGCAGATGATCTGCCCGCTGCGCTCAAAGTAACCCGCGTTGCCGCAGACCTCGCAGGCGTCCAGGCCCACGCCGAAGGCGGCGGAATTGGGCTTCTTCACCACGATCCAGCGGACGTTGATATTCTTATCCGTCTTATATTCGAAGCGGTGCAGATGCCCGTCGCTGACGTTCTCCATGGGCACCTGGACAACGCCCGCTTCCTTATCCACGGTATAGGCCTCCGGCGCGGAGAGCTCCACCTGCTTCGTGTCGCCGGTTTTCACCACAGTCATGATCACGGTACACAGGATGACGCAGACCACTGTGCCTGCAGCCACTCTCCGCCAGTGCCTGTTCCTGGCTCTCAGCTTGCGGAGCTGGGCCGGATTGTCATAGGGTTCCCTGATGACGGTCCCCTGGCGGAACAGCAGGACGGCCAGCAGCGCCGCGATGCCCGCCGCGATCCAGATGAACAGCATGGAATGGTTGGCAGTAAACATCATCCAGCTCCCGATCCAGCCATAGGCCGCATCGGAATATTTCACGGGCCATTTCAGCCATTTGGCCCGGTTGACCCAGGGCACGAAAAAGCGGCCGAAGCAGTACGCGGCAAAGGAAAGCAGCCCCGCGTTCAGCGCGAAGGGCACCAGCGCATAGGGTTTTATATACAGCGCGCAGCGGGAAAGCAGGCGCGAATAGACGTACAGAAGCACCAGCGCGCCCAGCCATCCGGCCATGCGCACCGCGTAATACGAGGACAGGTATCCCTGGCCCATGGTATTGAAGCTGAAGGGATACAGGAGCACCCCGGGCAGGGAATAAAACACCAGCGTGGCGGACAGCAGGGATCCCGCGGCGCACAAAACAGCGCCGCAGGCACGCATATCCCGCTTTTCCCGCCTGCCGCACAGGAGGGTCAGGAGCAGCACCAGCAGCGTCAGCGGCAGGATCACCGCATAGATATAATGATTCCAATGGCTGGAGATGATCAGCCTGGTGTTGAATTTGACGGCGGCAAGGGCAACGGAAGCAAGCACGCCTGCGCCAAGGGCGGCGCCGTGGATCAGCTGCCCCTTCCGGCCCAGCAGCCGCCGGATGAAAACGTGCATGAGGGTGGTCAGGGTGACCGTCAGGAACAGGTCCTGCGTCACCATCCAGAGATACTTGAACACGTTAAAACCCCCAGAATATCATTTGGCATAAACGCACATAATGCTGGCGCGCTCTCCCCCGCGGAGAACACGCCAGCATGCGGCAGGATCAGATGCTCTGATCAGATTACCATTCCTTGACGAACTTCCAGCCGGTCCAGGTAGCGGTCAGGGGCTCGGTCCAGAATTCCTTGGCTTCAACGCCGGTTTCTGCGTCCACGTGCAGCAGATAGCCGTTCTCGGCGGGGCTCTTGATGTACAGCGTCACGGTATACTCACCCTCGGGCAGAGGAATGTTGTTGCCATAGTGAGGGCCGTCGGAGGCAGCCATGGGCATCATGGAGCCGGAATAGACTTCCTTGCCTTCCAGATCCTTAACGACGAAATCGATGCTCAGGTAGGGCACCCAGCCGTCCACGGGGAAGCCGTAGGGGTTCTCGTTGGCGGTGAGGTCCACTTCGATGTGCAGGTCGGAGCCTTCCTTGGGGGTGGCGTTCTCAGCGGGCGCCATGTCCACAGGCTGGAAGTAAACCATCGCCATGGTCATGAAGCCGACTTCCTGCTCGCCTTCCACGCCCAGTTCGTATTCATCGAAGCCCGTTTCCTCTTCGGCAAGACCGATAGCGGACATGCTCATCAGCATCACAGCGGCCAGCAGCAGGGCAAAAAACTTTTTCATGGTAAGATCCTCCTCTAACGAACGATTTGGTTGTATATCCTTCGCGGGCTGCGCGGGGCAGCGCCGCGGGGGTATCGTGGTCATTTGGCGTACTGCGCTTTCAGAGCGTCCATTTTGCCCCGGTAGTGGGCGATCAGGAACGTGACCAGCAGGATGATCGACAGGATCAGCTGCGGCAGCAGCGTCTCCAGCCAGGGGTAGATGCCGAAGATCTGGATCACGTCGTTTTCCGGCACACCGGGCACCCGCAGGGCCAGGTCGAACACGTTGCCTTCGGCCAGTTCCTTGATGCCGCTGCCGAGGAAGCTCACACACATGACCGCCATCAGGATGGACGTGGCGGTGAAGAACACCTTGATGGGCAGCCTGATGGACAGCCTGGTGATCGCCAGGTACACGAACACCAGCAGCACGCACCCGACGCCGAAGCCGGCCCATACCATGCCCGGATTGCCCTCCGCCAGCATGGGCTGGTAGAACAGCACCACCTCGGCGCCTTCCCGGAACACGGAGAGGAACGCCGTAAAGGCAAGGGCGAAAGCACTGCCCTGCTCCACGGAGCTCTGTACCTTGCCGTCGATGTACCGGCTCCAGGAAGCGGCCTCCGCTTTGGAGATCATCCAGTTGCTCACGTAGAACAGCACGCACACCGCGATCAGGGCCGTTATGCCCTCGATGACTTCCTGGGCGAGGCCCGCGCCCACGAACGCCTGCTTGGCCCAGGCCAGCACGGCGGCCGCGATGAAGCTGGCGATTACGCCGGCCGCCGCGCCGATGTACACGTTCTTCAGGCTCTTTCCGTTGCCGCTCTTGGTGAGATAAGCGATGATGGCAGCGATGACCAGGATGGCCTCCAGCCCCTCGCGCACGATGATGCCGAAGGCACCCAGGAATGTGAGCAGCCGAGGATCGGACTGCTTGGTTTCCGTCTGCTGCTCGGCAGCCGTTTCGCCGGCTTGTGCCGCAGCAGCCGCCTTCGCCTCCGCCGCCTTGGTATCCAGCGCCTTCGCCTGCTTGAGGATCAGGTTTTTCGCGCCGTCGGTTGTGGTGCGGTATTTATTCTTCTGGTATTTGGTCGATGCGGAGGCAACCAGCCCGCGCAGGTCCGAAAAATAGCCGTCCGTTTTCTGCCTGTCCTTCAGGGACAGGTCCGTATAGATCTTATGGCTCAGGCCGGACTCCTCATACACGGAATAGAAAGCCGTATTCAGATTGTCGGCGGCCGCTTCGTAGTCCTTATCCAGATAGCCCATGTAGGCGGTATCCAGCAGTTCCTTCACCAGCGTCGCGGCTTCATACCAGCTGGCGTACTTCTGCGCCGCGTTGGGATCAGCGGAGTATTCGGGGTACGGATCAGCGGAAACTAACTCGCCGCGCTTGTAATACTTGGTTTCGCTCTGTACGCTGCCCTGCAGCGCCGCCAGCTTGTTGCCGTCCTCCCGGATCATGGCCTTCAGCTTTTGAAGGGCGCTGCGCACGGATACGACGGTTTCATGGTCGGTGTTTTCCTTTTTTACCGCAGCTTTGCAGGCAGAGAACTGCATCTCCACAGCGTTTTTCCGGTTGCCGGAAACGTAGCTCATGGTCTGGCGTTCGAAGCCCGTGGTTTCATATACACGGAAATAAGCATTGCTCACGCTGTCGTAGGCGGTTTTTGTGTCCCCGTCCAGATATGCTTCAAAGGCCGCGTCCAGATACCGGTCGATCTCGTCCGAAGCGTCCGCCCACCTCGTGGAAGCGCCGCTCTCCGCTGAAACGCCGCAAGGCAGCGCCAGGATCAGCGCCATCAGGCAGCACAGCAGCGCTGCGGCAAGCCGTTTTTGACACATGTCAATCTTCCTTTCACACGCCTGTCCCGGCGCATCGCCGCAAGGCAGGCTTACGTTAGGGTTCTCTAACCCCAGGCGCTATGATAGCACATCGGCAGCGGCTTCCGCTATCCTGATATTGACTTGTTTGTTTTGACTAATATCCTGATATTGACTTTTTGAACGATCCGATGAAATATAGTGACATCGCGATTAGTTTGTGCTAATATATTTCAAGGTTAGTTATATCTAATCCGGGATTCTGACGATTCGCAAAGGGAGGCTGCGGGATGCGTGATAAACAGACAAGCGGAAAAAAGCTGTCAACAGCCGCTCAGGAGTATATGGAAGCTCACAGCACCGAAAAGTTTTCCCTCCGGGAAATGGCCAGCGCCTTGTTCGTCAACGACAGTTACCTGCTGCGCACCTTCAGGCAGCAGACAGGCATGACGCCGCTGGCTTACCACCATCATATCCGCTGCGCAAGGGCAAAAGAGCTTCTGGCCCGGACGGACCGGTCCATATCGGAAATCGGCGAGGCGGTAGGATTTGTTTCCTCCTCCCACTTCGCGCATATATTCAGAAAAACCGAAGGCTGCACGCCCAGTGAATACCGGGCGCTCAGTCAGTCCGATCCGGAAAAAGCGTCTCCGGCAGCGGAATGAACACGAGGTACTTGGCATAATCCTTTCGTTTCCTCTGAAAATGTGTTATACTGTTCATGGAAACAATCGTTTCAATGAATCAAAGACTGCCGCGGAATCATCCGGTATAAAAAAAGAGAGGAAACAGCAGATGGATGTCATTTATCAACTGTGGGGGCTTACGTCGAAGAACGCGGACTGGGATCATCTGATCCGGCAGCTGAACCGGCTGCAGGACCGCCATCCGGCAAAGGCGGTGGTCTGCGGAATCCATGCGCCCAAAGACGTATACAGCCGCATCATCAGCCGGGCCAGGAACGACGGGACAAAGGTATATCTCTGGCTGCCGGCTTTTTCCGAACTGGACGATCTCGCACGCTTTGACCCGCTGGTCGACTGGGAGGGAAACGCATTCCTGGAAGGCAGGCAGATCAGGGATTTCCGCTTCCGCTGCCCGGAAAGCAGCCATAACCGGAACGTGTTTTTTGAAGCTTCCCTGAAGGAACTGCAGGCCGGGAATTTTGACGGAGTTTTCCTGGACAGGATCCGCTATCCTTCCTTTCAGTTCGGCCTGTCCGGCGTGCTGGGCTGCTTCTGCCCGCACTGCCTGAAGCGATACGAACGGATGGGCCTGGATCCCGACGCGCTGCGCGGCGGATGCCGGCGCCTGAAAGACAGGATCGAAGCGGGGACCGGCAACCCTCTGGGGCTGACCGCGTTTGACGGGCACCGCTGGCAGCTGGAAGATCCCGACCTGCAGGCGCTCTTCGACACCCGCTGCACGATCATGGAAGAAACCCTGGAGCATCTGTGCAGCGCCTACAGAGAGCGCGGCTACAGGATCGGGCTGGACCTCTTCACCCCTTCCCTTTCCTGGTTCGCGGGGCAGGACTTCCAGCGGCTCACCCGCCTGGCGGACTTTGTGAAGCCCATGATGTATCTGCACACGGACGCGCCGGCCGGGCTGCCTTACGAACTGGACGTGCTTGAACAAGCCGTCGGCAAGAGCAGCAAAAAGCTGCTCATGGCGCTGTGCGGCGGTACCGGAACAGACGATTACGCCGCGGCGGAGATCCGCCGGATGATGCTCCTTGCCGGGCAGGCCTCCCCCGCCGTTCATGTCTACTGCGGCATGGAGTACAACCGTGTGCCCGTCCTGGCGCCGGTCGGCCCCGAGCAGATCCTGCACTCCCTCCGCGTTTTCCGCTCAGCCGGCGCTGAAGGCGTCATGCCGGCCTGGAGCCTGATCTCCGCCCCGGAGGAAAACGTGGACGCTTTGATAGCTGGGATGCAGGAATGAACTTCCGCATACCGCCTGTATAATCGATCGTTTTCGATGAACTCCTGACTGGTTTCAGAAAGGCATGAAAAAAGGACTATGACGCTTCTCACAGTCCTTTTTTCATTCGCCGTCACGACCAGCGCCGGCGCGTTTTCAGCAGCATGATTATTTCGCCGTCATGGTGGCGATATACACCGTCCCTTCCGGCACGCTGATGCCGGGATCGGCGATAGTCAGCTGTACGTTTTCATCCGATCCATAGGCGAAATGATACAGGGCGATGCCCAGATCGATCTTTTGCAGATCCCATCCGCTGGCATCCACATAACCCTTGCTCTTCTTTTCATAGAAATGGGCCAGCTTGCCGTCAACAACCACCCGCCAGGGCTGCTTGTTGACAGCGGAAGGCGCCCAGCGTACCATTTCCAGGGCATCTCTGAAAGGCGTGCTTTCAGAAAGAGGTTTGTCAAAGCTCCGGTCGAAGAACAGCTCGGAGAACTCCATGCGGCTGTCCGCGCGGACGCCTTTGCGCATCAGCGTTTCCCGCAGGGACATCTTTTTTGCCGGATAGCCCAGGGGGCTTACACAGGGCATTACCTCATCCGCGTTCAGCTGCATCGCCTTTTCGAAAGCAGGGCGGTTCATCGTCCCGGCGATCAAGGTGGTGCCCAGTCCCAGAGATTCGGCGTACAGCACCAGCTTTTCAAAGGCAAAGCCGAAAGCTTCCTCTGCATGAGGCTGGCGCCGGACTTTGCCGGCAATGTACGTGTCCGTTCCCGCGATCACAGGAGACGACAGTCCGTATTCTTTGGCGCTCAGCAGTTTCCAGGTGACGGGGATGCCATAAGGCGTTTCAATGCTCTCCGCGAAGCGCAGGATCTTCTCCGCGTCCTCCGGGCGCAGCGGATTGCCGTCGAAGGTGCGCACACTCCTGCGGTGTCGGACCAGTTCCATGCCTTTCACAGCTTCATCCCCTCCGTCCAGATTTTCAGATCGGCTTCGGAGATCTCGCCGCCCAGGCGCCTGCCGGTGTCCACGCAGGCGTTTTCACCCACCAGGCTCCGGATGCGTTCCGCGGTCCTGCCGATATCGCTGCCACCGGAGGTGCAGAAGGGAACAATCTTTTTGCCGCTGAAATCATAGCCGGTCAGGAAAGTGTCCACGGCGCTGGGTTCCCGGCCCCACCAGATGGGGAAGCCCACGAACACCACGTCGTAATCCGCCATATTTCCCACGCGGCCGGTGAGGGCAGGGCGGCAGTTCAGGTCGCTCATTTCCAGGGTACTGCGGCTCCGCTTGTCGGTCCAGTCCAGGTCTTCTTTGGTATAAGGCGCTTCGGGCCTGATTTCAAAACAGTCGGCGCCTTCCATCGCCGCGATCTCTTTGGCGACTCCGGCGGTGACGCCGCTGACTGAAAAATAGGCTACCAGCTTCCTGCTCATGGTTTTCCCTCCTCAATACGCCATGAATAAGAAATCATCATTTACAACGGATTCCTTATCTGTTATGATTGTACCGGACGAACCATCATCTGTCAATAAGTGAAAAAATCCGGTGTAAAGAAGAAAAAACATATCAGGAGAAAACCCATGCCACAGCACCGCAATTGTCCGTGTACAGCGCAATGCGCGCTGCAATCAGCGCTGGAAAGCATCGGCGGCAAATGGAAGCTGCCCGTGCTCTGTTCTCTGGCAGCCAACGGGGCCAGCCGTTACAACGGACTGCTGCATAACGTCCGGGGCATTTCAAACACCATGCTGTCGCAGACCCTGAAGGAACTCGACCGGGATCACCTGGTGCTGAGGAAGGAATACCTGGAGGTACCGGTACGGGTGGAATACGAGCTGTCGGAACAGGCGAAAAAACTCCAGCCCATTCTGGCGCAGCTGATCAAATGGAAGATGGACAAGGAAGCGGATACCTGAAATAATTCCTCTGTGGTGACGGAGGAACAGGGCTTGAAAATGATCCGTCCGGCAGGCGCCCGCAGTACCGCATTCCTTCCGCCGCGCCGGTCCGGGCGGCAGCGAATAAAGATAAGGAGCGCAAGAAGATGAAAACACTCAACATCGTCAACGGTCCCCGGAACGCGTCCGCCATCATTCTGGGCTGCATGCGCATGCCCGCCCTGAGCGTAGATGACGCGGAGAAAATGATCCATACCGCGGTGGAACTGGGCGTCAATTTCTTTGACAACGCCACCTGCTACACCGCCGGTGAAGCCGAGACCCGCTTCGGCGACGCCTTCCGGCAGTCGGGCATCAGGCGGGAGGACGTGATCATCCAGAGCAAATGCGGCCTGTGCTTCGAGCGCAGCGAATTTGACTGGACGAAAGAGAATATCCTCACCAGTGTGGACGACAGCCTGCGCCGGATGAAGACCGATTATCTGGACGCGCTGCTCCTGCACCGGCCCGACCTGATCTTCGAGCCGGAACAGGTGGCGGAGGCTTTCGATACCCTGGAGAAGGCCGGCAAGGTGCGGTATTTCGGCGTCAGCAACGTGCCCACGCTGCAAATGGAGCTGCTGCGGAAATTCGTGCGCCAGCCGCTGGTGTTCAACCAGCTGCAGTTCTCCCTGGAGCAGAGCCAGCTCATCGACCAGGCGCTGTACCTGAACAACAAGACCACCGACATGTCCGTCGACCGGGACAACGGCACCCTGGACTACTGCCGGCTGCACGATATCACCGTCCAGGCCTGGTCTCCCCTGCAGCACGGGTTCTTCAAGGGCTGCTTTGTGGACGATCCCGGTTTTCCCGAACTGAACAAGGCGCTGCAGGAAATCGGCGACAAGTACGGCGCACCCAAGACTGCCGTAGCCATCGCCTGGATCCTGCGGCATCCGGCCAGAATGCAGGCCATCGCGGGCACCATGAATCCTGATCACCTCAGGGATATCTGCGATGCGTGCAAGGTCGATCTGACCCACCACGAATGGTATCAGCTGTATCTGGCCGCAGGAAAGCACCTGCCGTGACCAGCGGGAGAGACTGGGAACCCGGACCGATCGCAGTCACCGGTCAGCAAAAAAGAAAGGAGAGTATGGTTACCGGCTACGGAAATACCATACAGGACAAGGAAATGCAATTCATCATCAAAGCCTTTGACGGGCCCGGCATGCTGGAGAAAAGAATGGCTGTCCGGCCCCGTCACCTGGAAGGAATGAAGAAGCTGGGAAAGCAGATCATCTGTGCCGGCGGGCTCCTCGACGACGAGGGAAAAATGAAAGGGTCGGCGCTGGTGCTGGAGTTTCCTGACCGCACAGCGCTGGATACATACCTGAAGAACGAGCCTTATGTGGTTGAAGGCGTATGGCAGAAGATCGAGATCGAGACAATGAACGTCGTTCTTGTGAACGGAGAAAAGGTCAGCTGAGGCGTTCTGATGAAGAAAACCTATATCACGACCATGCCCAACCACATCGGCGCTTTTCTGAAGGCCAGCGAGTGCTTTGCGGCGCTGGGCATCAACATCACCCGGGTGAGCTATAACAAGGCAGTGGATTCCCACACGCTGTTCATCGACGCGGAGGGAAGCGATGACCAGCTGCGGGCGGCGGACGATCAGCTGGCGCGGATCGGCTACCTTCAGACCCCGAACAATGACAAGGGCATCGTGCTGGTGGAATTTCACCTGAAGGATGTGCCGGGCAGTGTCACGGAAGTGCTGCGGATCATCAGCGAATACCGGCTGAACATCTCCTATATCAGTTCCCAGGAGAACGGCAGCGCTTACCAGGCATTCAAGATGGGATTGTTCGTGGAAGACGAGGACGTGCTGAAGGCGTTCCTCACGCGGGCGGAAACCCTCTGCCCGGTGCGCGTGATCGACTACAATCATTCTGAAAAGATCTACGACAACAGCATCTTCTACCGCTCCTTCGTCTCCGGCCTGATGCAGACGCTGGAGCTGCCTGAGGATTGCAGGGACGGGCTGCTCGTCAACTCCAACCTGGTCATGCAGATGCTGGACGAAAAGGGTCTTTCGCCCTACAAGACCTTTGAGAGCATCAGCCGCTTCGCGGAGTTATTGTCCGTGTGCCGGGACGCCGCTTTTTCGCCGCGGATCACGCAGCACCGCATCACGGAAAAAACGCAGATCACCCTGATCGAACCGCCATGCGGGAGCAATACCGCCATACTGCAAAGCGGCGGGGAGGTTCTGTTCATCGATTGCGGCTACGCGATGTATCGGCGCGAAATGGAGAAGATTTTCCGCCAACTGCTGCCCGGCTGGGACAGCATGCACAAGCGGATCCTGATCACTCATGCCGATGTGGATCACTGCGGGCTTCTGCCGCTGTTTGACGAGATACTGGCCAGCGGGAAGTCCCGGGAATGCCTTGCGCTGGAATACGCGGGAAAGCCCGGCTTCCGCGAGCAGAATCCGATGCACCGTCCCTATATAAGCATCTGCAAAACGCTGACGCGCTACGTGCCGCCGGAGCCGGAAAAGGTACAGGGGCTCTGGAATACAGCGGACGAACAGGATGCGCCGCTCACGCAGATGGGTTTCTTCCGCTTCGGGGATCTGTGCTTCGAAGTCTATCAGGGTGCCGGCGGTCATCTTAAGGGCGAGACCGTGCTGATCGATTTCACCCACCATATAGCTTTCACCGGCGATATATACGTGAATACCCACGGCATGACGCGCGAACAGGCGGCCTATAACCAATACGCGCCTGTTCTGATGACGTCTGTGGACACCGATCCAAAACTCTGCGCAGAGGAACGCCGGGCGGTCATGCAGCGTCTCGGCGTAGGACAGTGGCAGATCTTCGGCGCGCATGGCATGAAAAAGGATTATGGGGTAACGGGAGAGAAATAAACTCCTGTCATGATCCGCACCCATTGAAAAGGCATCCTGTTTCCGGGATCTCCGGTGTCAGGATGCCGTTTTGTATTCTTTTCCAGGACCGTTTGCATCGGATCATGCGTTTCGCCGGTTTGTATCAAACATCGTTCAAATCAGTTATTTTAAGTTCATTCCAATGCGAATGGCCCTGAACAGCCGCTCCGCTGCGTATTCATAGAGTGCCGGAGCTTCAGCCATGGCTTTTTCCAGGCTCATAGGGCCCGGCACCGTAGTCTGGATAGTGCTCTCGCACAGGTCGAAGAGGCCCTCTGCCCCGTCCATGATGCCGCCCACGATGGCGACGGCAGGGATACCGTGGGCCGCGCAGCGCCTGGCCACACCCACAGGAACTTTTCCGAAGCGTACGCTCTGGCCATCGATCCGGCCTTCGCCGGTGACCGCCAGGCTGGCGCCCTCCAGCTTTTTATCGAAGTCTACCGCATCCAGCACAGCATCAATGCCGCTCTTCAGCCGGGCATTCAGCACGCCGCCCAGGGCAGCGCCCAGGCCGCCGGCCGCGCCTGCGCCGGGGAAAGACGCAATATCCCTGCCGCAGGCTGCACTGACCACTTCGGCGTAATGGGCCATGCCCGCTTCCATCTCTTCCCGGATTTCCGGGGTCACGCCCTTCTGGGGGCCATAGATAAAGGTGGCGCCATTCGGGCCCAGCAACGGGTTGGTTACGTCACAAATCACGGTAATGGCGGTTTCCTTCAGCCCGGGCAGCATGGTGCTGAAATCAGCCCTGGCCACATTGATCATTTCGCCGCCGACCGGCCTGACTTCCCTGCCATCTTTATCGGTGAACCTCGCTCCAAGGGCCGCCAGCATACCCATGCCGCCGTCGTTGGTGGCACTGCCGCCGATGCCGATGAGGATGCTGCGCACACCCGCCCTGACGGCAGCGGCGATCATTTCTCCGGTGCCAAAGCTGGTGGCCCCGCGGGGATCCTTTTTGTCCGCAGGCACATATGGCAGGCCGCTGGCCTGTGCCATTTCCATGACTGCCGTGCCGTCGGACAGTATCCCCCACACCGCGGTTTCCGGCTCATACATGGGGCCTGTAACAGGGGTCGCCACGCGCCGGCCGCCCATCGCCCGCAGCAATGCGTCCACTGTACCCTCGCCGCCGTCTGCCACGGGAACGGAAACGCACTCCGTACCCGGAAAGATCTTCATGGTGACGCGCTCCAGGATATCACAGCTCTCCAGGGCCGTCAGGGAACCCTTGAAGGAGTCGGGAGCAAAAACAAATTTCATATACTTCTCCTGTCAGCAGACAAGGCGAAGCCCGAAAAGGCTTCGCCTTGCATTGGCTTTCTCAGTGATGCAGCACTTCGCCGGTCAGCTTCTGGTAGTACTTGAGCAGGGCGCTGTGGTCGCAGGCGCCGTCGCCGTCGTGATGCAGGACCTTCATCATCTCGAGCACGCTCTGGGTCAGCGGGATGGGGGCGTCCACGGCCTTCGCGGCGTCCACCACGTTGTTCAGG
>JBGUIY010000121.1:0-8320 GCA_045113475.1 Christensenellales bacterium | reverse complement strand
GCATAGTAATGCTCCGTAATGAAATCCCGCAGTTTCCTGACGAGCGCCTGTGCCTGTCCGGACGCGGGATCTTCTTTTCTGATCGCGCCGAATTCCGCAAAGATCCCCATCATGCTGCTGCCCAGCGCCTCCTCTTCCTGCCGTGTTCTGCCCTTTGATTTCCGCTCGTACTCGCGGTATTCCGGGGTATCGCCCCAGGATGCTTTCGCCTGCGCGGCGTATTCGTCCAGTTTCTTCGTGTCGAAGGCTGAAAAGTCTGTCATGTTCTTTCCTCCTGTCAGTCTGATCTCACGGGCGAGGGCGATCAGTTTTTCCAGGCGCTCCTTTTTCAGCTGCAGCAGCCCGATCTGCTGGTCGAGCGCCTTCTGCCGGTCGAACTCCGGGCTCCGGATGATCCGCCGGATGTCCTTCAGAGGAAACTCCAGTTCCCGGAACAGCAGGATCTGCTGCAGGGTCTCCAGGGCCGCGGCATCGTACAGCCTGTAGCCCGCCTCGGTATATTCCGCCGGACGCAGCAGGCCGATGGCGTCGTAATACTGCAGGGTGCGTATACTCACGCCTGTCAGCCTGCTCACCTCATGCACCGTCATCATGGTTCTTCCCTCCTCCCGCGTTGAGTTTATCATAAACTATAACGCTGCGTCAGAGTCAAGCCCTTTTTTGCAAAAAAACCGGACAGTCTCTTCCGTTTCCGGGAAAGGCTGTCCGGTTCGTTTTTCATATTCCGTTCACGCAGGCTTCATTCGCCCGCCGTGAACAGCCTCATTCCGTTTTCCTGGATCTTCGGCATATGGAAATCATTGACCTTCGCGTTGCCGAACTGGCCGAACTTGTTGCTGCCGCAGGCGAGGACGGTACCGTCCTTCAGTACGCAGTTCATACTCACGTCGAAGCTGGTCACATAGATCACGTCGGAAGGCCAGATCATGCTGACCGGGGAGCCGACGGTCTTTTTGCCCAGGCCCAGCTGGCCGGAGCGGTTGTTTCCCCAGCCCCAGAGGGAGCCGTCGGAGAGGATCACGTAGGTCTGGGAATTGTAGCTGTCCACAAACACCACAGGCGCAGGCAGCTCCTCGAAGAGCCGGGGCTCCAGCACGGCCTTTTTCCCGGTGTCGACGCCGATCTGCTGCACGTCGTTGCGGCCCCACATCCAGAGCCTGCCCTCCGTGTCCACCACGCTCACGGTCTCGCCGCCGGCGTCGATGAACGCGGGACGGATATCGCCGATGTCGATCCTGACCGGGGACGTGAAAAATTTCTCGTTCCCGTTGGACAGCTGGTGGGACTCGTTTTTGCCCCAGCCCCAGAGCACGCCGTCCTTATCCAGCGCCAGGGAGAACTTGCCGCCCGCAGCGATATCCACAATGCCGGTCAGGGGCAGCTTCTGCGGGGCGGTGATCCTTTTGGTGGTGCCGTTGCCCACCTGGCCGTCGCTGTTGCGGCCCCAGGCCCAGACCTCGCCCGCCTCGTTCAGTGCCAGCACCTGGCCGAAGCCGCAGGCCATCTTCACAATGGTCTTATCTTCCAGCGGGATGCGCACGTGGGTCAGCACCCGGGAGCGGTTGAAGCCCGCCAGCATGGGGTTGTAGGCGTTGTTGCCCACGCCGTAGATGGTCCCGTCGTCCATCAGGAAGAAGGAATAGTCGCAGCCCGCATAAATGTCCCGGATATGCGCCGGATCGATCTCGGCGTTCTTGCTCTTGAACACGGCAGGCTTTTTGCTCTGGTTTTTGGTGCCCTTGCCCAGCTGGCCGAACTGGTTGTCGCCGTATACCATCAGGGTACCCTGCTCGTCCCGGCAGTAGGCGAAGGACCCGCCCGCGGTCAGCAGGAAGGGGTATTCGCCCGCCAGCGATGCAAGCGGCATCAGGGACAAAAGCAGCGCCAGCGCCAGAAAAACGGATAAGCGTTTCATCTTTTTACATCTCCCGGTCACAGGTCATTTCTTCCAGGGCACGAAGTCCTGCACCGCGCCCTGGCCGTCGACGTACGGATTCAGCTTCAGCTTCCCACAGTCGTTCTGGATCAGCTTCATGACCTTTTCAGCGTCCGCCCCAGACACCAGCACCGGCTGGTAATTGTTTTCCGGCACGGTCCCGCTGATATGGATGGGCCAGATGGTCAGCTGGTGGCCCAGGTAGGTGTTTCCGTCGAAATACAGGTCGAACTGCGCCACATAGCTCTGGATCACGCTCAGCACCTCGTCCACGCCGGTGTTGCCGCCGAAGGTGAAGTTGCCGATGGAATACAGGCAGGTCACGCCGTCCGCCACGTGGATGCCCTGGGGCACGTGGGGGTGGTTGCCGATGACCAGATTAGCGCCCCAGGATTTACAGATCTTTTCATATTTGTCCTGCATGTTGGCATGCTTTTTCTGATACTCGCCGCCGCAGTGGATAGAAGCAACAATGACCTGGCAGCCGGCCTCTTTGCAGGCATCAAAGCAGGCCTTGGCTTCTGTCTGATGTTTCTTGTCTTTATGATACCGGGGATACAAACCCACGAAGCCCACCTTGATATCCCCCACCTCATGGATATAGTAGGCGTTCAGGCCGAAGGTGGTGCCGCTGTAGCCGATGCCCTCGGCCTCCAGCGCCGCCACCGTCTTGTTCATGCCCTCGGTGCCGTAGTTCTCGGTGTGGTTGTTCGCCAGGTTCACGACCTCCACGCTGCCCGCGGACAGGATCTTCGCGAAATCCGCCGGCCCGCGGAACACCAGGTGGGATTTCGAGAAGCCGCCCTTGATGTCGTCCGCCAGCACGTTCTCCAGGTTGACGAAGGTGATGTCGTCCTTGCTGAACATGTCGTACAGCCCCGCGAAGGGATAGGCATAACCGTTTTTCTCGATATAGGTGTCGTAGGAATAGGTGCCCGCGCCGTTCCTGCGCACGCGCTCGCTGGCGCCCAGCAGCGCGTCGCCGGTGCAGGAGATCGTCACCTTCCGGATGTTTTCCCCGGCCGGCACGTCTTCCGCCGCCGCGATCGCCGCGGTCAGCAGGCACAGGACAGCAAGCATCAGACTGAACAGTTTTTTCACAGACGGAACCTCCGTGTACGTCGTCTTTTCCGGGCAGAACGGATCCCGCCCGCCCTTCAGGCATTTTACCATAGCTTTTCCCGGGTTTCAAGCGTATAGTATGTAAAAGGAATTCACTTGCATTCACCCGGCGAATGTGGTAATATCGGCCGTGGGTAAAACCGACCATTACTGTCCCGGAGGATATGAAAATGTCTGGAAAATACCGCGTTGCGCTGCTGGCGCTGACGATCCTGCTGATGGGCTTCTGCCTGGCGGCCCGCGCCGACGTGCTGATCACCGAGATCATGGCTGACAACGGCGAATACGACACCAACGGCAAAGCCTACGACTGGATCGAGCTTTGCAATACCGGCTCCGCGCCTGTCGACCTGTCCGGCTGGGGGCTCACCGAGTCCAAGACCGACCTATACGCCTTCACCTTCCCGTCCGGCACCAGTCTGAAGGCCGGCGAGTACGCCCTGATCTACTGCTGCGGCGAGGACAAGAACGCCGACCGGCCCCAGAACAAGACCTATTACGCCCACTACAAGCTGAGTTCCTCGGGCGAGACCGTCCGTTTGACGGACAAGGACGGCAATGAGGTACAGGCGGTCAAATACCCGCTGCAGTACCCCGGCTTCTCCTGGGGCCTGGCCGACGGCAAAGCGGATTACGGCTTTTTCGCCTCCGCCACGCCGCGCAAAAAGAACGCCGCACAGGTGTTCGAGGCCCAGTCCGCCCTGCCCGTGATCGATACCCCCGCGGGGCTCTACGAGAAGGGCGTCCAGGTCACCGTGACCTGCGAAGATCCGGTGCACTACACGGTGGACGGCAGCGAGCCCACCGCCAAATCCAAGGTATACACCGGCCCCATCAGCGTCCCGAAGACCGGCGTCGTGCGCGTCAGGGCCTTCGCCGAAGGCAAGCTGCCCTCCTATACCGTGACGTCCAGCTACATCATCAACGACCCCGCCATCACGCCCGTGATCTCCCTGAGCACGGACAAGGATTACATGTACGGCAAGAAGGGCCTGTTTGTGAAGCCGAATTTCAACACGGACTGGGAATACCCCATCCACATGGAGTACTTTGACGAGAACGGCGTCCGGCAGATCAGCCAGTTCGGCTCCTTCCACATCGTGGGCTCCTCCACCCGCGCCCAGAAGCAGAAATCCATCGCGGTCTACGCCCGCACCGCCTACGGCGGGCAGAACCGTTTCCACTACAATCCCTTCCCTGAGCGCGATTATCAGGAATACCGCGCCTTCACCATCCGCTCCACCGGCTCCGACGCGCCTTACTGCCGCATGAAGGACCTGGTGCTGACCCGCCTGGCCAACGGCCTCGACATCATGTACCTGGCCGGCAAGACCGTGGTCGTCTACATCAACGGCGCCTATTCCGGCCAGTACAACATCCGCGAGAAGATCAACAAGTATTCCATCGCCCAGTGGGAGGGCGTCACCGACAAGGACATGATCGACCATATCGACATCATCAAGGGCGAAGCCCGGGACGACCAGATCCAGAACGGCGACCCCGCGGACTGGCGTGCGCTGCGCGCCTTCGTCAAGGCCAACGACCTGAACGTGCCCGAGAACCTGAAGTACGTGACTGACCGGCTGGACGTGGACAGCCTGTTCACCTGGACCAGCTTCCAGCTGTGCATCCAGAACCAGGACCTGGAGAACGTGCGCGTTTACCGCGTGCCGGGCGGCAAGTGGAAGTACATCCTGTACGACGTGGAGAGCGGCGGCGAACTGCACGACAACGCGGTCTACATGCTGCTGAATTCCGCCAAGGCCGGGAAAACCCTATCCTCCCAGTACAGCCTGATCAAGAACCTGCTGCTGGTGCCCGAGATGCGGGCGAAATTCCTCGCCCGCTTCGCGGAAGTCCTGGAGCACAGCTTCCTGTACACGGAAACCGTGAAACCCGAGATCCTGCGCAACGAGGAGCTGCTCAAGCAGCTGCTGCCCCGCCACTTCAAGATATACAGCAATAACAACATGAACTCCTGGAAGCAGAACATGAAGGCCTTCAAGCGCTGCATCCGCATCGCGCCGAAACAGTCGCTGAAGCTGGTGACCGAAATCCTGAAGGTCACGCCCGAAGAGCAGGAGACCTATTTCAAGACTGTCCGGGAGCGCCTGGCGGTCACCAACGCGGAGGGCCTCGAATGAGCACCGTCAGGCGGCCATTCCTCCGCGTCCTCAGCATGCTCCTGCTGCTGTGCGTCCTCGCTCCCGCAGGCGCGCGGGCGGACTATCGCACATTGAAGATCGGCGACAAGGGCCCGGACGTGGTGGAACTGAAAAAGCGGCTGTATGAGCTGGGATATTTCACCTCCAAATCCTTCGGGAACGACTACACGAAGAACACTGTCGAGAAGATCCGCCGCTTCGTCAGCAAATACGGCGAGGACGGCGACGTCGCCACCCCCGAGGTGCAGGAACGCCTCTATTCCGAGGACGCCCGGCCCGAGTCTTACGTCCCCATGACCGGCCCGGCCTGCGTGGGCCCCGCGGTCCGGCCGGAGCTGCCGGAACTGGCGGAGGACGGCACCCTGGCTGACAAGAGCGCCGCACCCTTCCTCTACAAGAACGACGAAGCCGGGCTCTGGTACTACATCAGCGGCACCCTGTCCGTCGAGATCAAACGCTATGACAACCGGGTCGACAACCTGATCTGGTTGGAATCCCGCGTGCGCCTTTCCGGCGGCAACCGCGCGCGCACCATCTTCAGCGACGAGCAGATGACCGCGAAGCGCTTCGACAAGCCCCTGAACATCGTCAAAAAGCACCCGGGCGTGATCCTTGCCTTCAGCGACGATTACTTCGGCTGGCGGAAGGACGCGAAGGACATCGAGGGCATCGTGATCCGCGAGGGCCGGGTCTATTCCGACGTGACCCGCACCACCCGCAAGTTCCCGCCCCTGGACGTGATCGCCGCCCTGCCGGACGGATCCCTGAAGACGTACCTGCCCGACGAACATACCGCCCAGGAATACCTGGGCATGGGCGTGCAGAACACCTGGGCCTTCGGCCCCATCCTGGTCAAAAACGGCGAAGCTTTCCGGGACGTACCGGTGGAAACCTCCAACCCGCGCCAGCCCCGCCAGGGCATGGCCATGCTGGCGCCCAACGACTACCTGTTCCTGACCGTGCTGGGCCGCCGCAAGGACAGCGACGGCTGCACCCTGCAGTGGCTGCAGAACCGTTTTCTGGGCCTGGGCGTGCAGGAAGCCATCAACCTGGACGGCGGCAACTCCGCCATGCTGGTCTTCGACGGCGAAATGCTCAACAAGGTGAAAGGCATCCGCTCCGGCGCGCTACGCGGCATGGTTTCCATGATCGCGTTTACGGACTGAATGCGTTCATTCCGTCCGTCTTCGTACAAATCGCGTTTTTTCATTGACGCCAGCCCGAATCTGTGGTAATATCCCTTCCGGTAAGTCTTTAAGACGGTACAGAGAGACCGACAAGAGGCAGCCGGGCGCGCAAGCGCACAGTGACCGGAATGATTCCAGCCCGTCGTATCCCTGTATACGGCGGGCTGTTTTCTGTCCGCGGAGACTGCCGAAAAAAACACGGGAGGCTTTCACATGAAGCTTGTTTACAAGATTGATCAGAATCCGCCGCTCAGGAAGAACCTGATCTATGCTTTCCAGCAGCTGCTGGCGATTATGGCGGCGACGCTGCTGGTCCCGATCCTGGTGGACGGCACCGGCACCTACATGAGCCAGCCTGCCGCGCTGTGCGGCGCGGGCTTCGGCACGCTGTTCTATCTTTTCATCGCGACCCGCAGGAAGAGCCCCGTATTCCTGGGCAGCTCCTTCGCGTTCATCAGCCCGCTGGCCAGCGCCGTGGCCTTCGGCTACCTGGGCATCTTCCTGGGCGCCGTATTCGCCGGCCTCGTCTACGTCATCATCGCCCTGATCATCAAATTCACCGGCTCCGCGTGGGTCAACAAGCTGCTGCCCCCCGTGGTCATCGGCCCCACCGTGGCCCTGATCGGTCTGTCCCTCTGCGGCAGCGCCATCAACAACCTCGCCAATCTGAACGGCAATGAAACCATCCTGAATCTGACGAATTTTGCCGGCGGCACCCTCAACGTATCCCAGTTTCTTTCCGGCAAAGCCGTTTACGAGGGCGTTCAGAATATCAGCACCAATTTCTATAATCTCTTTGCCATCCTGATCGGCGTGATCGCCTTCGTCATCACCGTGTATGCCAGCACCAAGGGCAGCAAGGGCATGAAGCTGATTCCCTTCGTGATCGGTATCCTGGGCGCTTACGTGATCGCCCTGGTCTTCACCCTGATCGGCCGCAGCACCGGCAACCAGGCTATGCAGCTGGTCAACCTGTCCGCCTTCGACAACATGCAGCTGTTCAAGGTGCCCCGCTTCACCTTCCTGGGCATTTTCGGCGCATATCCCGAAGCCACCAACAAGATCAACGGCATCGGCGACGTTCTGACGATCCTGGTGCTCTTCGCCCCCGTGGCCTTCGTCACCCTGGCCGAGCACATCGCAGACCACAAGAACCTTTCCACCATTATTGAGCATGACCTGATCACCGATCCCGGCCTGGACAAGACCCTCGTCGGCGACGGCGTCGGTTCCATCATCGGCTCCTTCTTCGGCGGCTGCCCCAACACCACCTACGGTGAGAGCGTGGGCTGCGTCGCCATCACCGGCAACGCCAGCATCTCGACCATCGCCATCGCGGCCGTGTACTGCATCGTCCTCTCCTTCTTCGATCCCTTCGTCTGCTTCGTGAACTCCATCCCCAGCTGCATCGTGGGCGGCGTCTGCATCGCGCTGTACGGCTTCATCGCGGTCAGCGGCCTCAAGATGCTGCAGCCCGTGGACCTGAACGACAACCGCAACCTGTTCGTGGTAGCGGCCATCCTGGTGCCCGGCATCGGCGGCCTGACTCTCAACTTCTCCCACATCACCGTCAGCTCCATCGCCACCGGCCTGATCCTGGGCATCATCATCAACGTGATCTTCAACCGCCGGAAGGAAAACGCCTGACCGGCCTGTCCGGTTCCTCCTGCCGCCCCGTGATACGGGGCGGCAGTTTTTGTTTTCTGATAAGTTTCAGCGTTATTCCCGATGTTTAGTCAGCAGTCATATGGGAAAGGTGCTGATGGGTAATCCAGATCATCAAACAATATACGGTGTAGCGGCGGCCCCAGGGCATCCCGGGCGCGGTGGGCGCGGGGCTTGCGCCCGGGGTGGGCGCGCGTTACGACCCCCATAACGTGTCATAATGAATCAAGTGGTTGGATGCGAGG
>JBGUIY010000120.1:0-9225 GCA_045113475.1 Christensenellales bacterium | reverse complement strand
GGCTCAGGGTCAAGCTGAACGCGGTGCCCATCATGGGGCTGAACGAAACGCAGCTGGTGGAACTGGCTGCTTTGGCGAAAGACCTGCCTGTCGATGTGCGGTTCATCGAGCTGATGCCCATCGGCAGCGGCGCCGACATGAAGGCCATACCGACGTCCGAGGTGCTCCAGAAGATGGAAGAGGCCTTCGGCCCGCTGCAGCCGGACGACAGCCGGCACGGCATGGGCCCGGCGGTTTACGGAAAGCCCCGGGGTTTTGCCGGCAACATCGGCTTTATCAGCGCCGTGAGCCATGAATTCTGCCAGTATTGCAACCGGGTGCGCATCACCCCGGACGGCTTGCTGAAGCTCTGCCTGAACCACCAGAGCAGCGCTGACCTGCGGACTTTGCTGCGGGGCGGCGCGACGGACGGGGAGATCACGGGGGCCATGCGGGTCGCCATTCTCCACAAGCCCGTGCACCACGGTTTTTCTGAGAAGGTCGAGGATAAAGAAGCGCGCCGGATGAATCAGATCGGCGGCTGAGCATCAGGAAAGGATACGGATATGGCATACAGAGTGGCGATCATCACCCTGTCCGACAAGGGCTTCAGGGGTGAACGGGAAGACAAGAGCGGCCCCGTCATCGCGGAAATGGTGCAGGAGGCCGGCTACGAAGTGGTCGACCGGCGTCTGCTGAGCGACGACCGGCAGAGCCTGGTCGACGCCCTCGTCGACATCTGCGACAATCATAAGGCCGATCTGGTGCTGACCACCGGCGGAACGGGCTTTTCCCAGCGGGACAACGCCCCGGAGGCCACCATGGAAGTGGTGGAACGGAACGTGCCCGGCATCGCCGAGGCCATGCGGGTCAATGGCCTCAGGTACACGCCGCGCAGCATGCTGAGCCGCGCTGCCAGCGGCATCCGCAAGTACACCCTGATCGTCAACCTGCCCGGCAGCCCCAGGGCTGTAAGGGAAAACCTGGAATACATCCTGCCCGTACTGGATCACGGCATTGCGATCCTGGTGGGCGACGCAGCGGAATGTGCCCGCTCCTGAAAAAGTGAAAGATTGAACAAGGAGATCGCTGATTGCCGTAAATCCGGCCGCGAACTCCTTTTCAATAATATGATGGCAGTAAATTCTGCCAAGGAGTGTGTACCCCTATGAAAAGAGCCCTGACCCTGTTCCTTGCAGCTGTGCTGCTCCTGAGCTGCACGGCCGCCCTGGCGGACACGGAGATCACCGTGTACGCCGCAACTTCCCTGACCGCGTCCCTGAACGCGGCGAAGGCCCTGTATGAGGCCGCCAATCCCGGCGTCACCGTGACTGTCAACTTTGGTTCCTCCGGCACGCTGCTGACCCAGATCCAGGAAGGTGCGGCATGCGACGTCTTCATTTCAGCCGCTCAAAAGCAGATGAATACGCTGGAGCAGGCTGAGATGATCGATACTGCGAGCCGCTTTGACATTCTGGAGAACAAGCTGGCCCTGGCCGTGCCGGAAGGCAATCCCGCCGGCATCCAGTCCATCCAGCAGGTGGCCGATCTGCTGAAAGACGGGACCATCCTGGTAGCCATGGGCAACAGCGACGTGCCCTGCGGCCAGTATACGCAGAAACTGTTTGCGTATTTCAGCGTGGACGAGGCCGCCGCGGCTTCCAAGCTGTCCTATGGCAACAACGTCGGCGAAGTCGCGCAGCAGGTCGTGGCCGCTTCCGTCGACTGCGGATTCATTTATCACACCGACGCTTATTCCTACGGCCTGGAGGTTGTGGAGGAAGCCACCTTTGAGATGGTGGGCGGACGCGTGGTATATCCCGCCGCTGTCCTGAAGGCTGCCGCCGATAAAGACGCCTGTGCCGCTTTCATGGAATTCCTGAAGGGCGACGAAGCCTCCGCCTGCTTTGCCGAAGTAGGTTTCACCACCATTGCCCAGACTTCCGCAAAGTAATCCCTGAGTCGGACGGCAGCGCCAAAGGGCGCCTGCCGTCCGGCCTTCCCGAAATCGGAGGTTCGGCATGGATTTATCCTTTCTCTCCAAGGTGGACTGGTATCCGCTCTGGAACTCCCTGAGGATCGCCGCCATCGCCGGTGTGCTGGTGTTCTTCCTGGGCATCCTCTGCGCTTACTATGTCGCCAGACTGCCCCGGCTGCTGAAGGGCGTGCTGGACGTACTGCTGACCCTGCCCATGGTGCTTCCGCCTACTGTCTGCGGCTATTTCCTGCTGATGCTGGTGGGCGTCAAGCGGCCGCTGGGCATCTGGCTCAGCCGGTTCGGCATCAAATTCGTAATGAACTGGTACGGCGGTGTGCTGGCAGCGCTGGTGGTGGCCTTCCCCCTGATGTACCGTACGGCCCGCGGCGCCTTCGAGTCCTTCGACAAGACCCTGGATTACTCCGGACAGACCCTGGGCCTGTCCAACAGCTATATCTTCTGGCGCATCCGCATGCCGGCCTGCCGCCAGGGCATACTGGCGGGCTTCGTGCTGGCCTTTGCCCGGGCACTGGGTGAATACGGCGCCACCAGCATGCTCGTCGGATATATCCAGGGGCGCACCGCAACCATCTCCACCACGGTCTACCAGCTGTACCAGACCAATGACAGCGGCGCCTTCTTCTGGGTCCTGGTCAATCTGGCCATTTCCACGGTCGTGCTGCTGGCAGTGAATATGCTGGAGAGCCGGCAGAAAAAGGCGGTGAAGCCATGAGCCTGATCGTAGACATCGAGAAAAACCTGGGCAGCTTCCGCCTTCGCTCCAGACTGGAAACCGACGGGGGAGTGGTCGGGCTGCTGGGGGCCTCCGGCTGCGGGAAGAGCCTGACGCTGAAATGCATCGCCGGCATCGAGAAGCCCGACCGGGGCCGTATCGTGCTGGACGATACCGTACTGTTCGATTCTGAAAAACATATTGACCTGAAACCCCAGCAGAGGCACGTGGGCTATCTGTTCCAGAATTACGCGTTATTCCCCAACATGACGGTGCTCCAGAACATCCTCTGCGGGCTGCACCGTGAGAAAGACAAGGCAAATAAGGAAAAGGCGCTGCGGGAAGCAATGGCGCTCATGAGGCTGGACGGGCTGGACAAGCATAAACCGTCCCAGCTCTCCGGCGGCCAGCAGCAGCGCGTGGCACTGGCCCGGATCCTGGTGAATCAACCCGGGCTGCTGATGTTGGACGAACCCTTCTCCGCGCTGGATACCCACCTGCGCATGCGGCTGCAGATCGAGATGCTGCAGGTGCTGAAGGATTACGGACGCCCCGTGCTGATGGTGACCCACAGCCGGGACGAGGCGTACCATATGTGCGACCGCATCGCCGTCATGGCAGACGGCGTGCTGTCTGAATCTGTGCCTACCAAAGCCCTGTTCGCCGATCCGCGTTCCGTCAGCGCCGCCGTGCTGACCGGCGTCAAGAACATCGCCCCGGCGAAAAAAGCCGGCGATCACCGCCTGTTCATCCCCTCCTGGGGGATCGAGCTGGAAACGGCACTGCCGGTGCCGGATGATGTGACCCACGTGGGCATCCGCGCGCATTACTTCAATCCCAGGACCTCCGAGAACCGTTATCCCGTCCGTTTCGTCACGGACATGGAGGAACCGTTCGAGTGGGTCATCGAGTTCCGCTATGCCGGGCAGAACGTGGACGATAAAACCGTCTGGTGGCGTCTGCCCAAGGAAAAACGGCCGTCCGCGATGCCGGAATCCCTCGGCATTGCGCCGGTCAACGTGCTGCCGCTCAGGGACAGCATCTTGTGAGGTGTCAGAAATGGAATCATTGGAAAACGCACTGCGCCTGCTCCTTGATCATGCGGCGTCCGCCGCGGATACGGAGGAGCTTTCACTGGCTGACGCAGCGGGACGCGTCTGCGCTCAGGATATACTGAGCCCGATCGCCGTGCCGCCCTTCGACCGCTCTCCCCTGGACGGTTACGCTGTTCACAGCGAGGACCTGAAAGGCGCCAGCAAGGAAACCCCTGTATTTCTGAAGGTGATCGGGGAAGCGGACGCCGGCTGCGAAACCGTGTTCCATCCCGCCCGCGGCGAAGCCCTGCGTATCATGACCGGCGCGCCGGTACCGGCGGAGTGCGACTGCGTGATCCGCCAGGAACTGACCGACGAAGGCATGGACATGGCGGCGTTCTATGCGGAGGAAAAGCATGACGCCAACATCTGCCGGAAGGGCGAGGACGTGCCTGAAGGGCAGGTCATGATCCGGAAAGGGGAACGCCTGACGCCGGCGCACCTTGGCGTGATCGCCAGCATGGGCATCGCATCGGTCACCGTATTCCGCCGCCCCAGAGTCGCCCTGGTCTGTACCGGCGATGAGCTGCTGCAGCCCGGAGAAGCCTGGCGCTTCGGCAAGATCTTTGATTCCTCCAGGACCTTCCTTTCCCTGCGGCTGAAGGAACTGGGCGCGCAGGTCATCGCCGCGGATTCCGTTCCGGACGACCCCGCCCTGGCGGCCGAAATGCTCCTGAAAACCGCCGGCCAGGTGGATCTGATCGTGACCACCGGCGGCGTCAGTGTCGGGAAGAAAGACATCATGCATCAGGTGCTCCCGCTGATGGGTGCAAAGCGCCTGTTCTGGAAACTGGCCATGAAACCCGGCAGCCCCACCCTGGCAGCCGTGATCTGCGGCAAACTGATGATCTGCCTGTCAGGCAATCCGTTCTCGGCGTCCGCTTGCTTTGAGACCCTGACGGCGCCGGTGCTGGAAAAGCTGTCAGGCGCAGCGGATTACGACCTCGACCGCTCGTTTACCGCGCCTCTGGCGAACGGGTTCGGAAAAAAGAGCCCCAACCGGCGCCTGATCAGGGCTCGGTTCAACGGCGTGAACATCAGCGTGCCCGAAAACCAGTCCAACGGCGCGCTGGCTTCGCTGATCGGGTGCAACTGTCTTGTGGATATTCCTGCCGGCAGCGGTGCGCTGTCCGGGGGAGATCCCGTACGCGTCCTGCCGATGGCAGGAAAATTGTGATAAAACAAACAAATAAAGAAAGGAAGAATGATTGCCCTGCCGGCGGATCCTTAAGCCGTTCACAGCTCACGGGTGAACCGGCAGACCGGCAGTCAGTGGTGAAAACATATGAAACTGAGCGCAAGGAATCAATTCAGGGGAAAGATCGTGGCCATCGACGAAGGCGCCGTGAACGGCATCGTGAAGATCGACATCGGCGGCGGCAACGTCATGAGCGCGACCATCTCAATGGCTTCCATCCGCGAGCTGGGCCTGAAGGTGGGCGGCGAAGCCTACGCGGTCGTCAAGGCGACTTCCGTGATGATCGGCGTGGACGATTGACAAGTCCTGCATCTGCATGGTTCATATTGCAAAAGACCGGCTCCGATGGGGGCCGGTCCTTTGTATAATCCTCTATTGAGCGGTCAGTTGACCGGGATCCAGCGCTCCGGCGCGTGGCAGGTGCGGCAGGGCTTCAGGGTGCGGTAATTGGCGTCGTCCAGCGCCGAGTAGGTGAACTGGCCTGTCAGCGGCACCTGATCGCGCTTCTGAACGGATTTGCAGTACGGGTCGACGTGATAATACTTGCCGCCGTCTTCGTTATAATACAGCATCAGCTGGGGATTCACGGTCGGGGCGGCGGTGGGGGCGGGCGTGGCCTCCTGGATGATGTTGCTGATCTGTTCGAAGGGCTGGGGATCGTCCGCGGTGACGGTACCGATGCTGTTCAGGGAGTTGGGATTGATGTACCAGGTATCGTTGGAGCGGATCATCATGATCTGGTATCGTTTGGCGGTGGTGGTACCGTCCTGGTTGTTGATGTTGGCGACCATCATGATCGCGCGGGAGGAGTCGGTATTGCTGCCGTCCACGCGCTCCACATAGTAGGTCGACGGGGCCCACATGCCGGTCAGCTTCCACAGGTCAGACTTGGGCTGGACGGAATTATCCACCCAGGAGGGCAGACACAGGCTGACCATGGAGTCGAGTTCCCCTGTAGTCCAGTAGTACATAAATTCGTCCAGCCGCATTTCAGCGGCGGATTTCGGGGCCTCCGTCGCTTCCGGCTCGGGGGTCGTGACGGCATCCGTGGCTTCGAAATCAGCCAGGGTCGGCGTATCCAGGGCACTTTCGGAATTGAAGATGTTGGTGTTGACGCGGCGCTGCATATTCTCAGCGATACGGCTGGGCGAGCTGGCGATCAGTTTGACCACGATGACAGACGCCGCCAGGACATAGATCAGCGTCAGCTTGGAGCGCGCGCTCTGTGCAAAGGCGCGCAGCAGCCACATCAGCAGCACAAAGAACAGGCTGCCGCCCACATAGCCCCAGCTCACGGCCTGATTTCCCAGCATCAGGGCTACGATAAAGCCGATAGGCAGCAGAACGATCATGATCAGCTGCAGCAGCCGGTAGTGCCGCACCCGCCCGACGGCATCCTGCTCCAGGACGACCGGGGGTTCCTCCCATTCCACGCTCTTGGGGTGCTTGTCCATCCGCATCAGCGGGGTCGATGTATAGTGATTGCGTTTCGCGCTCATGTGATTCTCCTCCGATATTCGCGGGAAAAACGGCCGGATCCCGGCATGTCCCGCGTACCGATCATTATACCAAAAAAACCGGGTTTATGTAAATAACTTTGTAACAATTGCGATAAAAAATTGTAACAAATACAGGGACTGTATCCGGGCGGGAAAAGCCGGATCGGAAAAAAGCCCATATGTGAAGCGGCACCAGACGCTTTTCATCCGCCGGGGTCTGTGCTATAATACAGAATAGTGATTTGCATTCGACCTGCCGTATATAAGGAGGCCTGCTTTGAAAAACGCTGACATTGCCGCCCTGGCCGGGCGGATCAGGGAGAATATCGCACGCGTGGTGGTGGGCAAGGAAGATATGATCGAATTGCTGCTGGCTGCGGTGATCGCCAGGGGGCACGTGCTGCTGGAGGATGTGCCGGGAACCGGCAAAACGGTCACGGCCCGCAGCTTCGCCAGGTCGATCGGCGGAGCGTTTTCGCGCGTCCAGTTTACGCCCGATCTGCTGCCGGCGGATATCACCGGTACCCGGGTATACCGGCAGGACAAGGGGGAATTCGTTTTCCACCCCGGCCCGGTGTTCGCCAATATCCTGCTGGCGGACGAGATCAACCGCGCCACTCCGCGCACTCAGAGCGCGCTGCTGGAATGCATGGAGGAGAACCAGGTGACTGACGGCGGGGTGACGCGGCCCCTGCCGGAGCCTTTCCTGGTCATCGCGACGCAGAACCCCATCGAGATCCAGGGCACATTCCCGCTACCGGAAGCGCAGCTGGACCGCTTTCTGGTGCGGCTGACGCCCGGCTATCCCGCTCATGAGGAGGCGCTGGGCATCCTTGACCGTTTCCTTCGGGACGAGCCGCTCCGGAAGCTGGAGCCGGTCTGCAGCTGCGAGGACCTGGCGGAGGCGCAGCGTGCCCTGCCGCAGTGTGAGGTGGAGGAGAGCGTGCGCGGTTACATCGCCGATCTATGCGAGCGTACCCGCAAGGACGACCGCGCCCAGCTGGGGGTCAGCCCCCGGGGCATGCTCGCGCTGATGCGGGCTTCGCAGGCGCTGGCCCTCATCCGGTGCCGTTCCTTCGTCACGCCTGACGACGTGCAGCGGCTGGCTGTGCCGGTGCTGGCGCACCGCGTGATCGCACGAAGCTATACGGGCCAGTCCGCGGCGGGCAGGCAGATCGTGCTGGACGCTGTGGCCGCTGTGCCCGTGCCGACGGAAAAAAGATGAGTTTTCTGGTCATCGTGCTGGTTTTCCTGATCATGGCCGTGGTCCAGGGCTGGCTGATGGCCAGATTTGGCATGCGCGGTTTTTCCTACAGCCGCAGCTTTTCCCGTTCGACCGCTTTTGAGGGCGATCAGGTGGAGCTGATCGAGGTCATCCGAAACCGCAGCGTCTTCTTCCTGCCCTGGGTGCGGCTGGAAATGCGGGTGCCGCCGTCCTTTGATTTCAATACCCGCGAAGAGGTCGAGATCAGGGGCGGGAATTACCACAAAAGCGTGTTCACCCTGATGCCGTATTCCCAGGTGACCCGCCGGCACCGAGTGACCCTGCGCAGCCGCGGGCATTTCCAGTTGAAGCAGGCGTCCCTGACGGCCGCAGATCTGCTGGGGATGCGGTCGCTGGCCCGGGAAGTGGACGCGCCGGCGGAGATCTACGTATATCCCCGGCTCCTGCCTGAGGACGAGGTTGCGCTGCCCTCCTCCCGGGCGCAGGGGGACGTCAGCGTGCGCCGCTGGATCCAGCCGGATCCTTTCCTGGTGAACGGGATCCGCGGCTACCGTTCGGGCGATCCCGAGCGGGATATCCATTGGGCGGCAACGGCGCGGCTGGGGGAGCTGCAGGTCAAGACCCACGATTTCACCTCCGATCCCCGGCTGATGGTGCTGATCAACGGCCAGCTGACAGAAAGCCAGTGGGGGAGCCTGATGGACTACGAACAGCCGCGGATCGAGTACGCGATCTCCCTGGCGGCGTCCATGTGCGTATACGCCCTCCGCCGGGGCATGGAAGCGGGCTTCGTCGCCAGCATGCCGCTGGACGAAAGCGAAGAGTGCGCCTGCATGCTGCCCAACCGCGGCACAGGCTGGGAGGAAGCGCTGCTGTGCGGCTTCGCAGCGATCAGGATCCGGCTGCTGCGAAGTTTCCCGACCTTTCTGGAGCAGATGCCGCGGCTGACCGGCGCGGATATCGTGATCCTTTCCTGTTATGACAGCCCGGAGATCCGGGAACGGATGCAGCAGCTGTACCGGCTGGGAAACAGCGTGACGCTGCACATCCTGAAGGAGGGGCAGGGGCCTTATGCGTAAAACGATGCTGCTGCGCGGCTGCTTTTACGGCCTGGGCCTCTTTCTGCTGCCGGCGCCGGTGTTCCTGATGGCAGGCACTGCCGCCGGCATCGGCGCGGGGTTTCTGCTGCCCCTGCTGGCGGCGCTGCTGCTGGGAATGGCCGTCCGCGGGCTGAAGCACGGGCTCCGTATCCCCTGCGTGCTTGCGGGTATGGCGCTCTGCTTCGGTTTGGCGCTCCTGGCGGCTGAAGGCGCGCCGGGCAGCGTGTGGAAATGGGCCGGGGCCGCGGGGATCGCGCTGGCGGCGGCCCTGTACCCGCGGTATATCGGGCTTTTCTTCGGAAATGGCATATTTGCGGGAGTGTGGTTCGCCGGTCTCGCGGTGTACGGCTTTACCTGGGCGGTGAGCGCGCTCCTGCCCCTGCCGGAGGCGGCTGCGCTGGTGATGCGCTTTGCATGGA
>JBGUIY010000119.1:0-4313 GCA_045113475.1 Christensenellales bacterium | reverse complement strand
AATGGAGGTATTGCGCTATGAAGAAACTTACCTGGATCAGCCTGGTATTGCTTCTGACCCTGATTTTCACCGCCGTGGCCGGTGCTGAGACATACGATCACGTCCTCAAGCGCGGCATGAAGGACAAGACCGACACCTTCCCTGATGGCGAGGACGATATCAAATACATGCAGACCCGTCTTGCCTATTACGAGTATTACACCGGCAAGATCGACGGCAGCTTCGGCTCCGGCATGTACAAAGCCGTCGTCTCCTTCCAGAAACGCAACAACCTGAAGGCGGACGGCAAGATCGGCGGCAACACCTGGGCGAAGCTCGTGGCTTCCGACTCCCTCAAAAAGAGCGACTACAACATCTATGTGGATGTGAAGGACGAATCCGACACCGTGATCGCGACCGTCGGCTTCAACACGATCCGTCCCGGTGATAAGGGCGATTCCGTCAAAGAAATCCAGGACATGCTGAAGAAGATCTACTTCTACAACCCCAACCGTGATTCCAACGCCAACTTCGACAGCACCACCAAGGACGCCGTGAAGGCCTTCCAGAAGGCTGTCGGCCTGACTGCGGACGGCATCGTCGGTGAAAAGACCTGGAACGCTCTGGAAAAGGCGTCCGCCTCTCCCGGGAGCTACTGGAGCAAATCCAAGAAGATCCGCCGCAACCTGGGCAGCGGCAACCGCGGCTACGACGTGTACATTCTCCAGCAGATGCTGCTGGACGACAATTACATGGCGTCCATCCCTGTCCCCGGCTACTTCGACGACGCTACCTACAAGGGCCTGTACGCCTTCCAGACCAAGAACAAGCTGCACCTGAGCGGTGTACTGGATGCCAACACCAAAGCCTGCCTGGCCGGCGAAAGCTATGAAGAAGCGATCCTCGAGCAGGATGCCACCGCGTCTACTCCCTACGACCGCCCGAAGCTGAAGTACGGCAGCCACGGCTACTATGTCCGCAGCGCTCAGAACTATCTGATCTCCGCCGGCTTCCTGACCGGCACGGCTGACGGTATCTTCGGCAAGAGCACGCTGAGCGCCGTCAAGGCCTTCCAGAGTGCGAAATCGCTGAAGGACGACGGAATCATCGGAGCGGCGACCTGGGCGAAGCTGATGAACGTCGACCTGTCTCAGGGCGGTCAGGGCTCTGACTACGTCGATCCCTCCACCGGTGCTGTGTACAAGACGCTCAAGCGCGGCGATTCCGGCTACGCTGTCACCCATCTGCAGAACCTGCTGTTCAAGCTGACCATGCTGGACGTCGATGATATCGACGGCAAGTACGGCACCAAGACCGAGACCGCTGTCAGGAACTTCCAGAAGCAGGCCGGCCTCAAGCAGGACGGCAAGTGCGGTGCCAACACCTTCGCTGCCATCTACCACAAGCTGGGTATCGACTGATCACCGGCCGCAAGTATTGCGAAACATTATATGAAAGAGGCTGCCCTGCGCAGCCTCTTTCAATGAGTCAGGAGAAGGAAAAATGGCCAAGCTTTATTTCCGCTACGGCGCGATGGGTTCCAGCAAAACAGCCAACGCCATCATGGTGCAGTACAATTACCAGGAGCGGGGGCAGAAAGCGCTGATCCTGAAGCCGCGCCTGGATACCAGGGATGGGGAACGCGTCGTCAGCTCCCGCTGCGGCCTGAGCGCCGGCTGCGCTTACATCGAGGAGCTCGACAAGATCAACGTCAGGGATTACGCCTGCCTGATCGTGGACGAAGCCCAGTTTCTGACAAAGGCCCAGGTCGAGCAGCTGGTGCACATTGTGGATCACGACAACGTGCCCGTGGTCGCCTACGGCCTCAGGGCCGATTTCAAAGGCAACTTCTTTGAGGGCAGCCAGTGGCTGATGGCCTGGGCTGACTCCATTGAGGAGGTCAAAACCATCTGCTGGTGCGGCCGCAAGGCCACCTTCAACGCCCGCCTGCTGAACGGCAAGGTCATCAAGACCGGCGAGCAGGTGGTGCTCGGCGGAAACGAGAGCTATACAAGCCTGTGCCGGCTGCACTGGGCGCTCGGCCAGACAGGACCCACAACAGAATCTGATTGACAAATCCATCTTTCGTATGATAACATGCGGGATGTCGGCAGCAGCTGACCCCGGGCATGCAGAAGCAGGCCGATTATCCCCGCAGTATACGATTTATGTGGTATTGGTATCATGAAGGTGCCGAAGATCATCAGCAGATGATTTCCGTCACCTTTTTCTGTTACCGGTATTTTGAGGAGGTTACTATGAAATTTTCGATGAAGACGCTCGTTCTCGCTCTGATCCTGTGCCTTGTATGCACCGCCGCTTCCGCTGCTACCTTCACTGATGCCCACGGCAACGTGATCGAGCTGGACGAAACCCTGGAAGCCTATACCGAAACCGTGCTGCATGGCGCCGACGACGCTGCCCGCAAGGCGGAGACCAATCTGGGCGACCTGTGGGCGGACGCGCTGCGCTGGTTCGCCGTTTCAGGCGCAATCAACGAATACTTTGAAGAAGACGACGTGACGGCAGGCAATACCGCGGTCGACGCGGATGCCGGACACATCGTGGCCCTGTGGAACGGCGGCAACCTGCGCGCCGACGTGGCCGAAGGCAAGTTCGGCGCCGAACAGCTGGCCGCAGTCCTGCCCTACCCCAACAGAGTCGCCGTGGTGTACATGACCGGTTCTCAGCTGCTGGAAGCGCTGGAGGCTGCTTCCCAGGCGTTGCCCTATACAGTGGAGACTGCCGCCGCATGCGCGTCCTTCATGCAGGTTTCCGGCCTCAAATATACCGTGGATACTGCCAGGGCCTATGACAAGGGCGAAGCCTACGGCGAGCACTGGTTCAAGGCCGCTTCTCTGGGACGCGTGGCCGTCAGCGATGTCAACGGTCAGCCCTTTGACGCTGAAGCCACCTATGCTGTCATCACCAGCAACGCCAATATGAACGGAATGGACTCCTCCTATGTGTTCAAATCCGCCGCCGAAGCGAACGAAAAGAGCACCATCACCACCGCCGTGGTGCGCGACGTCATCTGGAAGTATATCGCCGAAGTACTGAACAACCGGATCGGCACGGATTACGCCGAAGCCCAGGGCAGGATCACCATTCAGTAATGCTGTCCTGACAATACACGCAGCCATCGTGACAGCAAGCCGTCCCGACTTGCTGTCGTCTTTTTCAGGAGGAACCCATGCGCCCGGATCTGGAAAAAGTCATATCTGAAGTTGAAAAAGCCATCTCAGGCAAGCGGAACGTGATCGAAAAGATCCTGATGGCCCTGTTGGCGGATGGCCATGTACTGCTGGACGATGTGCCCGGTGTAGGCAAGACCACGCTGACTGTGGCTCTGAGCCGGGCCGTTGGCCTGTCCTGCAAGCGGATCCAGTTCACACCGGACGTACTGCCTTCCGATCTGGTAGGATTCTCCATGTACGATAAGGAAAGCGGTGGATTCACCTACCGGCCCGGCACGCTGAACTGCCCCAATCTGGTACTGGGCGACGAGATCAACCGCGCTTCCAGTAAAACCCAGTCCGCCCTGCTGGAAGCCATGGAAGAGCGCCAGGTCACGGTGGACGGTGCGACGTATCCGCTGCAGAAGCCCTTCCTCGTGATCGCCACCCAGAACAGCGTCGGCACAGCGGGCACCCAATTCCTTCCCTATGCCCAGATGGACCGTTTCCTGGTGCGTTTATCCCTGGGATATCCGGATTATGAAGCCCAGATGACCATGCTGCGGGAACGGCAGGGCGGCGACCCTCTGAAAAAGGTACAGGCCGTGCTGACAAAGGAAACACTGGTCGGTATGCAGCGCGAGGTCAGCGCCGTGACTGCCAGGGACGCCATCCTGGATTACATCACGCGCCTCACCATGGCGTCCCGCAGCCACGAACAGGTGGAGGTGGGCATCAGCCCCCGTGGCGCGCTGTTTCTAGACCGTATGGCGAAGGCCCATGCCTGGCTGGACGGACGGGATTACGTTACCGGCGGCGACGTGCAGGCGGTATTTACGGACGTATGCGCTCACCGGGTGCTGCTGAAAGAAAATGCTCAGGGAACAACCGTGGAATCAGTCCTGAATGAACTGATCAGGTCCGTCGAAAACCCGGACCGCCACAGCCGCCTGGCCGGGATGCTGAAAAAATGAAAAAGCGGCTCGTATACTGGCTGATCTGGCTGCCGCTGGCGATTTGCCTGTATTTTTTCGAGAACAATACCGGTACCCGCATTGTGCTCGCCTGCACGGTTTTGCTGCCGCTGATCCCGCCTGTGCGGCGCGCCGTCACAGCTCCTGACGAGGTGCAAAAAGACGTCGCCGCTTTGCCGCAGAC
>JBGUIY010000118.1:0-2351 GCA_045113475.1 Christensenellales bacterium | reverse complement strand
CGGACCCATATACCGCTGTAAACGACGTTCCTGATCAGCGTAATATCCTGCTCCAGGGGCAGGGATTCCATCGCGTCGGCAGCCTGGGCGGCCATCAGCGCCAGGGACTGGCGCAGGGTTTCAAAGTAATCCGGCCGGCTGTGCAGCTCCGTGAGCGGGTTGAACCTTCGGCGGCGCTGATCCTGGTCGAAATCGTCCATAGCATCCACCAGATAGATAAAGCCGCCCAGCGCTTCGCCGATGCAGCGCAGCGCGTCCGCCCAGATATCGTTCTTCCAGCTGAAAACTTCACCCAGGACCCTGCCGGAAAGCTGACAGAGAGCGTCAAGCTGGATATCGGACTGCGATTCCAGCACGTGTATGCGTTCAAGGCAGGTTTCGATCTGAGCGCATTTATCCGGATAGCGCGTTTTGAGGGCTTCGTAGTGCGGTTTCAGGCGCCGCGCCGTCAGATTGGCGTTGGCGGAATGGTCGTCCAGCAGGTGATCCTGCGTGACATACCAGTAGAGCAGGATATTCATGTCCGCCGCATAGTCCAGCGCTGCGCTTTTCAGGAAAGCCTGTTTCCTGACCGGATGTACGGGGCAGATGCCGGCGTTCTTCAGCATGGCAGGCTCGTACAGGGAACTCAGCAGCAGCCCCATAAAGGTCATGTCGTTGCTGAGCGTCAGGCGTGAGAGCGTGCCGTAGCTCTTATGGAGCGCGCGGCATAATCCGCAGTAATAGGTGCGGTACCGCGCTTTTTCCTCGTCGCTGAGAGCCGCGCCGTTAATGGTAATGTAGCCAAACATCGTTTCTGTCAGTCCCTTACAGAAGATATGGCCGGATTTACTCCGACCATATCATTATAAATCATCTTCAGGCGCTGTTCAAATCATTCCAACTCAAAAGTCAGACAGAAATAAGGCACAATTGTTACTGTGCGGCGGATTTCGGCTGTGCAGGTCAATCCAGCGCGGCCATCACCTGGGCGATCGGATCGCGGATGATGACGGAGGCATTGCGGTCCTGAGGCGTGGGATCGCGGTTGATCAGGATCAGATCGGAACCGTCAAAATAGCTGATAAAGCCCGCGGCTGGGTATACCGCCAGAGAAGTGCCGCCGATGATCAGCACGTCAGCCCGGGATATGGCAGTCACGGCTCCGCGGATCGTGCGTTCGTCGAGGCCTTCCTCGTACAGTACCACGTCGGGCTTGATGATCCCTCCGCAGGAGCAGCGGGGCACGCCGGTGCCGTCCATCATGTACTGGAGGTCATAGAAGCGGTTGCAGCGCATGCAGTGATTCCGCAGGACGCTGCCGTGCAGCTCATAGACCTTCTTACTTCCGGCCTTCTGGTGGAGCCCGTCGATATTCTGGGTGACCACAGCGGAAAGCCGACCTTCATCCTCCCATTGGGCCAGGCGCTTGTGGGCGGCGTTTGGCTGGGCGTCGGGATAGAGCATCTTGTTCCGGTAAAACCTGTAGAATTCTTCCGGATGCGCCAGAAAATAGTGATGGCTGAGGATCTCTTCCGGCGGTTCGCTATACTGCTGGTTATACAACCCGTCCACACTGCGGAAATCGGGGATACCGCTCTCGGTGGATACGCCCGCGCCGCCGAAAAACACGATCCGTTTGGCGCGCCTGACGATGCCGCGCAGACGGTCGATCGCTTCGGTGTTCATCGGTCAATCCTCGGCGTCGCTGACGATCTGGATGCCGGCGCTGGCGCCGATGCGGGAAGCGCCCGCCTCGATCAGGGCCAGGGCTTCCTGGTAGGTATGTATGCCGCCGGAAGCTTTCACGCACATCGAAGCGGGGATGCTCTTCTTCATCAGGGCGACGTCCTCAGTCTTCGCGCCGCCGGTGCCGAAGCCCGTGCTGGTCTTGACGAAATCGGCTCCCGCCGCAGCAGCGGCCTTGCAGGCGCAGACGATCTCGTCAGGCGTCAGATAACAGGTTTCCAGAATGACCTTGACCAGGTTCCCCTTCGCGGCGCTGACGACGGCGCGGATATCGCTTTCCACGGTCGCCCAGTCACCGGCCTTGGCAGCGCCGACGTTGATCACCATGTCGATCTCCTGAGCGCCGTTGCTGACAGCGTTCATGGTCTCAAAAGCCTTGACCTCGCTGGTATTGGCGCCCAAGGGGAAACCGATGACGGTGCAGACCTTGACGGGCGTGCCGGCAAGCAGTCTGGCGGCTTCCGCCACGTTGACGGGGTTTACGCAGACGGAGGCGAACAAATATGTCTTCGCTTCCTCGCAGAGCTTTTCGATCTGGGCGCTTGTTGCTGTGGCCTTCAGCAGGGTATGGTCGATCATGGCGGCGATGGTCTGTTTCTTCATACTGGTTTCCTCCTTAGTCG
>JBGUIY010000117.1:0-5619 GCA_045113475.1 Christensenellales bacterium | reverse complement strand
GTGCGGGCTGGCCGGCGACTTGTTGCCCCGCTGGAAGAGCATCACGCGCTGCGCGCCGTGGCGGAAGGCCGTGCGGGCCACGTCCATGGCCACGTTGCCCATGCCGATGACAGCCACGGTCTGGCCGACGGTATAGCTGATAGGCCGGGCCAGGTAGCTGATGCCGAAATGCACGTTGGCCAGCGTCTCGCCCTCAATGCCGAGGGTGGAGGGACGCCACACGCCCGTGCCGATGAATACGGACTGGTAGCCGTCGCGGAACAGGTTGTCGATCATCAGGTCGCCGCCCATGACCACGTGCGGGCGGATGCGGATGCCCATCTCCAGCAGGCGGGCCTTGTAGCGGTCAATGATGGTCTTCGGCAGGCGGAACTCCGGGATGCCGTACTGCATCATGCCGCCGATGCGATCCTTCTCCTCGAAAATCGTCACGCCGTAGCCCTGCTTCGCCAAGATGATCGCGGCGGTCAGGCCTGCGGGACCGCTGCCGATGACGGCGGCGGTCTTGCCATTGAAGGGGACCTTCTCGATGACCATGCGGTCCAGGTACGCATCGGAAATGAAGCGCTCGATCTCGTAGAAATGCACCGGCTGGCCCTCGTGGTTCAGCACGCAGTGCCCTGCGCACTGGGCCATGTGGTCGCACACGATGGAGCAGACCAGGGACATGGGATTGTTGTCGAACAGCAACTTGCCCGCTTCGATGAGCTTGTTTTCCTTGAACAGGGCGATGGCCTGCGGGATCGGCGTATGGGCGGGACAGCCCTCCCGGCACAAGGGACGTTTGCACTGGAGACAGCGATTGGCTTCATTGGTGATGCGAAGAGCCATGATTTAATCCTTTCATTGTCGGAACGGTCGGGGAGAAAAGCGAAAAAGTGAGGAATGAGGAGTGAGGAGCTGCGGAAGGAATCGTTGTACGATTCCGATCCATATTGCGCGAAGCGCTGCAATCACTAAAACTCTGAGCCGCCAGGCGAAGAGTTTAACCTGAACTCCTCACTCCCAACTCCTCACTTCTGCGTCAGGTGATCGGCGCGGGATTCAAAATGCACAGGTAATTGTACATGCGGTATTTCTCGGCGAAGGGCTTGTCTTTGCCGCTGGCGCAGGCGATGATCTTGTCGAAGATCTCGGTGCCCACTTCTTCGATGGTCTTTTCGCCCGTGGCCACCGCGCCGGCGCTGATGTCGATGATGTCCGGCCACTGCTCCTTGAGCTCGTTGCGGGAGCAGACCTTGATCACGGGCACCGCTGCCAGGTTATAGGGCGTGCCGCGGCCGGTCATGAAGACCTGCAGGCCGATGCCGCTGGCCATCTGGCAGGGGCCGCAGACGATATCGCTGGCGGGGGTGGCGGCGAAGATCTCACCGTGTTTGGTCGGACGTTCGGCGGGAGAGAGCACTTCCACGATGGGCGAGGTGCCGGACTTGGCGATGGAGCCCATGGCCTTTTCCACGATGTTCGCGAGGCCGCCCTTCTTGTTTCCAGGGGTGGGGTTCGCGTCGCGGTCGACCTTGCCCTCTTCAAGATAATGGTCGTACCAGCGCATTTCCTCAGCCAGGCGGTCGCGCACCTCGGCGCTTACACAGCGCTCCGCGATGAAGTGCACGCCGTCGCGGACCTCGGTGACCTCGCTGAACAGCACGGTGGCGCCGCCCTGCACCAGCATGTCCGCCGCGTAACCCGCGGAGGGATTGGCGGAGACGCCGGAGAAGGCGTCGCTGCCGCCGCACTGCATGCCAATCAGCAGGTCAGACAGGGGCAGCTCCTCGCGCCTGCGCTCGTTGAGGATCTTCAGCTTCTTTTCCGCCATGTCCATGAGCGCCTTCATGCAGCCCTCGAAGCCGTGGCATTCCTGCAGCACGACCACATTCTCGGGCGTGTTGTTTTCCGGCCCCACCAGCATGTCCACCGTCAGCTTCTCGCAGCCGAGGGAGACGACCATCAGCTGCCCGCCGAAGTTGGGATGGTGGGCGATATTGCGCAGCGCGCGGATGGGCACCTTGGCTTCCGGTGCGTTGATGGCGACGCCGCACCCGTAGGGATGGTTGATGGCCACCACGTCGTCCACATTCGGATATTTGGGCAGGAGCTCCCGGCGGATGCGCTCGACGGCCACGTTCAGGGTGCCTTCCACACACTGTACGGTGGTCTGGATGCCCAGCAGGTTGCGCGTACCGGCATATCCGCCTTCGGGATTGCGGTAGCCCCACCAGGTCTTGACGGGCGGTTCGGGCAGGTCGGTGCGGATGTTGATGCCCCAGGGCATATCGTCCAGCGAGGGCGGCGTGGGCAGACGGAGCATGTGCTCGTTGATCCACTGGCCCTTGGCGATCGGGTCCTTGGCGTACCCAAGCACCACGCCGTAGCGGATGACCGGCGCGTCCTGCGGGATGTCGGTCAGCGCGATTTTGTGCGCCTGCGGGATATCGGAGAGCGTGACCACGCCCGGCATGATCTCGGTGCCCTGCTTAAGCTCGTGCACCGCGATCGCGACATTATCCTCAGGCTTGATCTGAACATAAGTACGCATGGTATGGCTCCTCATGACTGTTGGTAGGGAGAGATGGGAAGGGAGGAGGAAGAATGAGGGGTGAGGAGGGAGGAGTGATGAGCTGCGGTGGAAATCGCTGACGCGATTTCTTTAATTTTTTGGATTGCGCAGAGACCCAAAGCGTATCAGGAAGAAACAATGAGCGAAAAGGTGTATTCAGTCATTGCCATGAAACGAAACGCCGGAGGCGTTTCTGCCTGAACTCTTCACTCCCCGCTCCACTCTTGTTATCTTACCAGGCAGGGCTTCTTGTTGTCGAACTTCCAGCCGGGGATCAGGTACTGCATGCCGATGGCGTCGTTGCGGGCGCCGAGGCAGTTCTCGAGGTAGAGCTTGTTGCCTTTCTTGACCTGCTCCAGGTCCACGTCGATGCCCAGACCGGGCTTCTTCGGCAGCTCGATGCAGCCGTCCACGATCTGCATGGGCTCCTTGGTCAGGCGCTCGCGGCCCTCCTGCCAGATCCAGTGGGTGTCGATGCCGTTCATTTTGCCCGGGATCGCGGCGGCGCACTGCACCACCATCGCGAGGCTGATGTCGAAGTGGTTGTTGCTGTGGCAGCCCCACATGAGGCCGAAATCGTTGCACAGCTGGCCCACGCGCACGGAGCCGTTCATCGTCCAGAAGTGCGGGTCCGCCAGCGGGATATCCACGCTCTGCAGGGCGATGGTGTGGCACATCTGGCGCCAGTCGGTGTTGATCATGTTGGTGGCGGTGGGCATCATGGTGGCCTTGCGGAACTCGGCCATCACTTCGCGGCCGGAGAAGCCTTCTTCAGCGCCGCAGGGGTCTTCCATGTAGGCGAGGACGTTCTTCAGGTCCGGCGCGACTTCCAGCGCTTCCTTCAGGCTCCAGCAGCCGTTGGGGTCCAGGTCCACGCGGGCGTTGGGGAAGGCTTTCTTGATGGCGGTCACGGCCTTGACTTCTTCCCTGGGAGCGAGCACGCCGCCCTTGAGCTTGAAGTCTTCAAAGCCGTACTTTTCCACGGTGGCCTTGGCCAGTTCCACGATGGCGTCGGGAGTCAGGGCTTCCTCGTTGCGCAGGCGGTACCAGGTGCAGTCGCTGTTTTCCTCACCCATGTAGGGCAGGTCGGTCTTATGACGGTCGCCGATGTAGAACAGGTAGCTCAGGAAGCGGACGCGCTCGCGCTGGATGCCGTCGCCCATGAGCGCGGCGGCGGGAACTTCCAGGTACTTGCCCAGCAGGTCCAGCAGAGGCGCTTCGATGGCGGTCACCACGTGCACGCCGGTGCGCAGGTCAAAGGTCTGCAGGCCGCGCACGTCGTCCTTGATGTTGGCGTTCAGCCAGGCGCGCACCTTGTTCAGGGTGCCCTTGTAATCGGCGATGCTGGTGCCCAGCACCAGGTCCTTGACGTCTTCCAGGGCCTTGGTGATCTTCTGGCCGCCGGGCACTTCGCCCACGCCCAGGTTGCCGGTGGAATCTTCCAGAACGACGACGTTCCTGGTGAAGTACGGCGCGTGCGCACCGGACAGATTCAGCTCCATGGAGTCATGTCCCGCAACGGGATAGACGTCCATCTTTACGACCTTCGGGATCATATTGAAACGCCTCCTTTGTGATTTGGGGTTAATTTAGTTCAGTTCTTCATGTTCATGCCGATCCGGACTGCCCTGAAGACCCTGTCCGCGGCGTTCTCGTAGAGGACCGCGGCGTTCTCCATGGCAGCCTGCAGGGACATGGGGCCGGAAACGGTGGTCTGGATGGTGCTCTCGCAAATATCGAACAGGCCTTCGGCACCGTCGCCGATGCCGCCCACGATGGCGATCACGGGAATGTTCCGGGCGGCGCAGCGCTTGGCCACGCCGACGGGGACCTTGCCGAAGCGCACGGACTGGCCGTCGATGCGGCCTTCGCCGGTGACGACCAGGTCGACGCCTTCGAGTTTCTGGTCGAAGCGCACGGCCTCAAGCACCGCGTCGATGCCGCTCTTGAGCTTCGCCTGCAGCACGCCGCCCAAAGCGGCGCCGAGGCCGCCGGCAGCGCCCGCGCCGGGGAAGCCGGCGATGTCGCGCCCGACGGTTTCGGATACGACCTTAGCGTAGTTGGCCATGCCTTCCTCGAGCTCGTCGCGGATGGCGGGCGTCGCGCCCTTCTGCGGGCCGTAGATCCAGGTCGCGCCGGATTCGCCCAGCAGGGGATTGGTCACGTCGCAGATCACGGTGATCTCAACGTCCCGGAGCTGCGGCATCAGGCCGGAAAAGTCCGCGTGTGCGACCTTGATCAGGCTGCCGCCGACGGGGGAGACCTCCTGCCCGTCCTTGTCGGTGAACTTCGCGCCCAGCGCAGTCAGCATGCCTATGCCGCCGTCGTTGGTGGCGCTGCCGCCGATGCCGATCAGGATCTTGGTCGCGCCCCGCTGGATGGCGTTGCGGATCAGCTCGCCGGTACCGACGGAAGTCGTGTTGCGGGGGTCGCGGTGCGCTTCCGCCACATAGGGCAGGCCGCTGGCCTGCGCCATTTCCATCACGGCAGTCTCGCCGTCGCCGAGCATACCCCAGATCGCGTCTTCCTTCTCAAACAGCGGGCCGGTCACGGGAATGCGGAACCGCTGGCCGAAGTCAGCCCGCAGCAGCGCGTCCGTGGTGCCTTCGCCGCCGTCCGCCACCGGGATGGATACCGTGTCAGCGCCCGGAAAGTGCCGCGCGGCGACCTTTTCCAGTATGTCAGTGATCTGAATGGCGGTCAATGACCCCTTGAAGGAGTCGGGGGCAAATAAGAGCTTCATGTTGATATCCTCCAATAGGGAAACGAGGGGGAAAGGGAGAGGAAAAAGCAGGAGGGAGGAGCCGGAAAGGGGAAAGCGATGAAAACGTCAGTGCTTCCTGCCTCCTGCTCCCTCTCTTTCCCGTTCACATTGCTCCGCGCTTCGCGCCGGTCAATGGTGCAGCACTTCGCCGGTCAGCTTCTGGTAGTACTTGAGCAGGGCGCTGTGGTCGCAGGCGCCGTCGCCGTCGTGGTGCAGGACCTTCATCATCTCGAGCACGCTCTGGGTCAGCGGGATGGGGGCGTCCACGGCCTTCGCGGCGTCCACCACGTTGTTCAGG
>JBGUIY010000116.1:0-2757 GCA_045113475.1 Christensenellales bacterium | reverse complement strand
CCAGCTCCTGTATTTGGCCGAGCGCCTGACGCTGCGGGTGGAGGACGACGACGTTCTCGTGGGCAACCGCGGGCGCTATATGAGCAGTCATCCCCATCACCCCGAAGCCAGCGAGGGCCTGGGCTTCATCATCGAAGGCATCGACAAGGGCGAGTGGACCCTGCAGGAGGACGGCCTGTACCACAATCCCGAGACCGAAGACCTGCGGCTCTGCGCCTCTCCCGAGGATGTGGAGAACATCCGCAGCATACAGGATTTCTGGAAGGGCCGCACCTTTGACTGCTGCGGCGACGGCTGGGCCCCGGAAGGGCTGGAAGAGCTCAAGCAGCTGGGCGCTACCAAGCACAGCATCTTCATGAAGCACCTGATCGGCTGCCGCCCCGGGCACCTGATCGCCGGACACCACAAGATCATCAACGTGGGCTACGGCGCCATCCGGAAGCAGGCGCAGGACTGGCTGGACGCCCATTACGGCAACATCATGGGGGACGACTCCCGGAAGTATCTGTTCTACTCCGCCGTGGTCATGAACTGCGACGCCTGCACCACCTACATCCGCCGCTACGGCGACGCGGTGCTGGAAAAGGCCAAGACATGCGCCGACCCCGCCCGCAAAGCGGAGCTGGAGAAGATGGCCGACGGTCTGTACTGGATCTCCGTAAATCCGGCCCGCACCTTCTGGGAAGCCTGCCAGGCATCCCTGATGTATACGCTGCTGATGTACGCCAACAACTGTGTGGCCTTTTCCATCGGGCGGTTCGACCAGTTCACCTATGCCCAATATAAGCACGACATTGAAAGCGGCCTTCTCACCGAGGATCAGGCCCAGGAGATCGTGGACGCCTATTTCCTGAAGGTCAACAATCTTTATGCGGGCGGCCCCCAGCTCCTCGTCCACATGATCGGCGCCAACAGCTATCAGCACACCACCATCGGCGGGCAGAACGCCGACGGGACCGACGCCACCAATCCCATCAGCTACATGGTGCTGGAATCCATCGCCCGCCTGAAGCTCCATGACCCCACCATCTCCATGCGCGTCTGCAAGACCACGCCCAAGGAATTGTGGGACCTGGCCATCGAGACCACGAAGCTGGTGGGCGGCCTGCCCCTGTTCCAGAACGACGACGTGATCATCCCCGGCCTCATGCGGGAGAACGGCTACACCCTGGAGGACGCCAGGCAGTATGCCATACTGGGCTGCCAGGAGATCGTGGGACCCGGCATGGAGTATCCCTGCTCCAACGGCAACACGGCCCCCTATTCCAGCCTGAACTACGGCGTCGTATTCGACATGGCCATCAACGACGGCCGCAACCCCTTCAACGGCGCCCAGAGCCGCCTGCACACCGGCTTCCTGTATGAGATGAACTCCATCGAAGAGGTCCGCGAGGCCATGAAGAAGATGGTGGAGTATCTCATGACGCTGCAGGTTTCCATCGACAATTATACGGACCTGCTGCAGCAGTATTTCGGCACGGAGGTGCTCATCTCCATCAGCATGGAGGGCTGCATGGAGTCCGGCAAGGACTGCACCTGGGGCGGCTGCAAATACAATTCCTACGGCGGCACGGCCACAGGCCTGGCCACCATCGCAGACAGCCTGACCGCCATCAAGTACATGTGCTTCGACAAGAAGCGCTGCACCACCCGGGAGCTTTACGACGCGGTGATGGCCAACTGGGAGGGCTACGAGGTCCTGCGCCAGCAGATCATCAACGAGGTCCCCCACTACGGCAACGCCGATCCCTATGCGGACATGGAAATGAAGTGGATCGCTGACACCTATTACAATGCCTGCAAGCTGTGTTACAGCACCCGCACCGACAACTACAAGGCGGGCATGTACGGCGCTTCCGACCACGTCACCCAGGGCTACACCACCTGGGCCACGCCCGACGGGCGGAAGACGGGCCAGCCCATTGCAGACGCGGCTTCCCCGGTGCAGGGCCGCGACCGGAACGGCCCCACGGCGGTGTTCGAATCCTCCGTATGCTACGACCACACCAAGTATATGGACGGGCTTGCGGTGAACCTGAAGATCCATCCCTCGGCCCTCAACGGCGAGGACAGCTCCGAAAAGCTGCGGGAGATGACCTACGCCTACTTTGCCAGCGGCGGCATGGAGGTGCAGTACAACGTGGTCTCCGCGGACGTGCTGCGCGCGGCCCAGAAGGCGCCGAAGGAATACAAGGACCTGATCGTGCGGATCGCGGGTTACAGCGCCTACTTTGTGGAGCTTAGCACGGACTGTCAGAATGACCTGATCTCCCGGACGGAGAACAACCTGTAACAGAAGCACTGAGCCGGGAACGGCTCAGCAAGTGAAAAGGAATCGACGGGCAGAGGATCATCCTCTGCCCGTCGTATGCTTATCCGTTCTTTTTGGAAGCCTTTTTCTTTTTGTCTTTCTTTTTCTTGTCCTTCGCCGGTTTCGGAACGTAGTCCTCCGGAAGCTCCTTCAGCAGTTCTTCCCGATATTTTGCAAAGGTAGCCAGCCGTTCCTCCGTCACTTCCGGATACTGCGGGTCCATATCCTTCAGCGTGGCCAGAATGATCTCGGAGACCACATAGCGCATATACCACTTGTGGTCAGCAGGGACGACATACCAGGGGCAGTGCTCCGTGGATGTGGCGTTGATCGCGCTTTCAAAGGCTTCCTGGTAGGCGTCCCAATAGGCCCGCTCCTCAAAGTCGCTGCCGCTGAATTTCCAGTTCTTCTCCGGTTCTTCGATGCGGGACAGGAAGCGCTTGGCC
>JBGUIY010000115.1:0-4886 GCA_045113475.1 Christensenellales bacterium | reverse complement strand
TTGGTGATGCCCTTTTCCACCGCCCAGAGGACCGCCTTGTAGTAATATTTGCCCTCCGTCACGTCCTCAAAGGGGCTGACCTTGGAGCTGGGCTCCGGGCAGCCCATGGCGCGCCAGAGGAAGGTCACCGCCTGGCCCCGGGTCACTGTGTCGTCGGGGCCGAAGTGAGTGGCGTCGATGCCGGTCGTCACCTGGGGATCGGCGTAGTAGGCCCACAGCACCGCGTCATAATAGTAGTCGTCGTCGAAGACGTCCACGAAGGGGTTTTTCTTTTCTTCCGCGGACTTATCCTTCCAGATGGCCACGATGACCAGGTCCTCGGTGACCAGGATCTTCGCGCCGGGTGCGCCTTCGTCCCACCTGTCGAATTCCTTGCCTTCGGGAGCGGTGAAGGTGCAGGCGGGGAGGGTGTAGTAGGTGTCCTTCTCCACGCTGACGTTGGCCATGGAGCCGCTGCCGCCGTTTGCATAGAAGCTGACGGTCCAGCTCTCCGCGGGCTTGTCCTTCCAGAGCGCTTTGACGGTCAGATCGCCCGTAACGGAGACCGAGGCGCCGGGGGCGCCCAGGTCCCACTTGTCAAATTCCTTGCCCTCGGGGGCGGTGAAGGCGCAGGCGGGAAGGGTGTAGGCGGAGCCTCGGACCACCGTGGCGTCTGCCATAGAGCCGCTGCCGCCGTTTGCGTCAAAGGCGATGTTCCAAACCAGGTCCGGCAGGAGGAAACGGATGCTCTCATAATAGGCGGAAGCCGACTTGGCTTTCAGATAGTCCTTCCCCGCACTGCCCACGGTGAACTTCACTTCTCCGCTGAGGGAGCGGCTGTCCAGCAAAAAGATGGACTCGACGCCGGGATCCTCCGCCGAGAACGGGCCGCAGCAGATATCCTCTGTTCCGTCCTTGTCCAGGTCGCAGTATACAGCGCCGCCCGCTTCCCGGATCAGGATGCTGCCATCGCTGCCAAAAGCGCGCAGCGTGTCCTTCTCCACGGAGACGTCTCCGGGTCCCACATAGCCGGTGAGGTCATAGAAGAGCTCGGGCAGCACGGTGGGGCTCCAGGAGCTCAGCGAATAGGTCTTGATGAGGAGACGGTTGTTCCCGACCTCCTGGGAGGGGACCGCCTCGCCGTTGAACCGGAATACGGCGTCCGGGGCAAAGGCATAGCCAGAGTAGGGGTGCAGGGTGATCTTCAGAGTATAGGTCTTCCCGTCCTCAAAATAGAATTCGGAGATCATGTGGTCCGATTCGTCGTACCAGGCAATGTCCCAAATGTCGTAATTCACGGAGGGAGGCACCTCGGCAAGTTCGCTGGCGCTGGCGCCGATGCTCACGGGATCGAGGTAGATCACGTCCGCCTCCTGGATCGGCGTTGCCATCTTCACAGGGGCGTCCGTCAGCACAAGGACGTGATCCCCGAAATACTGAACGCTGTAAGCGCCGACCCCGTTCAGGGTCGCGCTCACGTCGGAGGACAGGACGTAGCCCTCGGCGGGATAGACCTCGATCTCCAGATGATAGTAGTGACTCAGGTCCAGCACATCCTCGGAGTCCAGGAAGCGGTAGTCCGATTCGTCATACCACTTTGTTTCCCTGACCTCGTAGCCGACGCCCATATCGGCCCAAGCATACAAGATCGGATGCTCCCCGTATGCTTGTTCATTGGCATAGAGCTCGAAGAAATCGACCGGTGGGGGAACGGTCCAGACAAAATCCAGCTCCGCTTCGCTGGGGGAAAGGATGCGGACGGCGGAGGCGTGCTTGCCATCTCCCAGCCAGTCCGGATTCACCACGCAGTCCTCCGCTTTGAGGTCGGAGGTGAACTGCGCATAGTCGTTGGCCTTCAGCGTCACGGTCAGGGTGTAAGTCTGGTCATAGAAGGTTTCCATGGGCGCCAGCGCCAGGTGGAGGCTGTTGTACCATGTCGCGCCTGCCACCGTGTAGGGTTCCCCGGAATCGCAGTCGGCATAGTTATTGGCGTTGCCGCCGTAGACAGGCGCAATGGCCGTCACCGCTGCCTTTTCGATGGGAGCCAGCGGCGCTGTGGCGGGATAGGTCTTTTTGATGACCACGCGCCAGGGCTGCGCCGGATCCCACTCCTCAAAGTCCGGCGTTTCCTTCATCAGAGTAATCTGCGGGGGATCGGAAAATTTATACCCGGTATAGAGCTCCAGAGTGATGCGCGCCGTGTATACTGTTTCCGGTTTTAAGACTTCCGGATAGGCGATGGTCTGCTCTACGTTGTATTCGTCCAGATAGATCCAGACGGTCTTTGCATTCTGGACGTGCAGGGAGAGCCAGGACGTGGAGTAGTGATACTCATCCTCGGCTGCGCGGGCTTCCGACGGATAGTATCCGGTCTCCGGAGGCATCAGCACCAGGTTGAATGCTTCCACCTCCGTGTCTGCCAGGGCCGTCAAGGGCAGCAGGCAGACCAGCAGGACCGCAGCCAGAAGAATACTCAGTATCCGCTTTTTCATACCTTTCGCTTCCTTTCCATATTTTCGATTCTACCTGATTTCTGACACGGTTTTATCTGATTATAAACATTATATACAGACCTGCGTTGCTTTGTAAAGCATTAAATTGATGATTTAATCATTTGAATCTTTTGACGAATAACATGTAGTGTTCCTGAATAACAATGCAGAAATATGAGGGCGCAGCCGGAGGAACGGCAGGGCTCGGGGGGCGAAGGGAGTCCCCTGGCGGGGATTGCATTGTTTTCAGGCGCCGCTTATAATTAAAATATAGTCAATGCCGCGAACTAACGCGGCATTGACTGAAGACATCCACAGGAGGAAGGAGGCGGACCATGGGAGAGCCAGACGGGGATACCCTGCTGTTTTTCAATGGGCATCCGGATGCGCTGGAGCTGTACCGGATCCTGGAGGAGCGCCTTTACGAGACCTTCCCCAATGTGAACAAGCGCGTGCAGAAGACCCAGATCACCTTTTATAACCGGCGCGTGTTCGCCTGCGTTTCCTTTGCGCGGGTGAAGCGGAAGGCGGAGCTTCCGGCAGGTTGGATGACGCTGACCCTGGGGCTGCCTGCGCCGCTGGGATCGCCCCGTGCGGCGGTGAAAACGGAGCCCTATCCGGGCCGCTGGACCCACCATTTCGTCCTCAGCAGGGCGGAGGAGCTGGACGACGAGCTGATGGCCTGGGTGGGGGAGGCCTATGCCTTCGCGGAAAGCAGATGAAGCGGAAAGCAAAGGAGAAGTATGCAAATGACGAAGCCGCCGCTGATTCAAGCACCGCGCCCGGCTCCTTATGCGATCCCGCGGATCGGGACGTAGCTCTGATAAACCAGGATGTCCTCCACGGTCACGCCGAACACGGCGGCCAGCGCCACGATGTTGTCCAGGGTGGGCATGGTGTCGCCCCGCTGCCACTTGTAGATGGCCTGGGGCGTGCTGAAGCCGAAGACGGCCTGCAGCTGGCGCACCGTCAGACCGGCCTCCCTGCGGAGCCGGTCGATGTTCCTTCCGGTTGCGGTCATGTCGATGACCGGTATGCGATTCATTTTCTTTCGCTCCTGTTCCGGCACTGAGCCGGAGCGGAGCCGGCTCAGTTGGCCTTAAAGTTGTAAATGGGCTTCAAAACTTCGATGACGCGGACGGTCTCTTCGATCACGTCGAGGATGTCCGCCAGGGACTTGTAGGCCATGGGCGCTTCGTCGATGGTCGCTTCGCTGACGGAGGTGGAGTAGACGCCCGCCATCTCCCGGCGGTATTCCGCCAGATCCAGGCTGGCCCTGGCCGCCGTTCTGGACATGATGCGGCCCGCGCCGTGGGGGGCGGAGCAGTTCCATTCCGGGTTGCCCTTGCCCACGGCGAGCACGCTGCCGTCCCGCATGTTGATGGGGATCAGCACCTTTTCCCCCTTGTGGGCGGCGATGGCGCCCTTCCGGAGGATCATTTCCTCCGTGTCGATGTAATTGTGGATGGTGTGGAAGGCCTCCAGGGGGGTCAAGCCGCTGCGCGCGGTCAGGATCTCCGCCATCTTCTCCCGGCTGCGGCGCGCAAAGCGCTGGCAGATCTCCACGTCGAAGAGGTAATCCTCCAGATACTTGCCGTAGACGAAGCACAGGTCCTCGGGGATCGTGGTCTCGCGGCGGCTCCAGTGCAGCGCCTTCAGCGCCTTTTGGATCTCGCGCCTGCGTCCGGCAGCCTTGTATTCCGCGATCAGCGCGTCGCGCCTGGCGAAATACTCCTCCTTGCCCTTGTTCAGGTCGATGGCCAGCTGCTGGTAGTATTCCGCCACCTGCTTGCCCAGGTTGCGGGAGCCGGAGTGGACCACCAGATACTTGGTACCGTCTGCCGCTTCGTCGATCTCGACGAAGTGGTTGCCGCCGCCCAGCGTGCCCAGGCTGCGTTCCAGATAGGGGGTCTCCTTCAGTTCGCGGAAGCAGCGCAGCTCCGTCAGGTCAAAGCGTTCCTGCCGGCTCTCCCAGGCCCGCTTGCCGGAGGGGATGTAATGGGCGGCCTCGTCCAGCCTTTCCAGGTCGATCTCCCGCTGTTCCAGGCGCACGGTATACATGCCGCAGCCGATGTCCACGCCCACCACGTTGGGCACGGCCTTGTCGGTGATCGTCATGGTGGTGCCGATGGTGCAGCCCTTTCCGGCGTGTACGTCCGGCATGATGCGGATCCGGCTGCCTTCGGCCATGGGATAATCGCAGATGCGTTGGATCTGCCGGATGGCCTCGTCCTCGATTACCTTGGCATAGCAGACCGCGGTATTCACTTTTCCTTTGATTTCCAACATAGCGTTCACCTCACAGGCATAGAAAAAGGCCGCTTATCTTTATAAGACAAGCGGCCTGAAGTTCGTCCGATCCGATCGTGGAAGGGTCATGAGAGCAGGTTTTCCGACTGCTTTGCCTTATATGCG
>JBGUIY010000114.1:0-18031 GCA_045113475.1 Christensenellales bacterium | reverse complement strand
GGCGCTATGAAGGCCACGGAACGCATCCTGAAAAAGGCCCAGGCGGGGGAAAGCAGATACGCTGACAGCCAGGGCTGGCTGGACCTGGACCGGTGGGCTGGGGACAAGTGGCTGGACGAGATCGAGGCCCTTGCCGCCGGGGTGCGCGGAAACAGCGATGCCTTCGTCCTCGTGGGCGTGGGCGGAAGCAACAATGCCGCCCGCAGCGTCATCGAAGCGCTGGCGGACGGCAGCGGGCCGGAAATCGTTTATGCCGGGAACACCCTCTCTCCCCATGCGCTCAACAGGATGCTGCGCAGCCTGGAGGGACGGGACTATACCATCGACTGTATCGCGAAGAACTTTGAGACGCTGGAGCCCGGCTCCTCCTTCCGAATCCTGCGGGAGGCGATGGCAAAAAAATACAGCCCGCAGGAGGCTGCCGCACGGACGATCTGCACCGGCACCTACGGCTCGTCCCTGGAAAAGCTGTGCGCGGGCGAGGGCTATACCTTCGTTCCCTTCCCCACCGACGTGGGCGGACGCTACAGCGCCTTCAGCTATGTGGGGCTCCTGCCCATGGCGGTGGCGGGCATCGATATCAGGGCGCTGGTACAGGGCGGCAGGGACATGGCGAAGCTGCTTCACGAGACCGGCGCGGAGGACAATCCGGCCCTGCGCTATGCCGTGCTGCGCAACCTGTACAACCGGCAGGGCTACAGCGTGGAGATGCTGGCGAGCTTCGAGCCGCAGTTCCGCTGGTTCAATAAGTGGTGGGTGCAGCTGTTCGCCGAGAGCGAAGGCAAGGACGGCAAAGGCATCTTCCCGGCGGCGGCGGAGTATTCCGAGGAGCTCCACGCTGTGGGCCAGTACCTGCAGGACGGCACGCCTCTGATGTTCGAGACCTTCCTGGACGTGCAGACGCCCACGGATCATCTGGTCATCCATCCGGACGGAAAGCAGGATCATTTCGGCTATCTGGACGGAAAGGATTTCTGGGACATCAACCGGGCGGCCTTCGGGGCGACCGTGGCTGCTCACAGCGCGAAGATGCCCTGCGTCATCCTGGAGACCGGCGCGGTCGACGCTTACCATTTCGGCGAACTGTTTTACTTCTTTCAGTTTGCCTGCTATCTCTCCGGCGCGATCCTGGGCGTGAACCCCTTCGACCAGCCCGGCGTGGAGGCCTACAAGGGCTGGATGTTCAAAGCGCTGGGGAAATAGTTTCGGATCGTCAGCCCAGTCCAAACGCTTTCTCGACAAGGGAGAGCGTTTTTTCGATGCTTCTGTTTTCGTCCCGCAGGATCACGGGAAAGCCGGAATGCAGAAAGCGGTCGTATCTTTCCAGGGAGTTGATGCGCTTAAGGCCCTGTCGGTAATTCTCCATCGCTTTTTCCGGATCGGGCTCTTCCATGATCAGCCGGTACAGAAACTGCTTTTCCCGGTCGGGGCGTTCAAAAAAGCGGCGCACCGAGATCTCCGGATCCGCCAGCATGATCAGCACGTGCCCCGGCGCGGCGACGGCTTTCAGCGTCTCCACGGAGATGTTGGTATCCACAAAGACCGGCTTGTCCTGCCTGCTCAAATCTTCCAGAATCCTGAGTTCCAGGACCTCGCATTCCCTGCTGACGCCGTCATACCAGGCTTCGTATTCCTCCGGCGTTCTGCGGATGAAATCGTGCCAGTCAGCCAGATCTCTGGTATAGGTCAGGCAGGGGAAAGCCTCTTTGCTCAGCCCGTCCAGCAGCCGGTTATGGTAATTCTCTTCACAGGCGATGCCGCCGTGTTTCTCCGCAAGCAGCTTCACCATGGTGGATTTTCCCGCGTAAGCGGTGCCGTTGATAAAATACATTTGTCCGAATGCCATACGTTTTTCCCTCTTTCCGGTTGGGCAATCGCTTTTGCCGTCCGCGGCGGCGGAAACAGTGGTTCAGCCCAATGCGCCGACGGTCAGCATCGACCGTCTGGAGGGCCGGTATCTGCTGGCGGACATGAAGGACGCGAGCAACGGCAAGGTGAGTATCACCGTATATGAAACCGAGACCTTCCCGGCGGAGGCCATCGAAGGCCTGAAGCCCGGCGACAGGATCATGACGGGCGGCGGGGAGTACACGGTGAGCACCGTGGGTCCCTTCGCGGATTACGAGGATACGATCGTCCTGAACGCAGGAGCCGCGGACGAACTGCTGTTCGAAAAGAACGGCCATAACGAGTACGTCCAGGTGGGTACCAATGACGAGCACCCGCAGATCAATCTGGGGACCGTGACGGCGGAACTGAACGAGTATACCTGCTTCATCGACCGCGTTGCACCCAAGACCGCTGATGCGCTGGATAAGCCGGTCCTGCGCAGCGGCAGGGACCTATTGGACGCCATGAACACCGATGAGGTCGGGTTCAGCTCAATGGACGTCTATGCGGCCTTCAACGAGTTCAACGATCCCGTGCTGGTCGTACGGATCTACACACCATGGCAGTAAGCATCAGCAAAAGAGCGGCGGCGCGTCAGCGCGCCGCCGCTTTTTGCATGAGCGGATCCCGCTCGTTCTTTATTTCGTCTTTCAGCACTGCCTGCAGCAGGTTTTCCAGCGCTTCGCGGATCTCCGGCCCCCTGTAGCCCAGCGCCATCATATCGTCGCCGTTGACGGCCAGGTCTTTAAGGCTGACGCATTCATGGCGTTCCACGGCCATATGGTACCTGTCCATCGCGTCGTCCAGGGCGCTCAGTTCCTTCATGACCCGCGGCGCGTGGGCCAGCAGGTCCGCCCGGCGCAGGCTGACCAGCGATTCGAAGCGCTCCGGCCCCACCTTGTACATGAGCGGTTTGGCAGTCTGAGCGTTCACCTTGTCGTCATGGTACGTGACGAGGGTGCACACGTCCTTCAGGAAGGCGTTGGATACCTTCAGGGACAGGAGGATACGCTCCGCCAGCCGCGCCCCGGCAGCCTGGTGCTGGGGGTAGTGGTCGTAGCCCTTCCGGTCGCGCATACGGGTCTGAGGCTTGCCGCAGTCGTGCAGCAGGGCGCTCCATGTGAGCACCGCCGTGCGTGGCCGGATGGCGTCCACCACGTGCAGCGTATGCTCCCACACGTCGTAGATATGGTATACGCTCTTCTGGGGGCACATGTAGAGGGGGAAAAGCTCGGGCACCACCGTGAACAGCACATCGTGGAACCCGGACAGCACGCTCATGGCGTGCTCGCCCTGCAGGACGCCTGTCAGCTCGGTGAAAATGCGTTCCCGGCTGATCTGCTCCAGCCGGGGCGCCAGGTCGTGCATGGCCTTCGCGGTGTTTTCCTCCAGGGCAAAGCCCAGCCGGGAGGCGAAGCGCATGCCCCTGAGGATGCGCAGGGCGTCCTCCTGAAAGCGTTCCCGCGGTTCGCCCACGGCCCGCAGGCAGCCATGCTCCAGGTCCGCCGCGCCGCCGAACAGGTCCACCAGTCCGGTACGCTCCGACCAGGCCATGGCGTTGACGGTGAAATCCCTGCGGCAGAGGTCGTCTGACAGCCGGCTGGAGAAATGCACCTCGTCCGGATGCCGGCCGTCCGAGTAAGCTCCGTCGGCGCGGAAGGTGGTGATCTCGATCATGCTTCCGCCGATCACGGGGGAAACGGTGCCGTGCTTTTCCCCGTCCAGCACCAGATGGCAGCCGGAAAACACCCGCTTGATGTCTTCCGGCAGGGCATTGGTGGTGATGTCGTAGTCGTGGGGCGGGATACCCATCAGGTCGTCACGCACGCAGCCGCCGACGAGATAAGCCTCATAGCCGGCGGCTTCGAGGGCGCGCATGGCCTGCGCCGCCTGTTCGGAAATCGTGAACCGCATGTTCATTCCCGTTCCGGCAGGGTTACGACTTCCGTGGCCGCGAGCGCTTCCGTGATCAGTTTTTCGCCGTCCAGCGCGGCTTCGCCCTGGAGGATCTTCTCCAGTTTCGGATGGGTGGCGGGATGGCGCGGGGTAAAGACCGTGCAGCAGTCCTCGTAGGGCAGGCAGGAGGTCTCATAGGTGCCGATCTTCTCGGCGTAACGGATGATGTCGATCTTGTCGAACCCGATCAGGGGACGGAAAACGGGCATGCTGACCACCTGGTTGGTCATGTTCAGGGCGGTCATGGTCTGGCTGGCCACCTGGCCGATGCTCTCGCCGGTGATCAGGGCTTCCGCGCCTTCCTGTACCGCGATCCGCTCGGCGATGCGCATCATGTAGCGGCGCATGATCAGTGTGGTGTAGTCCTCCGGGCATTTCTCGTGGATCTGCAGCTGGATATCGGTGAAGGGAACGACATGCACGCGGATGCCGCAGCTGCTTTCACTGAGGATACGCGCCAGGTCGATCACCTTTTCCTTCGCCCGCTCGCTGGTGTAGGGGAAGGACCAGAAGTGCACCGCGCACAGTTCCACGCCGCGCTTGGCGATCATATAGCCCGCCACAGGGCTGTCGATGCCGCCGGAGAGCAGCAGTGCGGCCTTGCCGCCGGTGCCCACGGGCATCCCGCCCGCGCCGGGAATCACCCGGACGTACAGGTAGGCCTGGTCGCGGATCTCCACGCTCATCACGTGGTCGGGATGGTGCACGTCCACCGTAAGGCCCGGGCAGTGCTCCAGGATATAGCCGCCCACTTCGGCGTTGATCTGCGGGGAGTCCATGGGATAGCGCTTGTCGGAGCGCCGCGCCTCCACCTTGAAGGTGCCGGCCAGGCCTTCCATCATCTGGGCCGCTTGGGCGCAGACGGCTTCAAAATCCGCCTTGTCCAGCCGTACGGCGGGGCATACGGAATGCACGCCGAAGACCTTGGTCACACGGCGGACACAGTCGTCCATATCGGTGATATCGCCCACGAAAATGCGGGCGTCCTTGAGCCATACCTTGCCGCCGGCGGGGCCGACCGCCTCGCGGACGCGGTTCACCAGCGCCTTCAGGAAATAAGGCCGGTTCAGGCCTTTCAGATAGATCTCTCCGTAACGTACCAACAGCAGCTGTTCCATGGGATTCCTTTCTATCGGCGGGTGTATTTTTTCAACAGGTCATAGTGCCTGGCGGCGGTGGCCGCGGCGGCTTTCATTTCGTCTTCTGTATTATAGGGGCAGAGGGAGAAGCGCAGGGCGCTTTCCGCCCGGAGCCCGTTCAGCCCCATCGCCCGGAGCACGCGGGAGACCTTCTGCTTGTGGGAGGAGCAGGCGGAGCCGATGCCTACCAGTATACCGTCGCCCGCCAGGGCGTAGAGCATGGTCTCGCTGCGCACGGGCGGCAGGGAGGCGTTCAGGATGTGCGGTGCGGACAGGGGCGACGCCGGATCCGGGCCGTTGTACACCGCGTCGGGGATGGCGGCCTTCAGAGAATCGAACAGCAGGCATTTGAGGGTGCGGATATCCGCGTCTTTCGGCCAGGCTTCGATGGCTGCGCGCAGCCCCGCGATGCCGGGGGTGTTTTCCGTGCCGGAGCGCAGGGCTTTTTCCTGTCCGCCGCCCACCTGGCGCGGGTTCAGCCGCAGCCGGGGACGGTATACCAGGGCGCCGACGCCCTTTGGCGCGTGGATCTTGTGTCCGGATAGCGCGTAGCTGTCCGCGCCGGTCTCCCGCATGGAAAACGGCACGCGCAGGAAGCCCTGAACACCGTCGACATGCAGCACCGCTTCCGGGCAGAGCCTGTCGCGCAGCTTCGCGATTTCGCCGATGGGCATGACCGCGCCGGTCTCGTTGTTGACCTGCATCACGCAGATCAGCCTGGTATCCGGGGTGAGCATTTCTTCCAGCCGGTCCAGGCGCACGCGGCCGTCAGCGGCGAGGGGAATCTCCCCGGCGGTGAGGTTTTTCAGCTGCTCGCAGGCTTCGCGTACGGCGGGATGCTCTCCCGCCGAGTAGAGGACGCGTCCCCCGCGCATGTGCTCCATGCCGCCCAGGATGGCCAGGTTGTCTGCCTCGGTGCCGCCGGAGGTAAAGACCACCCGGGCGTCGCCGCCGGCGTCAAGGGCGCGCAGGATCGCGTCCCGGCAGGCGTTCATATCCTTCTCCACCGCCATGGAGGGCATATAGAGGGCGGAAGGGTTAAAGAACCCTTCCGTCATGCAGGCTTCAGCAGCCTTTACAGCGGCGTCGCAGACACGCGTCGTCGCGCTGTTATCCAGATAGATCATCTCAGTTCACTTGATACGCGCCCTGCGGTACCGCGCCGCGGATCAGCTTCTCCATTTCCTCGTTGGGTTCCATGATGATGATGCGCTTGCTGTTATCCTTCTCAAAGTAGATGTAGAAGAGGTCGGCTTCACGGTTCACGAACCAGTTGGAACGCTTGAGCCCCTGCATGTTGATGTAGCGGTTGAAGGAGCCGGAGGCGACCTTGCCGCAGGCCTTGATGTTCTTCAGGTTCATGGTGCCCAGGGCCTTGCGCTTGTTGTTGTTGAACACGGCTGCGAAATCCAGGGTGCCGTTGGTGAAGGTGTATTCATATTCCGTGCGCAGCCGGTCCTTGAACAGCCAGATCAGTACGGCGCTGCCCAGGAAGATGACGCTGGCCACGATCTGCACGATGCCTGCAGTAGTGCTTTCGGCAAACGCGAAGGTGATCTGCGAAAACAGCAGCATGCCGTAAATCGCGGAGATGCCCATCACGACCCAGGAAAAAGCGATCATCAGCGACTGAATGCCCGAGCTGCGTTTGGTGGCTACCTGCTCCAGAAATTGGTCCATCATAGGTCTCGTTCCTCCTTACAAATAGAAGATCAGAATAACGATGATGCCGGTCAGCGCGCCGCCGAGCACCTCGATGGGGGAGTGTCCGACCAGCTCCTTGAGCCGTTCGTCCGTCAGCGGCTTGCCCTCCACGAAGAGTTCGTTGAGGATCTGGTTGATGACCGCGCCCTGCTTGCCCGTCTCATAGCGGACGCCCATGGCGTCGTATACGACGATGCCCATCAGGGCAAAAGCGATGGCGAAAGCAGCGGTGTTGAAGCCCTCCGTCAGGCCGATCGCTATAGCGAGCGCCAGCGTGAAAGCGGTGTGGGAGCTGGGCATGCCGCCGGAACCCCAGAGCCGCCGCCAGCTGACGGTTTTCTCGATGAAGGAATACAGGAAAAACTTGAGGATCTGCGCCAGCATCCAGGCGCAGATCGCGCAGACCAGCGGCCGGTTCGCCCAGAGGGCCTCGAAAATGTTCACGGTTCTTCTCCTGTTGTCAACGGATACGGTTCAGCGCGCGCAGCGCGGTTTCGCGGAGGAAACCGGCGTTTTTTCCGAAAGGCGCGAGGGCGTCGACAGCGCGTTCGGTCCAGATGCGGGCGTCCTCCCGGGCCTGCCGTTCGCCTACGGCTGCGGGCCAGGTCAGCTTGCCGGCGGCAAGATCCTTGCCCGGTGTTTTGCCCAGCATGGCAGCGTCGCTGTTCAGGTCCAGCAGGTCGTCGATGATCTGAAAAGCCCGTCCGAGGCCGAGCCCGTATTCTGACCCCGCCGCCTGCTGTTTCTCATCTGCACCGGCCAGGATCAGCCCGGCCGTCACCGCCGCCTGGAAAAGCGCGGCGGTCTTGCCCGTCTGCATCCGTTCGATCAGCGCGCGGTCCGGCGCCTGTCCCGTATAGGTGATATCCAGGGCCTGGCCGCCCACCATGCCATAGCAGCCGGCATGGGCGGATATGGCGCGTGCCGCCCGGAAGGCCCGGGGATGGGAACTGTTCAGCATCGTTTCGTGGGCCAGGTTCAGCAGCCCGTCTCCGGCCAGGATGGCCATGGCTTCGCCGTAGGCCACGTGACAGGTGGGCTGACCGCGGCGCAGCGTGTCGTTGTCCATGGCCGGCAGGTCATCGTGCACCAGCGAGTAGGCGTGGATCATCTCCATGGCCATGGCAAAGGGGACCACGTCCTCGCCGGCGGGGGCGAGCATCTCATGGGCCTTGAGCAGCAGCATTGGGCGCAGCCGCTTGCCGGGCGTCAGCAGTGCGTAGCGCATCGCACCGTACAGCGGCTCCGGGATGCCGGCGGGGATCGCCTGGTCCAGCGCCGCCTCGACGCGCTGCCTGCAGGCAGCGGCTTCCGCTTCGTAATTCACGGCGCATCCTCCATTTCAGTGAGCCCGTTGTCCGTCAGTTCCAGCATCCGCTTTTCCGCCGCGTCCAGATCCTGTGTCAGGGAACGGTGCAGCTTCATGCCCTGCTCGTAGAGCTTCAGGGTCTCTTCCAGGGAAAGCTGCCCCTCTTCCATACGGCGGATGATGGTCTCCAGCTCCGCCAGACGCGTATCGAAATTCTTTTTAGTCGCCGCCAAAGGGATTTCCTCCTTCAACAGACAATGTCATGACCTGGGCCCTGCCGTCCTGGAACAGGAGTTCCAGCCGCTCCGGCACGTCCGCGGCGTGGGAAACGGGATTGCCACGGCTGTCCCGGGCGATCACGTAGCCGCGCTTCAGCACGGCCTGGGGGCCGAGGGCTTCCAGCCGGGCCAGGCGCTGGCCGAGCAGGGCGGAGCGCTCCTTCAGCCTTGCCTGCGCCGCCGCGTTCAGACCGGCCATCAGAAGGGCCTCACGGTTCCTCAGTTCACGCAGCCGGGCGATGGGGTGCAGGCGTGCAAGCCTGGTCTCCGCCTGCGCGAGGGACGTCCGGCGCTGGCCGGCAGCATCGTGGGTGGCCTTCAGTGCCCTGGCGCGGAGGGAAAGCAGCTGGTCGTTCAGCTGGTTCCGTTCCTGCACGGCAAGCTCTGCCGCGGCGCTGGGGGTGGCCGCGCGCACGTCCGCGGCAAAATCCGAAAGCGTCACGTCCGTCTCGTGGCCGACGGCGGAAATGACCGGCACCGGGCAGGCCGCGATCGCCCGGACCACCGCCTCCTCGTTGAATGCCCAGAGGTCCTCCAGGGAGCCGCCGCCGCGGCCGATGATCAGCACGTCGATCTCCGGCAGCGCGGACAGGTCGCGTATGCCCTGGGCAATGTTCTCGGCGGCGCCTGCGCCCTGCACCTGGGCAGGCCGCAGCACCAGCTGGACACCCGGGTTCCGGCGTCCCGCGACGCGGGCGATATCGTGGATCACAGCGCCTGTGCGCGCCGTGACGATGCCGATCTGGCGCGGCAGAAGCGGCAGGGGGCGCTTGCGTCCGGCGTCGAACAGCCCTTCCGCCATCAGGCGGCGCTTCAGCTCCTCAAAGCGCTGGTAAAGCGCGCCAAGGCCGTCTGGCGACATGCCCGTCGCGTAAAACTGGTAGCTGCCCGCCGCCGTGTACAGCGACACGCTGCCCCTCAGCTCCACGCGCATGCCGTCCGCCGGCGAAAAGGTCAGGCGGGACGCATCCTGCCGGAACATCACGCACTGGATGCGCGCCTGCTCGTCCTTGAGGGAAAAATACAGGTGTCCCGACACGTGGCGCTTGAAGTTGCTGATCTCGCCGCGCAGTTTCAGGTCCTTGAGCATCGGATCGCCAGCCAGGGAACGGCGTACATACTCGTTCAGGTCGGAGACCGTGAGTGTCCAGCTCATGCGTGGTTGGACTCAGCCAGGCTGACCACGTTGTCCATCAGCATGGCCACCGTCATCCGGCCCACGCCGCCGGGCACGGGACTGATGTAGCCCGCGACCTTTGACACGTTATCAAAGTCCACGTCGCCCACCAGGCGGCCGTTCACGCGGTTGATGCCCACGTCGATGACCGCCGCGCCGGGCTTGACCATGTCCTCAGTGATGAGCTGCGGTTTGCCCACCGCGGCCACCAGGATGTCCGCCTGGAGGGTTTCCGCCCTCAGGTCGGGCGTCTTCGAGTGGCAGAGGGTGACGGTGGCGTTTTCCCTCAGCAGCAGCAGGGCCGTGGGCTTGCCCACGATATTGCTGCGGCCCACCACTACGGCGTGAGCGCCCTCGATGGGCACGCCCGCCTGCCTGAGCATGAACATGATGCCCTTGGGGGTGCAGGGCTGCACGCCCTCCAGGGAGAGCATCAGCCGGCCGGCGTTCAGGGCGTGGAAGCCGTCCACGTCCTTCTCAGGCGCGATGACGGACAGGGCGTGCTGCTCGTCCAGATGGGGCGGCAGGGGCAATTGCAGCAGGATGCCGTCGATCTTTTCGTCGCGGTTGAGCTGAGCGATCTGCTTTTCCAGCTGGGCCTGGGTGGTATCCGCCGCCATGATCAGCGTACGGGAATAAATGCCCACGCGGTCGCAGGCCTTGCCCTTACTGCGCACGTAGGTCTGGCTGGCGGGGTCGTCGCCCACCAGGATCACGGCCAGTCCCGGGGTGATGCCGCGCTTTTTCAGCGCCGCCACCTTTTCGGCGACGGCGTCCAGCGCGATGTCAGCATACTCGCGTCCATCAAGAATGACTGCCATGGGATACCATCCTTTCCAAACCTGTCAGCGCGACGCCGGCCGCGTTGTCGCCGGATAGCTCCGGCCTGCCGAAATGCAGCTTCAGGGGACTGCGGCGCTTCGCTGCGCGCTCCAGGCACAGCCCGCGCAGCCGCCGGGACGACATTACGCCGCCGAACAGCAGCGCCTCGTTCACGCCGGTCTGCCGGGCGGCGTTGTCAAGCATTTTCATGATCGTCCGGCACAGGACGTCGTAAGTCTCCGCCGCCAGCTGGCCGGGCTCCAGTGTGGAGGCGAGCTGCTTCAGCTTCGTTTCCGCGCCGGAAAGGTGACAGGAAGCGCCTTCGACCGCGGACGGGATCACGCTCCGCGCTTCAAAACCTTCCGCCAGCGCCTCCATGGCCGGTCCGGCCGGAAAGGGGAGACGCAGCAGGACGCCGATGCGGTCCACCAGCTGCCCGGCGTGCAGATCCAGGCATGCGCCGATGGGGGAGACCCTGTCCCCCTCGCAGAGCAGCACGTCCGTGGTGCCGCCGGACAGATGAAGGGCCAGAAAAGCGTCCGCTTCCAGCCCGCTGTCCACGCGGGCGGCCCGCAGATGGCCCGCCTGGTGATTGGTGGCAAAAAAGGGAACGCCCAGCGCAGCGGCGATGGAACGGCCCGTTCCCGCGCCGACCAGAAATACCGGCATGTAGGAGCCTTCGTCCGCCCGCGGCGCAGCGGAAGCGCACACGCAGTCCGGCCGGCAGGGCGCGTCCGAAAAGAGGCGTTCGAGCAGTTCCGGCAGCTGCCGGCTGTGCAGGAAGACGCCGTCACTCTGCCTGAGTCCCGCGTCTCCGGCCCTGACCGGCAGCAGCTGGCGCTTTGAACAGAGGATCCCCCGTTCATCAGCCAGCGCTGCGGAGGTCGTATAGCAGCTGGTGTCGATGCCCAGCGCGATCAATCAGCGGCACCTCCGGCGTCTTTCAGGTAGGCGCTCAGCACGCCGTTGACGAAGGCGCCGCTCTTTTCGGTGGAATACCTGCCAGCCATGTCAACCGCTTCCTTGATGATCACCGGGGCGGGAGTGTCCTGCTCGTATTTGAGGCTGTAGAAAGCCAGACGCAGGATGCACAGATCGACCCGGGCGATGCGGTCCAGGGTCCAACCCCGCAGATACCCGGCGATCAGCTGGTCCAGCTCGTCCGCTTTGGCGGTCACGCCGTCGACCAGGCTGTCGATCAGCACCTTGTCTTCGGAAAACGCCGTTTCATCGCCCGAAGTCTCCTGCGTGAAGCCGATCAGCTCGCCCAGCGTTTCTTCCGCGCTGCCGCCTTCCAGACGCTCATATAAAAGCTGCATCGCAGCTGCCCGTGCCTGTATTCTGGCCATTCGCCGTCTCCTTGCTGATAGATCAGGACCGCAGGCGCAGCAGACGCCTGCGGTCCGGTAAATGATTGCGCTTGCTTACTTGTTTTCGTCTTCCGTGAGAGCGCCTTTGGCCTTCTTTGCGATTTCCTCAGCGGTTTCCTGAACGCCTTCGGCGGCTTCCTGGGCTTCGCCGGCGACTTCTTCCGTAGCCTCGGTGACTTCCTCAGCGACGGCTTCCACCGCTTCCTGGGCTTCTTCTACGGTCTCTTTGGCTTCTTCCACGGTTTCCTCAGCAGCTTCCGCAGTTTCTTCCACGGTTTCCTGGAGATCTTCCGCAGCCTCTTCAGCCGCTTCCTGGATTTCGTCTGCCGCTTCTTCGGCCTCGTCCTGGATGTCTTCGACGGTTTCCTCGGCTTCGTCGGCGCTGCGCTTCATGGTCTCGCGGACCTTCTTCGCCAGTTCTTCGCGCTTCGCAGCCAGGTTTTCACGCTGCGGGGCGACCTTGTTGGCGTTGGAACGCAGGAATTCCTTCTTGTTCGGAACGCCACCGATGAACAGGCCCAGCAGGATCAGGACAGTGATCAGCAGCGTCTTCCAGAAGCCGATGGTGATGAAGAGGATGCCCACGATGATCGCCAGCACGACACAGAAGATCATGCATTCGAGCGTACCGACCTGCAGGAATTTGCGAATCTTTTTTTCAGTGCTTTCTGCCATTTTCGTTGCCTCCCTAAGATGCGTTTTTTATTCATTCGCCGGCTCTCGTTCCGGCCGGCGGCTGATGCGTCGGGCCGTGATCACTCCTGGAAGGAGGTCGTATACTCCTTGGGCTCTTCGCCTTCGTTCCCGGCTTCGGCGGTTTCCGCCTGTGCGGGCTGCTCCTGGGCGGGAGCTTCGGGTTCCGCGGCCGCTTCCACTGCGGCGGGCGCTTCCTCTGCCGGCGCGGGTTCAGGCTGGGGATCGGCCTCGAAAACGCGCTCGTGGGCGGCTTTCTTTTCAGGCTTTTCATCCGATTCGGCCTTGCCCACCTCGTAGGGGGACGCGACCTTCAAATCCGCGTTGGTATTGACGATGGCCACCCGGACCTCGCGCACGCTGACGCCGGTGGAAACGGTGATGTACTGCTTGATCTGCTTCTGCAGGGAGTCGACCGCCAGCGGGATCGAAATGTTGTTGGGCATGGTGGCTTTCAGGTCGACCGCCACGCCGTCCCGATGGTTGGTGATCCGCAGGCCGGAGACTTCGATCTCCTCGTGCATGTCGGTGCACTTGCGCACCAGGTTCTCAATGGCGCGGACCGCGATGCGGATCTCGCCGTTCTCGGTCTGCTGCACGATGAACTCATTTTTCTTGTAACGCAGCTTGCCCGGGACCGTCAGCAGGAACAGGGCGCTCAGGGCCTCGACGCAGCCCATACCCAGCAGGATGATGCGGCGCAGCGTCCAGTAGCCTTCGCCGTTGAAAGTGGCCTTTTCGACGGTCATCACATCTTTGATGATGTCCTGGGAAGCGGGGGTCAGCATGATGCCGTTCAGACGGATGCCGACATAAAGCGTCGCCGCGCCGAAAACCAGCAGGATCAGTGCGATGATGACAATGAACAGTTTGGTGCCAAAGCGAGCTTTCATCTGCTCGTGCCTCCTTATTCAGTGGTGCGGTCACGCCCTTCGGCGCGGTTTGCGGGAGCGTGGCTCTTTTTTGTCCTCGGCGGGGGCAGCTTCGACCGGCGCTTCGGGTTCGGCCGGTGCTTCCTCAGCCGCGGCGGGAGTTTCCCCGGCGGCGGGGGCTTCGGCCGCGGGCTGTTCTTCCGCAGCGGGCGCTTCCTCAGCGGCAGGCGCCGCAGGTTCGGGCTCGGACACTTCGGGCTCCTTTTCAGGAGCGGGTGCCTCTGCCGGCTCTTCCGCCTTAACCTCTTCAGCCGCGGGGGCTTCGGGCTCGGGCCGCTTTTCCGGCTCTCTGACGGGTTCGGCTTTCTTCACGTTTTTCTTGCGGGCGGGCTTCGCCGCTTCGAGGGCAGGGGCTTTCGTCGCCTCGATGGCGGCGTCGCGCTCCTGGTTCTCTTTTTCAAAGCTCACACCCTGAACGTGTACGTCCACCTTCACCACGTGCAGGCCGGTCATGCTCTCGATGGCTTTGCGCACATTCTCCTGCACTTCAAGGGCGACCTTCTGGATCGGCTGTCCGTATTCGACGATGGTGTATATATCGACGGAAACTTCCTCTCCGCCCATTTCCACCTTGATCCCGCGGGTGATGTTGCGGTTGCGGCTGATGATGTCTCCAAAGCCGCCGCTGGTGCACATGCCGGCGATGCCGTCCACCTCGCCGGCGGCGACGCCCGCGATGATGGCGATCACTTCGTTGGCATACTTGATGGTCCCGCCGTTATGCAGGTCGATATCCGCATTGATCGGCAGATTTTCGTTCTTTGCGGCCATAACTGATACACCTCCTTGCATTCCCAGACAGTATATCAAATTCTTTTCATTTTGGCAACTGTTTGTGTTATTTCAGCCTGACCGCGGTGCCGTAGGCCATGACCTCCGCGGCGCTCTGCATGATGGAGGAACTGGCATAGCGCACTCCGACGATGGCGTCCGCGTTCAGCGCCTCCGCTTCGCTGATCATCCGTTCGGTGGCGATCTCGCGCGCCTTACCCATCATCTCGGTATACTTGGTCAGTTCGCCGCCCACCAGGGTCTTCAGGCCCGAGCCGAAATCACGGAAAACGTTGACGGTCTGGATGGTGCTTCCCTTGACTAGTCCCAGCATTTCCATTTCACGGCCGTTGACGGTTTCAGTCGTTACAATCAGCATTTTGGTGCCTCCTATCGTTATTTGCCGGATGAACCGGTATTCCTGATCAGCTGGGTGTAGAACGCCACCGCGCCGGGCAGGCACGCGTATTCGATGTTCTCGTTCAGGCCGTGCATGCCCTTCATCTGCTCGGGGCCGTATACCACGGGCGCGAAGCGCACCACGTTGTCACATATCTCCTGGTAGAAGCGCGCGTCCGTCGCCCCGGTCATCACATAGGGGCTGGCCGGGCAGCCAGGGAATACCTGGCTGACGGTATCCATGACGGTCCGGAAGGCTTCGCTGTGGATGTCCGTGGCCGGGGTAAAGTCGGAGGCGTGGCGGACCTCCATTTCCAGCCCGTATTTCCTTGCTTTTCGCTTCAGGAGCGCCAGGCTCTCCTCCATGCCCTGATGGGGGATGAAGCGCATGTTGGCCCCGACGGATGCTTCCTGGGGCATGACGTTGAAAGCGTCGGAGCCCTTCGCCATGGTAAAGGCGATGGTGGTGCGCAGCATCGCGCCAGCCTGGGCGCTGATCAGCGGCAGCGCCCTGAGCAGCACCGGACGGAACAGCCACAGATTGCCCAGCACGTATCGCAGCGGGAAAGACGCGTAGGGAGCCAGGGCCTCGAACATTGCGGCGACCTCGGGCGGCAGCCTGCGGCGGAAGGGATCGCGATGTTCCACGTCGTGCACGAAATCTGCCAGCCGCGCCAGTGGAGAATGCTGGGCAGGCGCGGAGGCGTGCCCGCCGTTGGAGCGGGCGGTGAGCAGCACGTCCGCCTTGCCCTTTTCGAATACCCCGAGCATGGCAAAGTTGCCGTGGATGCCGCCGATGGGCTCGGTGATGATGCCGCCGCCCTCGTCGATGACCAGCCAGGGCCGCACGCCGCGGCGCTTGAGCTCGGCCACCAGCTTGGGACAGCCGTCGCCCGCCCATTCCTCCGTGCAGGAGGAGGAAAGATAGACGTCCTGCGGCGGCGTATAGCCCTCGGCCAGCAGGCGTTCGACGGCTTCGAAGAAGGCCATCAGGGAGCACTTGGTATCCGACGCGCCGCGGCCCCAGACCTTGCCTTCGGCAATGTCGCCGGAGAAGGGCGCGTGGGTCCACTCGCCTTCGGCGGGCACCACGTCCTGGTGGCTCATCAGCACCAGCGGGCGTTCGGAGGACCGGCCGTGCCAGCAAAAGAGCAGGCTGCCGTCGATCTCCGTCTTCTCAAGCCGTTCGTGGACCAGGGGAAACAGCTTCTCCAGGCACTGATGGAAGGCGAGAAATTTCTCCCGCTGGTCGGTCTCCGGCACGGATACAGTGTCCACCCGGATCATCTGCGCCAGCTTGTCCGCCAGGGCCAGGGCTTCCGTTTCGTCCGGCTCCGGCACGTAGGTCGATTTCATCGAAGGCGCTTTCAGGGTGCGGACGAGTGCGACGAGCAGCAGGACCAGCAGAGTGCCGGTCAGGCCAAGCAGAATCCAGAGTGCAATCATGCCTGTCCCTCCTGCTGCGTTTTGCGGAATTTCAGCCAGCTGAGCCCGATGGCCAGCGCCCCGGAGGGGATGATCATGAAGGAGGTGGAGCCGGCGAGGGAGGGCACGAGGATGAACAGCGCGGACATTACCGCCAGCGGGATCAGCGCCAGCATCACGTCCTTGCGGTAATAGCGGTAGGCCAGCGCCCCGAAGAGGGCGGGCACCACCTGGTCGAAGGCCGGACGAAGCACGGGGCTCTGCAGCACCGGCTGCAGCGGCGTCAGCAGCATCACGCCCACGGCGAGCACCAGGATGGTCACCAGGGAGGATGTGGCGATGGACAGCGTGGAGATCACTTCGTTTTCCGCGGTGCCGGTCCTGGCGTCCACCATTTCCCTGGCGGTCATGGCGCAGGGGATCTTCATGTTGATCAGATTGCCCGTGATGAAAGCCAGGTAGCTCCCGCCTGCGCCGAGCATGGGCGTGTAGATCAGGAATTCCGCCACGCTGGATACGGTCCACACCAGCCCGACAGCCAGAAAGCCGCGGGCTGCCGCGCCGAGATCGGGCATGGCGCCCAGGTACGCGCCGATCACGAAGGGCGCGCCGACCAGCAGCACCAGCGTCACGAGGGAAACGATCCGGCCCAGGAGATGGGTAGAACGCAGGTAATTCTCATAATAGCCTGTCTGTTTCAGATTCTTGTTCGCCATACTTCAGCCTCCGATCAGCATCGCGGCCAGCATGCCCAGGAGCATGCTCCCCGCCACGGAAAAGCCGTCCAGCCATTCCATGCGCTTCTTTTCCGTCAGCCAGGTGAAGCCGGCCATGGCCAGTGCTGCCACGGCGGCGACCGCCAGCGGCGTCCAGCTGCCGCGGAAAAGGAAACGTCCCTGCCCGGAGACGAAGCCGCCGATGTAGGAACCGATATAAGCGCTTACCATGCCCACGAACATGGCGGTCATGGCCGCGTCGGCGAAACCGGGGTTCTTTTTTTCTGTATTCGGCCTGGGCTTGCCTGCCAGCCTGGTCAGGTACTTTTTGCCGAGTACGGTCATCAGGATCATGCCCCACATGATGCATACGCTCATGAGCAGCGCAATCGTGGAGAAAGCGCCGGCGGTCATGGTTTCGCCGGATAGCTGGAGGCCCAGCTGTTCCGCGGCTGCCTGGGCGACCTGCGTTTCATAATGCAGCGCGCCGATCACGGACAGGCGCAGCCACGGCCAGGGGATGCCGAGGCTGCCGGACAGCGCGATCACGCCCAGCAGGATGCCGATGCTGGGCAGCACGGTAAATGTCGCGCTGGCGGTCATGGCCCGCTTCATGCGGGCGGTATCCATCCCCAGCGCTTTGCCTGCGCGCCAGGCGCGTACGATAAAGACGGCGCATACCGCCGCCACGAAAAAGACGATCGCCCCGCAGATCAGGTACATCGTGCCGCTGTTCAGCTGAGTGAGAACTGGCATGGTTCATTCCTTCCTTGCCGAAATAATGATATGAAGCGCGGAATAAAAGAAGCAGCCGGCACATTGCGTACCGGCTGACTGCGTTTTATGTTCAGATATAGTATTCGCGCAGGAAATCCGGCGCCACGGCATCGTCGATGCTGGCAGAAATGACAAAATCCACATGATGCGCTTCGCTGATGACTTTCAGGCGGTCAAAGAAGGATTTGAGCTCTTCGGCGGGAGACTTGACGAGTTTCATGAAGGCGTCGATGAAGATCACGCTGATATCGAAGTTCTGCGTGAGCATTCCGCACAGGAAGCCCAGGCACATATCGGGCGTATTGACGCCGTATTCGCCCGCGTTCACAAAGCGGACTTCATGAGGAAGATCGTACATGTACCGGTTGTCGTCGTCTACGAAGACGATGCTGCCGTTCGCTGTCTTAACGCTCTGGATCGCCATATCGAGGATTTTTTTTGTCTTGCCGCTGCCTTTTTTACCGTGGATGATCTGTATCATGGGAAACTCCCCCCTTCAATAGTAGGTACTGTCATCATTATACACGATATTTGCCGATTTGACCAGCCCTAAATCGTTAAATTTCGGTGAATGCAGAATTTGACGTGAGCGGACCGGGAATTATCGCGCGCCGATGACGGCCGGGCGGGTGGCGGCGATGCCGTATTGGACGCCTGCTGACCGCTGTATGAC
>JBGUIY010000113.1:0-2648 GCA_045113475.1 Christensenellales bacterium | reverse complement strand
AATACCTGTCCGCTGCCCTCAATACCGCCGCTTTTGGCGTTTCCTGCTGGCTTGGCTTCGAGTGCACAGGAGAGAACTATTCGCCCTGGCGGATCCGGACGGCTCTGCCGGCTGAAAACGCCCGTGCCGGCGAGGCATCCGCTGCGGCCCCGGGCGTCGCCCTGGGTGAACGCGTGGCCCGGGAAGAACTGACGGCTCCCGGCGCGGCCCGGAAGCTGGACCGGCTGGATCTTTACCTGATCCTGGGCATCACAGTGGTCTACGCCGGACTGGCCTTCTGGCATCTGGGCAGCACCACTTCCCCGCAGAAAGGCTACGAATTCCACGCCCAGTACGTGCAGAATCCGGACTACGTGCGGCCTGAGGGCGAACCGGAGGCCGACGGCTCGGGGCCGGAAGAATCTGGCGAAGAACCTGAAGAGGAATACTGGGATGGAGAGGACGCCGGATACCTGGACGATGAAGCCGAAACGGCGGAAGAAGACGAAGAATACGATGAATACGATGAATACGAGTCTACCGCCGAGGATGAATACGTTCTGGTCACCGAAGAAGTGACCTTCGACCTGGGAGAGGTCAGAAACGATTTCCGGATGCTGTTCATGGGCGGCGTACATCAGTACGACTGCAAGTTCACGGTGGAAACCAGCGACGACGGCGAGGCCTGGATGAACTCCTATACCTGCAATATGAATGTCGGCGACCTGTTCCAGTGGAACTATGTGCGGAGCAACCGGGGCATGCGGGGCGTTTCGCTGAACGGCCGCTATGTGCGCCTGAAGACCAAAGACGCGGGACTCACGTTGATGGAGGTCCTGTTCCGGGATGCGTACGGCAGTGTGCTGCCGGTATCCTCCGCGGTCAGTTCCATGGGCCACGACGTGAGCGCGCTCATCGACGAGCAGGACACGCTGACCGGCGAACCCGCATGGTTCAACAGCATGTATTTCGACGAGATCTACCACGCGCGGACCGCCTATGAGCATCTGACGGGCATGTCGCCTTATGAGACAACGCACCCGCCCCTGGGCAAGGTGATGATGAGCTGGTGCGTCGGGCTCTTCGGTATGACGCCCTTCGGGTGGCGCTTTGCCGGCACCCTGGCGGGCGTGCTGATGCTGCCCGGGCTGTACCTGATGGCGCGGCTGCTGTTTAAAAAACGGCGCTACGCGGTGCTGTGCTGTCTGATGCTGGCGCTGGATACCCTGCATTACACCCAGACCAGGCTGGCGACCATCGACAGCTATGTGGTGCTGTTCATCATCTGGAGCTACTATTTCATGTTCCGCTGGATGTTCTGCGACTTCTTCGGCCAGCCCCTGCGCAGGACCATTGTGCCGCTGGCTTTGTCCGGCCAGATGATGGGCCTGGCGGTGGCCAGCAAGTGGACGGGCTGCTACGCGGGTGTCGGCCTGGCAGTGCTGTTCTTCATCAGCGTCGGCCGGCGCTGGTACACGGTGAAGAAGGCGAAAGCCGGGGCAGCGGATGGCGGAAGCGCCGAAACGGCCCGCACCGGAGGGACAAAGCGGCTGCTCATCACCGTGGCGAGCTGTTTCATCTGGTTCGTGGGCATCCCTGCAGTCATCTATTATCTGTCCTACATCCCGTACTTCGCGCCGAACGGCGGGGTCAGCCTGCAGCGGATCATCAGCGCTGCAGAGGGGATGCTCTGGTATCACTCCCAGCCCGGCCTGGGGATGGACCATCCCTATTATTCCCCCTGGTACGAATGGCCCTTTGCCATGGTGAAGCCCATGTATTACGCCGCCGACCGCTATGAGCCCGCCGGCTACGCCTCCACCATTCTGGCCTTCGGCAATATCGCCGTGTGGTGGGTAGGCTTCGCCTGCATGCTGCTGACGCTGAGCGCATGGGCATTCAGGCAGCTCCCCTGCCTGTGGAAAGGCTGCCCGGAGGACGAAGCCGCCTCCCCGCTGGCACCCGCAGGCCGGTATGACCGCCGCCCGCTGATGCTGGTGATCGCCTATGCGGCCCAGTATCTGCCCTGGATCCTGGTGCCGCGCGGCACGTATATCTACCATTATTTCCCGTCCGTACCGTTCATCATTGTCAGTACCGGCCTGATCTTTGAATACATGGAGAACTGGCTGTCCGGGCTTGCCTTCCGGCGCGCTGTCAAGCGGGGGAAAGACGAGACCCAGGCGGAGCGCTCCCGCGGGAAAGCTGAGCTCCTTTGCCTGATCGGCCTGATAATGTACCTGGTCATCGTTCTCGCCCTGTTCGTCGCGTTCTTCCCCTATGCCTCCGGCATCATGGTGCGCACCAGCTGGCTGGACAAGATGAACTGGTTCGGGAATCTGTACTACTGATCAATATTGCGCGTTCTCTGTCCAAAACGCCATACAAAACTGCCGCAGACGCAATACAGCGTTCGCGGCGGTTTTTGTCGAAGAAGTAGAAGTCTTTGATACTATTCAGGTTAAAACAATGAAATAATGCAGTTGAATTTCAGTTTATCAAGGAAGCCTCTCTACAGCGTACCCACTGCGGAACAGAGAGGGCGTCTGACAGAGAGCAAAAAGACAGCAGCAAGATAAACTATTTTATTGCTGGGCGTTTTATCAGGAATCATATATTGTGGGACAGTATTGATGGTTGTTGAATATAGCAGGAAATATTCGGCGTAG
>JBGUIY010000112.1:0-5526 GCA_045113475.1 Christensenellales bacterium | reverse complement strand
AACAGGCCTGCTGCTGCTGGAGTATATCTGCGAGCGGCGGAAAGCGCTGGGCACGATGCCCGCCCGTCCCGTTATGGTGAAAACCATCGTGACCACCGACCTGGCCGAGCGGATCGCTGCCGCTTACGGCGTGGAAACGGTGAACGTGCTGACAGGCTTCAAGTTCATCGGCGAGGTCATCGGGCGTCTGGAACAGGCCGGCAGGGCTTCGGACTACATTTTCGGCTTTGAGGAAAGCTACGGCTATCTCTCCGGCACCTATGTCCGGGACAAGGACGCGGTGAACGCGGCCTTCCTGATCTGCGAGATGTTCGCCTGGTACCATACCCGGGGCATCACGCTGACGGAAGCCCTGAAAGCCGCTTACCGGAAGTACGGGTACGCGCTGAATACGCTGAACTCCTATACTTTCGAGGGCAGCGCCGGTTTTGAAAGGATGCAGGCCATTATGGCGCGCCTGCGCCGGCTGGAGGGCAGTATCGGCGGCATTGCTGTCACAGAAACACTGGACTACTCCCAGGGCCTGGACGGTCTGCCCAAGTCGGACGTTCTCAAGTATCGTTTGAGCGACGGCAGCTCCGTCGTGGTGCGCCCTTCCGGCACCGAACCCAAGATCAAGGTCTACATCTCCGCCGCCGCCCCTGCGGAACCGGAAGCGCGGGCAAAAGCCAAAACCATACTGGACGGACTGCAGACATATTTCGGGAGTGAAGAGTAAAACCGCTTTACTGCTGTGAGTGACTTCAGTTCCACTCTCCACTCTCCAAACTCCACTCTCCCTGACTCTGACACATTTCCGCATATCATAAGTGACGAATCATACATTCTGTTCCCGGAGGAATTATGCCCAGAAAGAAATTGACAACGAAAACATATCCGATGATCCCGCTGCGGGGGCTGATGGTGTTCCCGCGGATGATCCTGCATTTCGACGTGGGGCGCGCGCCCAGTGTGGCCGCCCTGGAAAAGGCGATGATGCAGGACCAGCAGCTGGTGCTGGCCGTTCAGCGCGACGAGGAAAAGGACAACCCGTCCTTTGCGGAGCTCTGGCCCGTAGGCATGCTGGCCAGTATCAAGCAGGTCATCAGCCTGCCCGGGGATGCCCTGCGCGTCCTGGTGGAGGGCAAGGAGCGCGTGCTCCTGGAAGGCCTGGAGACGGTGGAAGGCGCGACCATGGCCGTCTGTGCCGCCGAACTGACCGACGATGGCGATCCCATGGAAACGGAGGCCTTGTACCGCAGCCTGCGGGACGCGCTGCAGCGGTACATCGATTCCGGCGCTTCCGTATCTCCGGAGACCCTGCGCTCCATGTCTAGCCTGCGGGACGCGGCTACGCTGACCGATCAGGTGGCGGCCAACATCCTTACCAAGTACGAGGACCGGCTGGAGATCCTGCAGGAGCTGAATACCAACCGCAGGGTGGAAAAGCTGATCCTGACCCTGATGCGCGAGACCGCCCTCACTGAGGTGGAGCGCTCCGTGCAGGCGCGGCTCAAGAAGCTGGTGGATAAAAACCAGAAGGATTATTACCTGCGCGAGCAGATCCGGGCCATCCAGGAGGAACTGGGGGACCAGGACCAGAGCCTGACGGAGGAGCTGCGCGCCAAGGCTGCCAAGCTGCCCCTGAACGACGAGGCGAAGGAAAAGGTGGAGCGTGAGCTCACCCGCATGGACCGCATGGCCCCCGGCAGCCCGGAAATCGTCATTTCCCAGACCTATGTGGAGTGGATCCTGGACCTGCCCTGGGGCAAATACACCCAGGACAGTTTGGACATCAAAAAGGCCCGCAGGATCCTGGACGAGGATCACTACGGGCTGAAAAAGGTCAAGGAGCGCATCATCGAATACCTGGCGGTGCTGGTGCTGCGGCACCAGACGGAGCAGGATCCCGCCATGCGCGGGCCGATCCTGTGCTTCGTGGGCCCTCCCGGCGTGGGCAAGACCTCCATCGTGAGGGCGGTCGCCAAGGCGATCAACCGCAAATTCGTCCAGATGTCTCTGGGCGGCGTGCGGGATGAAGCGGAGATCCGCGGCCACCGCCGCACATATATCGGTGCCCTGCCGGGCCGCATCATCTCGGGCATCAAGCAGGCCGGCTCCATGAACCCGGTGTTCCTGTTCGACGAGATCGACAAGATGAGCAGCGATTTCCGCGGCGACCCCGCCAGCGCCATGCTGGAGGTGCTGGACGCGGAGCAGAACAATTCCTTCCGCGACCATTACCTGGAACTGCCCTTCGACCTGTCCCGGGTCATGTTCATCACCACGGCCAACACCCGGGAGAGCATTCCCGAGCCGCTGCTGGACCGCATGGAGATCATCGAAGTGCCTTCCTACACCGAGGAGGAGAAACTGCAGATCGCCAAGCGCCACCTGGTGCGCAAGGAGGCCAAGGAATACGGCATTCCAGCGAAGGCGGTGCGCATCAGCGACAGCGTGCTGAAAACGGTGATCGAGGATTATACCCGCGAGGCGGGCGTCCGCGTGCTGACCCGCACCATCGGTCAGGTGATCCGAAAGTGTGCGGTGGACATGCTGGAAAACGAAAAGAAGTCCGTGACCGTGACCCTGCCCGTGCTGCGCAACTACCTGGGCGCGGCCCGCTATCTGCGCGACCTGCCGGAGAAAAAGCCCATGGTGGGCGTGGTCAACGGACTGGCCTACACCGCGGTCGGCGGCGAAATGCTGGCGGTGGAGTGCTCTGTGCTCAAGGGCAGCGGCGCCCTGGAACTGACCGGCAAGCTGGGCGAAGTGATGAAGGAAAGCGCTCACGCGGCCCGCAGCTGGGTGCGCGTGCACGCCGACGAGTTCAAGCTGGCGGAGGACTTCTATAAGACGAGCGACATCCACATCCACGTGCCCGAAGGTGCGGTGCCTAAGGACGGGCCCAGCGCGGGCGTGACGATCACCACGGCCATGGTCAGCGCTCTGACGGACCGCGCCGTGCGCCAGGATGTGGCAATGACCGGCGAGATCACCCTGCGGGGCCGCGTGCTGCCCATCGGCGGCGTGAAGGAAAAGGTGCTGGCCGCTTACCGCGCCGGCATCAAAACGCTGATCCTGCCCCGGGAGAACGAGAAGGACCTGGAGGACGTGCCGCCCTATGTGCTCAGCACCTTCCGCATCGTGTACGCGGATGAGATCGCCGACGTGCTGCGGGAAGCGCTGGCGGAGTGAGGCTTATGGAGATCAAAAAAGCTGAATTCGTCACCAGCCTGACCGCTTACCGCGATTTCCCGGGCAAAGGCCTGCCGGAGATCGCTTTCGCGGGCCGCAGCAACGTGGGCAAGAGCTCCCTGCTGAACAGCCTGACCCGGCGCCGGAGCCTGGCCAAGGTCAGCGCCACGCCCGGCAAGACGCGGCTGATCAACGTCTTCCGCGTCAACGACGCCTGGCACCTGATCGATCTGCCGGGCTACGGCTACGCCCAGGTGGACAAGGGAGAAAAGCAGCGCTGGGGCGAAATGATGGACGGATACTTCCGAAAGTCCGACGCCCTTCGTCTGACCCTGCATCTGGTGGATATCCGCCACGCCCCGACGAAGGACGACCTGACCATGAACGCTTTCCTGCGCGAATCGGGCCTCAACTTTTACGTCGTCGCCACCAAGCTGGACAAAATCAGCCGCGCCCAGCGTCTGCCCTGCCTGACCCTGCTCTACCGGACCCTCAGCGTACAGCCCTGGCAGGTGCTGCCCTACAGCTCGGAAACCGGGGAGGGAAGGGACAAGCTGCTGGAACTGATCGGAAAAACGCTTGAACCGGAGCAGACCGACAGCTGACCCGCTGCCACAGAAAAAGAAGCATATATAAACAGGAAGATCCTTCATCCGCCGGGTATACCGGAGCGGGCGAAGGATCTTCTTCTAATTATATCTTTATGGGCATGAGGCATTCAGTACGAACCGGTACCGTAATACCCAATGATCAGAGCCTGTCCACCAGCTTCTGCCCTTCTGTTTTGAGCCACTCCTTCGCTTTAGGATAATCCGGCATCTGGGATGCCACGAGATGCCAGAAAGCGGGGGAGTGGTTCATTTCGCGCAGATGGCAGAGTTCGTGGATGACCACGTAGCGCCGCACGTATTCCGGCGCCTGGGCCAGCAGGCAGTTGAAGTTCAGCCTGCCCTGGCTGGAGCAGCTGCCCCAGCGGGTTTTCTGATTGCGGACAGTGACGCGGGCCGGCCGGACGTTCAGCTTCCGGGAATATTCCTGGAGCAGCGCCGGCAGGAAGCGCGAGGTTTCCTGCGCCATCGCGCTGATCTCCTCCGGTGTGAACCGCGGCGCTGCGTTCAGCTGTTTCTGTTCGATCTTTGCGAGGTGATTCTCAAGCCACCGTCTGTGTGCGTCCATAAACCGGCGGACTGCTTCGTCGGACGTGTTCAGCGGAACGCGGACTTCTACGCCGCCGTTTGGCGTGATTTTCATGGACAGGGTTTTCCGGCTGCACCGGATGATCGTGATCTGCGGTTTCATAATGGTCTTTCCTTAACGATTATTTAACATTATTTGACAAAACTTTTACAAATATCGCGGAAACATGAATTTTACTATTGATTTTTTAATATTTTTGTAATATATTGTAACAAATTCGTCGTTTGGGGAGATGTTTCTATGCTGCGCAGGCGTCAGATGAGTTGGATCCTCATCATATTGCTTCTGTGTCTGGAGGTCGTTCCGGCTTTTTCAGCGGCAAAGGTGTACACCGGGGCCATCGTCAAGGATAAAATCATCCTCCGGGCGAAGGCAAATACTTCTTCTTCCGCGCTCAAGCGCCTGATGAAGGGCGACAAGGTGCAGATCGACGGCATATCCGGCGAATTCTATCACGTGACCATCAAAAAGGCAAAAGGCTACGTCATGCGGAAGTTCGTCAACGTTTCCGCAGCGGACCTGAAGGCTTTGGAACAGCAGTATGCCCCGGCGGCCAAGAAAACGCCCGCACCTACACCCGCGCCGAAGAAAGCGGTCAAAGCAACGGCGGCTCCGAAGAAGACGCCTGCGCCGACGCCGAAGAAATCCACCGGTGATCCGGCCATGAACGGGATCAAGAAGATCTCCCAGATTTCAGTGCCTGCCACCTCCAAGAAAGGGGACACGGGAGCGAAGGTCAAAGCCCTGCAGCAGGCCCTCAAGCTCAAGAAATATTATAAAGCCACTGTCAATAGCACGTTTGACGATGCGACCGTCAAGGCGGTGACGGCGTTCCAGAAGGCGAAAAAACTGAAACAGACCGGCATTGCCGATTTTGCAACCATTGAAAAGCTGTTCGGCAAAAAGGCGGCGGATTTCAAGTACAAGACGGAGACGCTCGACTGGTTCAAGGGCGGCGACAAAGCGATCCCGCGCGGGGCCACCTTTACCGTCAAGGACGTGAAGACCGGCAAGACCTTCAAGTGCAAGCGGCTGTACGGCGTGAACCACATGGATACCGAGCCGCTGAACGCCGAAGCGACGGCCGTCATCAAAAAGCTCTATGGCGGCAGCTGGAGCTGGAACCGCCGGGCGGTGCTGGTCATGTACAAC
>JBGUIY010000111.1:0-48383 GCA_045113475.1 Christensenellales bacterium | reverse complement strand
CTTCTGACGGGAGGACAGCAACAGACATGGTCAAGGATATCCTGCAGATTTTCTGGAAGTTTTTCAAAATGGGCGCAGTCACCTTCGGCGGCGGCTATGCCATGCTGCCCATCCTGCGCCGGGAGGTCATCGAAAAATCCGGCTGGATGCAGGAAGAAGAGATCCTGGATTACTATGCCCTGAGCCAGGGGCTCCCGGGCATCATCGCCATCAACGTGAGCACCTTCATCGGCTATCACCATATGAAAACGCCCGGCGCCATCAGCGCGGCCCTGGGCGTCGTCTCTCCCAGCATCATTATCATCACTGCCATCGCCATGTTCCTGTCCGGCTTCAAGGACAATGTTTACGTCCAGCACGCGCTGGCGGGTATCTCCGTCTGCGTCATCGCGCTGATCCTCGACGCCGTGATCGGCATGTGGAAGAAAGGCGTGAAGGATATCTGGGGATATATCATCTTTGCGGTCGCCCTGCTGGTGAGCATGTTCACCAAGCTTTCTCCCGTGCTGCTGGTCATCGGCGCCGCCGTGGCGGGCATTATCATCAGGAGCGTCAAGCGCGCGTCTGAGACCGGGAAGGGGGCTGAGAAGAAATGATCTATCTGAGCCTCTTCTGGGAATTTCTGAAGATCGGCCTCTTCGCCGTGGGCGGCGGCATGGCCACGCTGCCCTTCCTTCGGGAACTTTCCGTGCGCACAGGCTGGTTCTCCCAGGACCTGATCACGGATATGATCGCCATCTCGGAATCGACCCCCGGCCCCATCGGCATCAACATGGCCACCTATGTGGGCTGCAACATTGCGGGCCTTTTCGGCGGGTTTATCGCCACCATGGGCGAGTTGCTGCCTTCTGTGATCATCGTCATCATCATCAGCAAATCGCTTGAGCGCTTCCGCAACGCCAAGGCCGTGGGCGACGCCTTCTACGGCCTGCGCCCCGCGGTCACGGGGCTCATCGCCGCCGCCGGCATCAGCGTCGCCCAGGTCGCCATGCTGCAGCTGGAGCTGTACAAAGAAACGAATTCGCTCCTGAACCTGATGGACTGGAAAAAACTGCTCCTGTTCATTGTGATGTTCATCGGCATCCGGAAGCTCAAATGGCATCCCGTGGTGTATATTGCGATCTCGGCTGTCGTTGGACTGATATTCGCATTTTAAATACAATGCAACTGCCGGCTGCTCAGACAAACATGCTTTGACGGCTGCAGTACCGGGGCCGGTCTTCGTCTGCTATCCAGGCGGGGACCGGTCCTTCTTGTTATCCGGCACCGGGTTCCTGACTGTAAAATATTGCGCTTTTTCTTGACACCTGCTCTGATGAAAATTATAATCGAAAGTGTCAATTATCCAGTGTGTAAGGAGAACAAACATGAGGACACTGAAGCTTTTGTCTGTTTTGCTGGTCTGCCTGGCACTGTCCGTGTGTACGGCGGCTGCCGACGAGATCTCAGGGAAAACTTTGCAGCAGATCATTGATAACAGCATGTTTATCAATCTTTTTGACGTGCGTACCGAGAGCGAGTATGCCACGGGAGCGATTCCCGGCGCGGAATGCATCCCGCTGGACCGGCTGGAGGCCGCGATGCAGCAGATCCTGGACGGCGGCTTCAATAACATGTCGGTCGACGTGTACCTGTACGGCGCGACGGCGGAGGACAGCGCGGCGGCGGCCGGGATCATGAGCAAGCTCGGCTTCACGAATGCGCACTATCTGCCCGGGATCTCTGCCTGGCCGGGGGCTCTGCAGGATACAGGGCTTTTGCTGGGCAATCTGGATACGGTCGATATATACGGCAGCCGGGTCGACAGTACGCTGATCGCGGACAAAAAGCTGGTTATGGTCAACGTATGGGCCACGTTCTGCAATCCCTGCATCAGCGAAATGCAGGGCTTGGGCAACCTGAACCGCGAGCTGCAGAACCAGGGCGTGATGATCCTGGGCGTTCTCAGCGACTGCTCCAATCAGGACCTGAGCCCCAACGAGCGGAACGTGGAGACCGCGAAGCTGATCGCCGAAAAGACGAACGCGGACTATCCCCACCTGCTGCCCTCCAAAGCCATGTACCGCGACATCGTCGCCCAGGTGCAGGTGGTGCCGACGACCTACTTTGTGGACGGTAACGGCCGCATGGTCGGCGAGGTCTACTACGGCGCCAGGAGCGAATCGGACTGGCTCGAAATCATCCAGACGACCCTTGCAAACATGAACTGAGGTGGCTGTATGCGCCGTTTCCTTGAAAACTGGGGTTGCTGGCTGCTGCTGGCGCTGGCGGGGATCATGATATCCGCGGGCGTCCTGCGCGGCGAGCCGGGCATGGTCCTGCAGAAGGCGATCCGGGTCTGCCTGGAATGCATCGGCATCGGCTGACGGGGGAAACCTGTGAAAAAGACAATGAAACGGCGCTTCGATATCCGGCTGGCGGTGCAGCTGGGCTTCACCGCCCTGAGCAACGGGTATATCGCCGGATTTCTGCGCGGGAAGATCTACCAGGGTCCCCTGAAGTCCATTTGCCTGCCCGGGCTGAATTGTTATTCCTGCCCCGGCGCCCTGGGCAGCTGCCCCATCGGCGCGCTGCAGTCGGTGATCGCGAGCCGTGAATACAGCATCTCCTTTTACGTGCTGGGCTTCCTGATCGTGGTCGGCGCGCTGTGCGGGCGGATCGTATGCGGTTTTCTGTGCCCCTTCGGCCTGGTGCAGGACCTGCTGCACAGGATCCCCCTGCCAAAGCGGTGGAAGCTCCGGAGAATCCCGGGGGAAAGGCTGCTGGGCGGTCTCAGGTACGTGATTCTGGCCGTGTTTGTGATCCTGTTGCCGATGCTGGCGGTCAATTTCATCGGCCAGGGGAATCCGTGGTTCTGCAAATATATCTGCCCCTCCGGCACGCTGCTGGGAGGCATCCCGCTGGTGCTGCTGGGAGAGGGCTATCGGGACGCGGCAGGGCTGCTGTTTGACTGGAAGCTGGCGCTGCTGATTTTCACGGTGCTCTTTTCAGTGATATACTACCGTCCCTTCTGCCGCTTTATCTGTCCCCTGGGCGCCATATACGGGCTGATGAATCCCGTGTCGCTGTACCGTTACCGGCTGATTCGGGAACGCTGCGTGGACTGCGGGGCGTGCCGTGCGGTCTGCAAGCTGGGCATCGATCCGGTCAAAAACCCCAACGACCCGCGCTGCATCCGCTGCGGCGAATGCGTCAGGGCCTGTCCGCATCACGCCCTGCTCCCGGGCATGGCGCTGAAGGGCGGCAAGGCGGCCTCCTGCCGCGGGAAATGCACCTCCTGCGCGGGCTGCCAGGGCACGCCGGGAAAAACGGATGAGCGTGAGTGAAGCATACCAAAGACGATATATACAAAACGGGATCCCGGACTGCAGTGCGCGGAATCCCGTTTTGATATTCAGATAAAAAGAATAAAACGAATTATATACAGCTGTCTTCCGTCACATGCTCGCCCCGGAGCTTTCTCGCGATGATGGCGTCCAGGTTGTTGCGCGTGGACAGGGTATAGCGGTCGAAACCGGTCAGATCCATCACCGCCAACAGGATGCACAGGCCGTGAGGCATGATCGCGGCGCGGGAGGCGAACAGCCCGGGAATGCGTGCGCGTTCTTCCACGGTCATGGGAATGATCCGGTCGAGCAGCGCTTCCAGAAACGGGCGGCCGATCTCAGCGCTGTTCAGCTCGTTGCCGTGGGAAGAGGTGTTGCGGGCGATGGCCGCGCTGGTGGTGCACGTGCCGCCGATGCCCACCATCACGGGCGGACGAGGGAGCGTGAGCAGGGGCTGATATACTGTGCCCATCCGGAGCCGGAGTTTTTCGATGACGCGCCGCGCGTCCTCCGGCGTATGGATGTCGGACTCCCTTTTCAGGCGGCTGGCGCCTTCCTGGGCGCTGACGGCACACTGCACGCGCCGGTGATCGCCGTAGGTGAGCTCCGTCGAGCCGCCGCCGATATCCAGCACGGCGCAGGCCATGCCGGAGGAGGCTGCCTCGAAGGCGAGGCAGGCCTCCGTCTCGCCGGGGATGATGGTCAGCTGCAGGCCCGTCTGGACATAAAGAAGCCGGGAAAACGCATCCGCGTTCCCGGCGTCGCGCACCGCGCTGGTGGCGTAAAGCAGCACGCGCTCAGCACCCAGCTGATTTGCCTGGCGCTTGAGCGTGCCGATGACGGCGGCGGTATCGGCCATCGCTTTATCAGTCAGCAAGCCATGCCCGTCCAGCCCCATGAACAGATGGGTATAGGCACGCTCGCGGAACTCCCGTCCGTCGTCCAGATGTACGAGCATACGGGTAGAATTGGAACCGATAGCGATGGCGGCGATATTCATGGTTCGATCTCCTCCGCGGCCGGGTCATACATGTCCCCGTCGGCAGGCAGTACTACTTCCACGGCGGGTTCTTCATCGGTTGTTTCTTCGGCGGCTTCACTGTCAGAGGCTTCCTGGCCGGGTTTCGGCAGCACTGGCTGCACGACAGCGCTCAGCTGGACCTGATCCAGCGTTTCATGATCGGCCAGGACCTCCGGGTTGTCCACCACGAAGTGCAGCTCGTTGGGCATCATATAGCCGTTTTCCCGGGCGCGGGCGGCGATATATTCGGGGCTGTTCGAAATATTGTACTCGCGCTGTTTTTCGCTTTGCTCGGACTGGAGGGTGATGCGCCTGGCGTTCACGGCTTCGTAAGTGCGCTCAAGCATGGCCAGGTCGTTGTTCTGCCGCTGGATGAGGATGAAGGCAATGATGGCGAAAGCCGCCAGGCCGGCGCCCACGGCCCACCAGGGCAGCCGCTTATCCTGCCACTTCACGGGATCGCCTCCCCGGTAAGCGCTTTCCAGGCAGAGCGGAGCACCGTCTGGTTCTGCACGCCGTAATTCGGGTCGTTCTTCTGCGCCTCGTCCATATCGCGCAGGAAATGGACGCAGAGGTGGCCGTCAAAGCCGTTATTGGCGACGGAGCCGCTCATATGCGGGCGGTTGTGCATGGTCGCCATGGTCCAGCGTCCGTCCGGCAGCTGCACGTATACCGCATGCACGGACCAGCTGGTGGTGTTGTTGAAGGAGCGGTTCATGAGCAGCGTGTCCGTCAGGGTCTTCGGCTCCGAATCGCAGTGGTGTCCGCAGGACATGACCCGCAGGTTCCAGGTCGTGCCGTCCACGGGGTTCAGGATCTTGAGCGTGTTCCCGGAGCGCAGAAGCGGCTTGACCACGTTGTACCAGTGCAGCAGGTTGATCTGGCTCTTGTCCGGCACTGCCATGACGCCGTCGGAAGCGGACAGGGAAACCGCAGGCGGCGCGGACATGCCCAGGCCTGTGCCGGAGAAGATGCGCGCCTGGGTCGCCGCGTCCGCCGCGCCGCTGACGGTCAGGCCGTTGCGCAGCTGGAACTGCTGCACCGCGTTATGCGTCAGCTCGTCGAAGCGGCCGGTGATGTTGACCCGGTACCTGAGGGCGGACAGGGCCTGCTGCATGCGGGTCACCGTTCCACTGTCGGCGGTATCGGTTTCGTAGTAGATGTGCATGGTGGTGTAGCCGCTGACCTGCTCGGAATAATGCAGCACCGTGGCCGAGTACATGGCGGAGAAGGTCTTGGTGCCGGCCAGGCCGTCCTGGGTCAGGTTGTGCATCTTCTGGAACAGCTTGACCGCGGTCATCGTCTGTTCGTCATACACGTTGGTAATGACGATCGGGTAATTGAGCTCCGCCAGCCGCTTCTGCAGCGCGGTCACATCGCTGCCGGTGTAACCGGAGCGAAGGGTGCGGGTGTAGAGGGACGCGTCGTATCCGCCGCCGCTGATGGGTGTCGGGACAGGGGTCGGGACCGGCGTCGGGGGGGTGTACGGCGTGGGCGCTGCGGTGGCAGCCGAGCCGGTATAGGGCACCACGTTCGCGGAATACATGGCCGTGAAGGTCTTGCTGCCGGCGACGCCGTCCTGGGTGAGCCCGTTCAGGCGCTGGAACTGCTTGACGGCTGCGATGGTCATGCTGTCGTAGGTGGCGGTCACGTTGATCGGATAGTTGAGGTCCGCCAGCCGGAACTGCAGGGCCGCCACGTCGCTGCCGGTATAGCCGGAGCGCAGGCTGCGGGTGAAGACGGAGGTGTCGTAAGCGCTGCTGCCCGGGGCTGTCGGCTGGACGACGGCGGGCGCGGGCGTCACCGATGAATCCAGGAAAATCAGGTACTGGGTCTGCGCCCAGCCAATATAGCTGCCGGAGATGACCAGCGTCCAGCCGCTTCCGCGCTCAAGCACGGTCACATAGGTGCCGTTGGCCACCGAGGTGACGATGTTGTCCCCCATGGAGGGCTCGGACCGCAGGTTGAGCTTGCTGCCGTTGGTGGAGATCATGGCGAACTGGGAATCCTGCTGAACGGGAGCGGGGGTCTGCGTCGGGGCCGGCGTGGTCACGGCCTGGCTGCCGCCGAAATCCAGATATCCGGTCATCACGTAGCCGCTGATGCCGTTGTAGGTGACCGCGCTCCATACCGAGTTGCGGCCGGTGACGATGACCTGCGCCCGGTTGGGGATCACGGCGAGCACCTTGGAGTTGGTATCGGCGTAGGTGCGCAGGTTGAGGCCGCCGCCGTTGCTGGTGAGCACGGTGGCCGTCACGGCGGAGGAGGTATCCGCGGGCGCGGCTGTCGGCGCGATGGGATCGTTAAAGTAGTTGAAGTTCAGGTATTTTGTAAGCACGTAGCCGGTCTGGCCCGCAAAGGTGGCCTCGCACCAGGTGCTGCCGCGCTCGATGATGGTCAGGAGGGTCAGGTTCGGGATCAGCGCCAGGGCGTTGGCGGTGGTCTTGCGGATCTCCCGCAGGGTCAGGGTGCCGCCCTTCGGCGTTTCCACGCGGGCGGTCAGCGTGCTGACGGCTGGCTTCGGGGTCGGGGCCGGCGTCACCTCGATAATGACCGGGGTGTCCGGGACGGTCGGGCTGTAGTTGAAGTTCAGGTATTTGGTCAGCACATAGCCGGTCTGGCTGCCGTAATGCACCTTGCACCAGGTGCTGGAACGCTGCGTGATATTCAGAATGGTGAAATTGGGGATCAGCGCCAGGGCGGCGGAGGAGGTGGAGCGCTCCTCACGCAGGGTCAGGGTGCCGCCCTTCGGCGTTTCCACCTGGGCGGAGGTCACGATGTTCATGACCATCTGGGTCAGCATGGTCACGGTGGTGTCGTTGGCGGTGCCGGTGATCGGCAGCCCGTAATCCGCCTGGAACTGGCTGATGGCGTTGCTGGTCTGCGTGCCGTATTTTCCGTCCGCAGCTACGCTGTAGCCCAGCTGCTGCAGCATCAGCTGCACTTCCTTGATGGTCGCGCCCGAGCTTCCGGGGCTCACGGAGGTGTCCTGCGTTCCGGTCCCTGTGGGAGCCGGCGTCGTCAGGCCGGTGAGCGAATACAGCAGCGAAAGGGTCTGGTTGCCGGCGAGGCCGTCCGCCTTCAGGCCGTTGTCCTTCTGAAAGGCGATGACCGCGGCGCGTGTGTTGCGCCCGTAGGATCCGTCAGGCTCGATCTGGTAGCCGAGCTGGATCAGGGCGTTCTGCATGCTCAGCACGTCCCTGCCCTTGTCGCCGGTGCGGAGCGTACTGTATGCCGCGTTGGCGGGCGTCAGGATCAGCAATGCCGCTGTGATCAGGCACAGCAGGCGCCGGATATGTTTTCGTGACAAGCGGTTTCCCTCCTTTGGACTGATCGGGGGCCTGACCAGGCTCTCCGGATCAGCGTCTGTCGTTATGGCCGCGTATGAATCGATTGCCGTGATCGCGCTTTGTCCCGTTCATGCCGCACCGGCTGTGCCGGCGCATGTCGCGGGGTTACGGTCGCATTATAACATACCCGGAGCCGATTATACAATGAAAAAACCCTTAACAACTGTAAAAATCGAGGCAAAAAGCCTGTTTTCACGCCATAAATATTACAGATTATTGAAAAATGTAACAATTTTATTGCAATTTTGCTAAGAAAAGGGTACAATAGGATCGACCACATCCGTGTCAGAAAGGACGGTAGTCATGATGGAAACGATCCAGCGCATTTTACAAGGCCTGTCGGGCAACATTGTAGATGCCGTTGTCTATACAGCGATCGGTCTGGTAACTCTGTTGGGAATCTTCAAGTGCATCATGCCCCTGCGGCAGTCTACCCACTGCCTGAAGCGCGCCGTGCGCGTGCTCAGCCGCAACCCGGCGCGGGACAACGGCTCGCCGATCTGGGAGAACGAGCTTTTCATGGGCCGCGGCATGGCCAACGCCTGGCGGCGGTTCCTGCAGAACGCCCAGCAGCTGGATGCCCGCGGCATGACCTGCGACGTGAGAGAATACATCAACGACGATACGGCGATCTATGAGATCGGCAACATCCCGCTGAGCGAAATGGTCCCCGGCCTGCTGACCTCCCTGGGCATCCTGGGCACCTTCCTGGGCCTCATGCGCGGCCTGGGCGGCCTGGACGTGACGGACGCGGCCAAGACGATGTCCTCCATCCCCACCATGATCGGCGGCATGGCTTTCGCCTTTTCCACCTCCATCGCCGGCGTCAGCTGCTCCCTGCTTTTCCAGCTGATCAACCGCTTTACCATGGGGAACGCGCAGAACGCGCTGGTGGATTTTCAGGATACCTTCTCCGACGTGGTGATGCAGACGCCCCTGACCGCGGAGACCCGCGCCATCTGCCAGCGTGAGGACCAGTCCCTGTACCTGCGCCACGTGGTCAACGACATGTCCAACGCGATGGCCGACCGGCTTTCCGGCGCGGTGGAGCGCAGCTTTACGCCCATCGCCCAGCAGATGAACGCCTTTATCGCCGGCCAGACGCAGACGCAGCTCGAAAGCCTGAACATGATCACCCGCCGCTTCCTGGAGAATATGAATCTGCAGCTGGGCGGACAGTTCCAGCAGCTGGGCCAGACCCTGACGGAGATCAACCGCTCCCAGAAGGCCAGCTACGACGCCGTGGACCGTTCCATGGCCACGGCGGACGGCATCATCCACGAGTTCCAGCAGGTGCAGAAGGTGACCCTGGAGATCGTGGGCCGCTTCGAGCAGTACGTGAACAAGCTCAGCGACGGCCTGGCCCAGGAGGACGCCTTTACCCGCACCGCCACGGAGATCATCGGCCAGATGGGCCACGCCGCCCGGATACAGAGCGAGAACCTGGCGCAGATCCAGGCCCAGCAGGAGGACCTGCAGGCGGCCCTGCAGGATTACCAGCTGCGCAGCAAGCAGACCATGCAGACCATCGTAGACCGCGCCGACGAGCAGGAGCGCGACACCGAGACGGTGGCCAGGCAGCTGGAGTCTTCCGGCAAGCTGCTGCAGACCAGCTACGCGAAGCTGGTGGAGAACGTTACGGTCAGCTTCAGCCAGGCGCTGACTGATCTCAACGAGAATATGAACAAGCTGACCCAGGCACTATCCGAACGCAGCGAAATGCTGAACGCGCAGGGCGCTTCCGCCGCCGACGCGCGGGTGATCGCGGATCTGAGCGATATCAGCCAGACGGCCTCGAACATCGAAGCCGTGCTGACGACTGACGATCACGGAGCCGCCTGATGGCAGGCCGCAGCTACAGCGCGAGGCGTCCGCGCGGAACGGATGCCGGGGCGCACTGGATCTCCTATTCGGATATGATGGCCTCCATGCTGCTGGTGTTTGTGCTGGCGGTGGTGTACAGCGTCTATCAGTATTACAAGATCCTCGACGAAAAGTCGCGCGAGATCGAAGCGCAGCAGGTCGCCCTCGCCCTGGCGCAGCAGGAGGCGGAGACGGAGCGCCGGAACAACGAGGCTTTCCGCATCCAGCTCCAAAGCCAGGAGGAGGAGCTGCAGTCGCAGCGGATCATCCTGATCAGCCAGGAAGAGGAGCTCAAAAAAAGCGAGGAGGAGCTGGCATTAGCCCAGGAACAGCTGGCCAACTCCCAGATCATCCTGCTGGCCAAGGAAAAAGAGCTTGAAGCCATGCAGGCCGACCTGATCGCGACGCAGCAGCAGATCGAGACCCTGGTGGGCATCCGTCCAAAGATCATCAGCGACCTTTCCAGCGCTCTGAGCTATAACAACATCGACGCCGCCATCGACCAGAAGACCGGCGATATCAAGCTGAAGAGCTACGTGTTCTTCGATACCAGCAAATTCAATATCAAGCAGTCCGGTATCGAGCTGCTGAACCGCTTCCTGCCCGTGTACCTGGGCGTGCTGATGCAGCCGGAGTACAAGGACTATGTGGCCGAGATCATCATCGAGGGCCATACGGACTCGGACGGCACCTATACCAGCAACCTGAAGCTCTCCCAGGAGCGCGCGCTGTCCGTCGCCCAGTACTGCCTGGAGATGGACGGACTCTCCGGATCCATGAAAAACAAGCTCCAGGACATCCTGACGGCCACGGGCCGCAGCGAATCCGACCTGGTATACAACGCGGACGGCTCTGAGAACAAGGAAGCCTCCCGCCGCGTGGAATTCAAGTTCCGCCTGATCGACACGCAGATGCTGCAGCAGATGAACGACATCCTGCGTTCCGGGAACATGTCCCAGCCATGAGAAAGACCGCTTGGGTGCTGACTGCGCTGGCTGCGCTGGGCCTGCTGGTCATCCTGTGGCAGACGTTCCACCAGGAGCTGATCGTGACCGGAAAAGGCCTGAACGCCGTCGACGCCTCCTCGCGTCCCGCCGAGCGGGACGCCCTGGTTTCCGCCATCAAAGACCGCCAGTTCGTGGGCTTTTTATACGACGGCGATCCGGAAACGGAGAACGCCCAGTTCGTCACCTATACGCTGCGCCTGCGCAACGGCGGCCTGCTGCCGGCGGAACAGCTTGAAATGCAGCTGGTGACCGAGGCGGGGGACGTCGCCGCCTACCAGACGCCTGAGGCGGTCACGCTGGCGCCCGGCAAAGAGGAGATCGTGACCCTGACGCTGTTCACCGGCGCGAAACCCCCGCTGCGGCGCGACCTGGTGATCACCTATTATCTTTGGGGCCGGCTGTACACGATGCGGTATACGCTTTCGTAAGGAGACAGTGATGCAGAATACGGTTTTGCCGGAAGGCTTTATGTATGTGCGCGACCTGATTCCGGACGTGCTGGAGGTCATGGCATACGCCACCGGAAACAATTTTGTCGGCGCGCCGATCGACGGATACCGGGCGCCGAGGGCGGTGCTGACCCGCAGGGCGGTGCAGGCGCTGGAAATCGTCTCCCTGGCCGCGCACGTGGACGGCTACCGCCTGGCGATCTTCGACGCCTACCGTCCCGCCCGGGCCGTGCGCCATTTCATGCGCTGGGCACAGGACGCGGCGGATACCCGGACGCAGGCGGCTTATTATCCGGAATTTGAGGATAAGCAGGCGCTGATCTCCGGCGGCTTCATCGCCACCCGGTCCGGCCATTCCCGGGGAAGTACGGTCGACCTGACTCTGGTCTCCTTGGAAAACGGCGAAATGCTCGAAATGGGCACCGGCTTTGACCGTTTCGGCCCCCTGGCGGCGCACGGCGCGGAAGGGATCACGGAAACCGCTTCGCAGAACCGCGCTTATCTCTGCCGCCTGATGCTGGGAGCAGGCTTTGAACCGTACAGCGCCGAATGGTGGCACTATACGCTAAAGAACGAGCCTTATCCGGATAAATACTTCGATTTCGAGATCGAATGAAACTGCGCCCGGCAGTGGTACGAAGCGGCCGGACATGCGACGGAGGATGAAGTCTATGATCATCAAAAACGCTTACGTATACGGTATCGGCCATCAGTTCCGGCAGGCGGATCTGTGCATGGAAGGGGAACGGATCGCCGACCGTGCGGCTATTGACGGCGAAGAGACGTTCGACGCGGAGGGCCTGTATGCGCTGCCCGGCCTGCTGGACCTGCATTTTCACGGCGCGGTGGGCTGCGACCTCTGCGACGCGGACGCGGAAGGCCTCCGGAAGATAGCGAAGTTCGAGGCGCAGCACGGTGTGCTGGCGATCTGCCCGGCGACCGTGACCTCTCCCGAGGATCTCCTGACCGACGTGATGAAGATGGTGGCTTCCTACCGGAACGGGGAAGGGGCCGACGTCGTCGGCGTCAACATGGAGGGGCCTTACCTGAACCTGAAAAAAGCCGGCGCGCAGAATCCCGCTTACGTGATCCCCGCAGATCTGGATATGTTCACGCGCCTGCAGAAGGCTGCCAACGGCATGATCAAGCTGGTGGCTGTCGCTCCGGACATACCCGGAAACATGGATTTCATTCGCGCCGTAAAGGGCAGCGTACGCGTGTCCCTGGCGCATTCGGATATGGATTACGATACCGCGCTCCGGGCATTCGAGGCCGGTGCCCGCCAGCTGACCCATACCTACAACGCGATGCCCCAGATGGCCCACCGCCAGCCCGGCCCCATCCCCGCCGGCGCGGAGTGCGGTGCGGACGCGGAGCTGATCGCCGACGGTGTGCACGTTCATCCGGCCATGGTGCGGCTGCTGTTCAGGCTCTACGGCAGGGAGCATATCATCCTGATCTCGGACAGCCTGTGCGCCTGCGGCCTGCCGGAGGGGGAGTACGGCCTGGGCGGTCTGGCGGTGACTGTGCGCGGGAAGCGCGCCGTGCTGACGGAGCATCCGGATACCATTGCCGGCAGCGTCACCTGCCTGTACGACTGCATGAAGGAAGCGGTGCTGCGGATGGGCATCCCGCTGGAGGACGCGGTCTGCGCCGCCAGCGAAAACCCCGCCCGGGCCATTGGCGTGCTGGGGGATTACGGCCGACTCGTGCCCGGAGCCTATGCCAACGTGATCCTGGCGGACCGTGAACTCAACATCCGCGCGATCTTCCAGAAGGGCAAACGCATCAGATAAAAAACGGAAACACAAAACCGGACAGGCTCCGCCGCCGTTCCGCGAAGAACGGTTTCGGGCCTGTCCGGCTTTTATATACTCATTCAGCACAGAAAATCGCTGATGAGCTTCCCGATTCTCTCGCTGTGGACGATGTAGGTGCCGTGGCCTTCGCCGGGAAGGATACTCAGCTTCGCTCCGGGGATCACGGCGGCAATGCGGCGGGTCTCCTTTTCGACGACCAGGTCCTTGCTGCCGGCCAGCACCAGGGTCCGGGCGGTGATGCTCTTCAGCAGGCTGTCCGGGATATCCGGCTCGCGCAGCATCAGGCGGATCTTGGGATCCCGCCTGAACAGATACATGCAGCGGAGCATGAGCCGGAGCCACGGCTTGACGCCCCGGGGCGTCAGGTTCGCCCCGCTGACGATGAGGCTGGTGATCCGGTCGCACCTGGCCGCGGCCAGCAGTCCGATGATGCCGCCGTCGCTGAATCCGTAAAAAGCCACCTCATGCAGGTCGAGCGCCTCGATCAGGGCAATGACGTCCGCGGCCATGTCGTCGTAATGCAGTTCGCTGACCTGTGTGCTCTGCCCATGGCCCCGGCTGTCCACGCAGAAGCAGGCAAACCGGTCCTTCAGCAGTCCGACGGCCTCGTCGAAGATGGTATGGTCCTCTCCGTTGCCGTGCACCATCATCAGCGGCCGCCCGCTGCCTGTCATTTCATAATAAAGGTCGATGCCGTTGACGTGAGCGGTCATGCTCGTCCCTCGCTTTCGTCCCTCAGGCTTTGACGGGAATAATCTGCGGTCAGAGCGTCGAGAAAGCCGGAAAGCAGACGGTTCATTTCCGTGTAGTCATAACTCAGCAGCTCGCTCACGGACTGGACGAATCTGCCCTGTTCTTCCAGCCTGCCCCCGTGCCGCCTGATCCCTTCGGCAATGATCTCATGGGTAAATTCGAGATGCGTCTGGAAACCGTACACGTATTTCCCGTACCGGACGATCTGGCGCGGGCAGCCGTCGCTTTCCGCCAGGATGACGGCGCTGTCATTGAGACCGGGCATGTCGTTGTGCCATTCGCCGGCGTCGAAGACGTCGGGAAAATGCCGCAGGAAGGGATCGTTCCTTCCGGCTTCTGTCAGCCTTGCCTGGACCGGACCGACTTCGGATTCGGGGCTGTGTCCGTAAGGCGCGCCGACGGCGTCGCCGATGAGCTGCGCGCCCAGGCATGCGCCCACGACGGGTTTCCCCATGCGGATGTATTCGCGGATCAGGCGCTGCTGGGCGGCGGAGTCGAAATAATCGCATTCTTCCCTGGTGGTGTCCGGGGACTGGTGCCCGCCCAGAATCACCAGCAGGTCTGCCTCCGCCGTGGCTGGGATGCTTTCGTACAGCCAGCAGCGCGTGTAAGTGACGTGATATCCATGCCGTTCCGCCCAGGCAAGGTATTCGCCCGGCGCGACCCAGTCTTCCTGCTGTATGAAGTGTACTTTCATAGAACCTCCTTGACGCCGCCGGCACGGACGGCCGGCGCTTTGCTGTAACATTCAACGCCGAATCGCGGAATCCTGCAAACCGGCCTGTCTGATCTCAGGGGGAGCATTTGACATTTGCCGGGGCGGAAAGATATAATACTGCTGTTATTATCTGCATGCGAGGTGATATGATGGATCCCAGGAAAGAGCGGGAATGGGCTGACCGCACGGATGATTACGACAGGCCCTGCGACATTGAACCGACATATCCGGATGGCAGCGTGCAGAATGAATGCTGGTCGGAAAGGGGCTATACCCGCAGAACGTCCGGAGCACCATATGAACATGAAGAACCTGACGACTGAACGGGGGCGGGGCGTCCGGCGGCGATTCAAGCTGTGCTTGAATCCGGCTGTGAAAGTTCAACCGGAGCCCGCTGGCAGGAATGTCCGGTTTCTGGTATGATCGGGATAAAGGAGGCGGCTGCCATGAGTATCGGAGAGAATATCGCGGCTTTCCGCAAGGCGCGGGGACTGACACAGGAACAGCTGGCAGATCAGCTGGAAGTCAGCTTTCAGGCGGTCAGCACCTGGGAGCGGGATGAGAACCTGCCGGATGTAAAGCACCTGAAGCAGCTGGCGAATGTACTGCGTACCACCACGGACGCGCTGCTGGAGGAAAGGAAGCGGAACTGGACGCTGAACAGCCCGAACTTTGACCCTGACCGCATGTATACCTTCATCAAAGCTAAGGCCCAGAGCGCCGGACTGAAGCAGACGCTGGCGGCGCTTCCCGTGATGCGGGACAAGCACGAGGGCCAGTACCGCAAGGGAATGGTGGACGTCGCTCCCTACCGCGTGCATCCGCTGACGCTGGCCTGCCATGCCCTGGCCATGGGGCTGGAGGACGACGACGTGCTGGCGGCGCTGCTGCTGCACGACGTGGTGGAAGACACGGATACCCGCCCGGAGGACCTGCCCGTCGGCGACCGGGTCCGCGAAGCGGTACGGCTGGTGTCCTACAATACCTATCCCGGGGACAAGGCCGCCATCAAGCCGGTCTATTACGGGAACATCGGCAAAAATCCGCTGGCGTCCCTGATCAAGTGCATTGACCGCTGCAACAACCTCTCCTGCATGGCGGACGGGTTCAGCCGGGGAAAAATGGCCACTTACGTGGTGGAAACCGAAGCATATGTGCTGCCCCTGCTCCACGTGGTCAAATCCGTTCCCGAGTGGAACGACGCCGCGTGGCTCCTCAGCTACCAGATCAAAGCCCTGCTGGAGACCTTCAAGCGGCTGATATGATACTGAATATCCATGTCTCAAGGGGCACCGCAAAAAATGTAAGCTGCGATTTCATGTGATTTATTGAGGAAAGCACCGATGGGTGCTGAATACAACAGAAAACATACGGTGCAGCGGCAGCCCCTGGGCATCCCGTGCGCGGTGCGCGAGCGATACAACCGCCATGCCCGTAACATAATGATTCAAGTGATATTCCGGATCGTGTTCTTTATTGAAGCAGTATTATCTGTCCTTGACGTTTGCCCGGCGTCATCTGCCCTCAACGTACCTTATTGGGAAACCGCTTCGATAACCTGAAAAATATGAAACTACCGCTCCTGTCCGGGAGCGGCAGCGCTGTTTGATCATGATCAGACGGTTAGTTTCAGCTTTTCCGTGCGGAAGTTCTTTACCAGCGCGGGCCAGTCGGTCTGGATGACGTCGATCCCCATGTCGATCAGCCGGCCCCAGCCGTATTCGGGTCCTTCCATGATCGACAGGTCGTCGTCGATCCCGCCGTACAGGTCGGGCTTGTAGCCCCTTTCGTAGAGCGAGAGGGCGTTGACCCAGCAGAACAGGTTTTTGCTGTGGACGCAGCGGATGGCATCCTCGCTGAAGAGCTCGTGATCCTGCGTTTCGGCAATCAGTTCGACCCCCACCAGATTCAGATTGTCATACTTCAGGGCTTCCTCGATGTCCTCCCGGCTGTGGCAGATAGGCATGAACATGTATTTTACGGGATAGCGGTTCAGCTCTTCGATGAAGACGCGGTATTTGAGCGGCGCTTTGAGGATGGCCTGCCGGGCCATGTGCGGATGCCGGTCCAGGATCGGCAGTACCAGGCCGTGGGCACGCCAGATGCGGTCGATGTTGATCAGTTCGTCATGGCACAGGAAAGCGAGCACGTCGTCCAGCTTCTGGATGCGGGTAGCGCCCGGCTCGCCGACGGCGTTGATGGGCCGGAAGCTTTGGATCTGCTCCGCGGTCATTTCCGTGGCGTTGACTTCGCAGCCGAGCAGATGCTTTTCGACCCCGTCGTGGAAGGTGAACACCACGTGGTCGGTGGAGGCGGTGGTGTCGGCCTCCACAATGTCCGCGCCTTGCATGATCGCGGCTTTATATGCCATGGTGGTATTCTGAATGACGTTGCCGTGTGAGCTGCCGCGGTGCGCGCAGATCAGCACGCGGTTTTCCGCGAACTTCCGATTGAGCAGGATATTGTTTTCAGCGTATTGCCGGTATCCGAAAGCCATGAGGTCACTCCTGATGAATCGTCGATAGATGATAAAGCAAACTGCAGGTTATCCATAACACAAAAACTGTAAAAAATCAAGTTTTTCCAGCAAAATATTGACAAAATAGTACGCAAAAAGTATAATACTCACAGCATAAATGATTCGTAATATACGGATCAAAAATGAGAGGAGTATGGTGTTAGTATGAAAAAGTTTGTTGCGCTGATGATGACCCTGGTTTTAGTGTTGGCGCTGGTGCCTGCGTTTGCAGCGGATTATTCCGGATACACGATCCGCATTTATTCCAACTCCAACTCGACAGAGCGTGTCAACTGGCTGCTGAACGCCGCCAAGGAAGCCGGGTTCTCCATTTCGATTGATGACAACTCCGTCATCTCAGGCGATACCGCCGCTGTGCAGGCAGCGAACGAGAACAAAGACGGCGATATCCTCTTTGGCCTGAATGAGACCCGCTGGGGCCAGGTCATCGGCGGCACCTATGAGAACCTGAAAATTGCAGACTGGACGCCTTCCTGGGAAGAAGAAGTAGGCAACTTCAAATATGCGGGCAAGGCCTACGGCCTGGTCATTCAGAACGTTCTGATGCTGTACCGCAACGACGAGTACGGCACCAACGGCAAAGAACTGCATTTTGATCATTGGGCTGACATCGTGAACAGCGGCTATACCTGGTATCGTCAGGGCAAGGTTGGCGGCACCACCAATGCCAACATCAACAGTGCGATGCTGTATGCTTTTACTGATCCTGCTTCTCCTGCTGGCGGCATTTCCGTGAATGGCTGGAAGACGCTGTGGGCTTACTGCAAGAACGGCGTGTTCACTGGTGACTCCTATGGCTTCGATCCGCTGAACCGCGGTGATGTACAGATCGGTACTTTCTATTCTTCTTCCCTGTATGGCAAGGTTGACGGTGCTGCTGATGCTTCCGAGCATCCTCTGAAGGGCACGCTCGAACCCGAAAACTGGGCTCTGGTCGACATCAAAGACGGTACCTATTATATCGCTGAGTACCTGGGCGTTCTCGATCGTGCGGACCGCACTCCTGAGCAGACTGAAATCGTAAAGGCTTTCGCGGAATGGTTCGGTTCTGCGGATACGCAGGCTGCCTGGGCGGACGAGTTCGACAGCTATCCCTGCAACATCTCTGCTGCTGCTCAGATCTATGATACGACTCCTGCCATTTATACTCTGCCCAACTTTGCGCTGAGCAAGGTCGAAGGCACTGAGATGACTTACGCAGAGTATGTGGCCGCTCACAGCAAGGAGTGGACCAATATTATGACCAACCTGGGCTTCTATTGGGCTGACAACAGCGCAGCTCCCGGCGAACCTGACTGGGATAACCTGAATTGGGCGACCCTGACGCAGGCTGCTAAGTAATATCCGTCGTTTTTCAAGGCGCGCCTGAGCAATCAGACGCGCCGTCATTTTTATATCATATTTTGAGGAGTGACATACAATGGCGGATCAACTGGAGAGCATGATCGAACTGAAAAACATAATCGTCAAATTCGGCGATTTTGAAGCGCTGCATAACATCAATGTGGATGTCAAGAAGGGCGAGTTCTTTACCTTTCTTGGCCCTTCCGGCTGCGGAAAAACCACGACATTGCGCACAATTACCGGATTCATAGAACCGGTCAGCGGCACAGTAAACGTCAATGGCCGCGATATTACGCATGTACCTATCGAAAAACGCAACATTGGCATCGTTTTCCAAAGCTACGCGCTGTTTCCTACCATGACCGTGTATGATAATATCGCTTTCGGCCTGAAGATTCAAAAGAATCAGAAGGATGAAATCGACCGCAAGGTACGTGATATCGCCCGTAAAGTGGATTTGAGTGACGAACAGCTGGCAAAGGCTGTTTCCCAGTTATCGGGTGGCCAGCAGCAGCGTGTGGCCATCGCCAGGGCCCTGGTGACCGGCCCCGCTATCATTTGTATGGACGAACCACTGTCCAACCTGGATGCCAAGCTGCGTGTGCAGCTGCGCAATGAGCTTAAGAAGATGCAGCGTGACTTTGGTATTACCACCATTTATGTGACGCACGATCAGGAGGAAGCTCTGACCCTGTCCGATCGCATTGCCGTATTTAATAAAGGATACATCGAGCAGATTGGCACGCCCAATGAGATATACAATCACAGCGCCACAGAGTTCGTCTGCAACTTCATCGGCGATATCAACCGTCTGGAGGATGAACTCGTCGTAAAGATGAATCTGGACAAGAGCAAGAACCATTTCATGCGTCTGGAGCGTATCCGTGTCAATCGCGAACCTAACGACGGCGAGATATCGATTCCCGGAAATATTGAAAGCCGCGAGTATTACGGCCTCTATATCAAGTATTATATCCGTACTGCCGGGCAGATTATCAAAGTGATCGAACGAAACGACGGTATAAATATTTATGAACCGGGTGAGCAGGTAACCGTTGGCATGCATCCCGTCAACCTGATGAGTTATCCCAAACAGTAAGGGGGAGAGCCAATGTTTAAAAAAGAAGGGCTCAAACTGGATGCCTCTCTGATTTGGAAGGTGTTCGGCATCGCATTCTTTGTTTATCTGTTCTTTGGCTTCATGCTGTTGCCCTGCCTCAACACACTTACCTCTATCTTTACTGTCAAGGATCCTGCGACCGGGGTCATCGACCCTCTGGCGGTCATCAAGTTCTTCTTCGCCGGCAATATGCCCCGGTTCGTGCTCAACTCCCTGAAACTGGCGGTATGTCTGGTCATTACCGTTAACGTCGTGGGCATCAGCATCGTGCTGCTGACGGAGTATTTCGATATAAAAGGCGCCAAAATACTCCGGCTGGGTTATATGACCACGCTTATCTATTCAGGCGTTGCGCTGGTAACCGGCTATCTGTTCCTGTATGACAGTGACGGTATTCTGACCAGCTGGCTGTCGGGCATCTTCCCGGACATCAACAAGAACTGGTTCACGGGCTTCAATGCAGTACTGTTTACTATGACGTTCGCCTGCACCAGCAACCATGCTCTGTTCTTCCGGAATGCAATCAGGGCCATTGACTACAATACAGTTGAGGCCGCCCGCAACATGGGTGCTAAGCCTTTCCAGGTACTGTTTAAAGTAGTATTCCCGACTTTGATCCCCACTTTATTCAGCCTGACGGTCATGACTTTCATCACCGGTCTATGCGCCATGAGTGCGCCTACACTTCTGGGCTATGATTCCATCAATCCGGAGATCGTGCGCCTGGCAGGCTCTTCCGTCGCGGATGAAAGCTTCCCGCAGGCCCGTGCTGCGCTGCTGTCCATCATTCTGGCGATGTTTACGATCGTGCTGCTGACTGTTCTGTCGTCTTACGAGCGTAAAGGACACTATCTGTCGGTGAGCAAGACCAAGGCGAAGCTGCAGAAACAGAAGATTTCCAACCCTGTGGCGAATGTGTTTGCACACATTTACGCTTATGTGCTGTTCATCATTTACATGACGCCCGTGGTCATGATCGTACTGTTCGCTTTCCAGAATTATCCTTCGCTGCGAAGCAAAAGCCTGAGCATGGATCAATGGACCCTCGTCAACTTCTTTGGCTCCAGGGACTATGAATTCATGACGAATCGCGGCAAATACCGTACCCGTCCGGGGGCTATCAGCGGCCTGTTCGCCAATGCTGATACCGTGGGCGGAATCCGTCTGAGCTTCGTGCTTTCTGCGCTGGCGGCGGCGCTTGCCTGCGTCATTGTCGTGATAGCCGTCAACTATATCTTTAAAAACAAGGGTAAAAAGCGCAGCACAGCGTTGGAATACAGCTTGCTGTTTCCGTGGCTGCTGCCGACCATTCTGATTTGCTATAGCTACCGTACCTACTTTAATTCCAATGATGTTTGGTATGTGATGGGCCAAAACCTCTATATGAGGGAAAACGTGCGTTTCCTGATTGTTATGGCATACGCGGTGGTCAAACTGCCGTTTGCCTTGCGTATGGTAAAAGCAGCGTTCTATGCGATTGACGAAGAACTGGAGGATGCTGCCCGGAACCTTGGCGCAAGCCAGTTTGTAACGTTCCTGAGAGTCAAGCTGCCGATTGTATTGCCCAGCGTTCTTGCCGTATTCGCTTTGAATTTCAACGCATTGTTTACAGAATACGACATGAGCGCGACATTCCAGAGCAGTTATGGCAAGTCATACGCCATGGTGATCCAAAACATGTGCCATGACGAGGGCCGTGACGGATACAATGTGAATGCCTCGGGCCGCCGCTGTGCTTCCACTGTGTTCATCATGCTGGTTTCAGGTCTCATCCTTTACCTGGTATACGGTGTTGGAGCTCGAGATCTGGGCGAACGCCTGGAACGCCGGGCAAAACGGAAAAAACGGTGGCATAATTTGATGAACTCGCTCCATCCTGGAAAGAAAGAAGCTGTAAAACAGGAGTAATATATCCTGTCCCAAAGGAGATCCTTAACGACGGTACCGGAACATACTGGAATGTTCCGGTACTGTTTTGCTGTGAAATAATTTTGTAACAATTTGTAATACTTCTGAAGAATAGCTTCTGACATTTGACATAAACAGCCATTCGGCGATATAATAATATGTATTGCTGAGAAAGGGGGGGATGTGCTTGGCCCGCAGACGTGCTAAAAGCTCGATGGCGCTGTTCGCGGTCATCGTGATCGCGCTGGCGTCCGCCTGCGCTTTCCTGCTGATCAGGGCGGAAGCCCAGGACCGGGAGACGCGTTACCTGGCCAGCCTGACACCCACGCCAAGCGCCGTCCCCAGGAAGGTTTCCTATTTATATGACAGGCAGACGCCCAGCCCCACGCGCCTGCATATCGGCGTCGGGGCGATGGGCCAGACGGTATACGACGTACAGGCGCGGCTCCAGGCCCTGGGCTATTACCCCTACGATCCGGACGCCAAGTTCGGCACCGGTACCCGGGACGCGGTGATCCGCTTCCAGGCGGAAAGCGGGCTGACCCAGGACGGCATCGTGGGTGAGGAAACCCTGAACACGCTGATGTCGCCGGCGGCGAAACACTGCCCGACGGCCGCGCCTGACTGACGCGCCTGCCAAGGAGGAACGACAATGATGAACGTGCATGATATCCAGTTCGCCGAACGCTTCAACGGCGTCACCGGCAGCGCTATCCGCGAGATCTTCAAGCTGCTGGTCAAGCCGGGCATGATCTCCTTCGCCGGCGGCAATCCGTCCGAATCGGCGCTGCCGGACGCGGAGATGGCCGAGATCGCGGCGGAGGTGCTGCGGCAGGACGGCAAGCGCATTCTCCAGTACGGCGCCACGGAGGGATATCCACCCTTCCTGGAAGCGCTGCGTGAATATGCGGGGCCGCATTTCGGCATCGATTTCTCGAAGAACGGCGTCCTGCCGACGACCGGCTCCACCCAGGGCATGCAGCTGCTGCTGTCCGCGCTGATCAATCCCGGCGACGTGATCCTGGTGGAGGATCCGACCTTCCTGGGCAACATGCAGAGCATGCGGCTCTATCAGGCGCGCCTGATCCCGGTCAACAGCGACGGCGAAGGCATGGACACCGGCGACCTGGAGGAAAAGATCCGCAAGTACCATCCGAGGATGATCTATACCATCCCCACCTTCCAGAACCCGACCGGCTGCACCCTGGGCCTGGAGCGCAGGAAGAAGATCGCAGCGCTGGCTGAGGAATACGGCGTCGTGGTGGCGGAGGACGACCCCTATCACGACCTCAGGTACACGGGCAGGGAACTGCCCACCATCAAGTCCTTCGACAGGTCCGGATGGGTGGTCTTCCTGGGCAGCTTTTCCAAGGTCATTTCCCCGGGCATGCGGGTGGGCTTCCTGGCTGCAGAGCCGGGCATCCTGCGCAAGTGCGTGATCGCCAAGCAGGCTTCTGACCTGCATACGGCTTCGCTGAACCAGGCGATGTGCGCCGAGTACATCCGCCGCGGCCTGCTGCAGCCGCATATCAGCAGCATCCTGCTGCCTTACGCGGAGCAGATGAACACGATGCTTGATGAACTCAGCCGGATGAAGACGGTGGCATCCTATACCAGGCCGGAAGGCGGGCTCTTCATCTTCGCGAGCCTGGACGAGGGGCTGAACGCGACTGAACTGCTTTCCAAAGCGGTCGAAAAGAACGTCGCGTACGTGCCGGGCACGCATTTTTACCCGGAAGGCGGGCACCAGAATACCTTCCGCCTCAACTTCTCCAAGTCTTCGCCGGAGGAGATCCGCAGGGGAATGCGGCTCCTGGATGAGACCTTCGCGCAGGCGTGAACGGCGTGGGCGGATCAGAGGGCTACCTGACGCTGCTTAAGACGGCGCAGGATGAATACATCGTGCAGAAAAGCCGCTTTCTCTGCGACGCAGCGCCCTGCGAAACGGAGGAGGAAGCGCTCGCCTTTCTGCAGGACAAACGGACCCGCTATCGGGACGCCACCCATCACTGCTATGCGTACGTGATCGGGCAGAACGCCGGCGTGATGCGGTTCAGCGACGACGGGGAGCCCTCCGGAACGGCGGGCATGCCCATGATGGACGTGATCAAGCGCCGCCGCGTGGTCAACTGCTGCGTGGTCATTACCCGCTACTTCGGCGGCATCCTGCTGGGGGCGGGCGGCCTGGTGCGTGCTTACGCCCATTCCTGCGCGGTGGCGCTGGAGGCGGCCGGCATCGCCCTGATGGCGGATACCTGGAAGGGGATCATGTCCGTTCCCTATCCGCTGTGGGACAAGGTACAGTACCAGCTGGGGCTCTTGCCGGTGCGGGTGCTGGAGACCGCCTTCGGGGCGGACGTGGAAGTGACCCTGGAGGTCAGGACCCGCGACCGGGACGCCGCGGAGGCGCGGCTGAGCGAGCAGACCAACAGCCAGGCGGAGATCCTGTGGATCGCGAATACCTATGAACCGTGGCCGGCGGAAACCGGTGCACAGGAAGGAGACTGAACATATATGGGCAAAGAATTAAAGGCGCGCGCCGAAATGGACCCGCGTTTTCAGTGGAATCTGGACGATATTTACGCGACGCCCAAGGCGTTCGAGGACGAACTGGCCGCTGTCGGCGCGCTGGCGGAAGAGATCGCCCGGGGCAAGGGCCATGTGGCCGAGGATCCGGGCAAATACATCCGTTCCTATTTTGAAGTGACGGAGCGCGTGGAAAAGCTTTACTCCTACGCGATGATGGCGCACGACAGCGACGGCAGCAACGGCACGTATACCGCCTGGCTCGGCCGGGTGCAGACCGTTGCGGTCAGCCTGGAGGCGGCGGGATCCTACCTGACGCCCGAACTCCTGGAAATGCCCGCGGAGCAGCTGGCGGCGCTGAAGGATGAGCCCGATATGCAGCCCTACACCGTCTTTATCGGCGAAGTGCTGCGCAATCGCGCCCATACCCTGCCCGCCGAGCAGGAGCAGCTGCTGGCCATGGCCTCCGACAGCCTGGAAACGCCCTCCAACGCTTTCCGCACGCTGTCGGACGTGGAGCTGCCCATGCCCATGGTGCCGGACGGGGAAGGCAGCGAAGTGCGCCTGAGCCACGGCAAGTACCAGCCCCTGATCCGCAGCCCGAAGCGGGAAGTCCGCGAGGCGGCGTTCAAGGGCATGATGAATACCTACGGCAGTTTCGGCGGCACGGTTTCCGCGCTGTACGGCGGCTCCGTCAAGCGGCACGTGTTCAACGCCCGGGTGCGGCATTACGGCAGCGCGCTGGAGTCCGCGCTGGAGCCGGACCAGGTGCCCGTCAGCGTATATGAAAACCTCCTCAAAGAGGTGGACGGCGCGCTGCCGACCCTGAACCGCTATCTGGAGATCCGCAAGCGCCTTCTGAAAGTGGACGAGCTGCACCTGTATGACCTGTACGTCCCGATGATCGGCGGCGTCGATTTCCCCATTTCCTATGAGGATGCCTGCTCCCTGGTGCTGGACGCCCTCGCCCCGCTGGGCGAGGAATACCTGAGCGTGCTGCGCAGGGCTTTCAGCAAGCGCTGGATCGACGTGTACGAGAACAAGGCCAAGCGCTCCGGCGCGTACAGCAACGGCGTGTACGGCGTGCACCCCTACGTGCTGCTCAATTTTGAAAACAATCTCGATTCCGCCTCCACGCTGGCCCACGAGCTCGGGCACACGATGCACTCCTATTACAGCGACCGGACGCAGCCCTTCCCCAAGGCGGGCTATTCCCTGTTCGTGGCGGAGGTTGCCTCCACCTGCAACGAGGTGCTGCTGAACCGCTATCTGCAGCGCAAGTATCAGGATCAGCCGGAAATGGTCAAGTATCTGCTGAATGATCTGCTAGAATCCTTCCGCACGACCGTGGTGCGCCAGACCATGTTCGCCGCCTTTGAAAAAAAGAGCCACGAGATGGCCGAAAGGGGCGAAGCCCTGACCAAGGAGGCGCTGAGCGAGGCTTATCTGGAACTGAACAGGCATTACTATGGCGGCGCCTGCCATGTGGACGGGGAGATCGCCTGGGAATGGATGCGCATCCCGCACTTCTACCGCGATTTCTATGTATACAAATATGCCACCAGCTTTTCCGCCGCGGTCACCATCGCGGACCGGATCCTCAAAGAGGACGAGCCGGCGGTCCGGGATCACCTGCGCTTCCTGTCCCTGGGCGGGAGCGTGCCGCCCATCGAAGCCCTCAAGGCCGACGGCGTGGATATGTCCGGCCCCGAACCCGTGCACCGGGCGATGCAGGTCTTTGCCGAAACGGTGGACCAGCTTGAAAAACTGCTGTAAGGCCGATTGGAGATCGAATGTCGAATAAACAGACGAAAGGGAAAAAACAGGCGCCCCGGGTGCGCTCCAGCGCGCCGGGACTGACTGCGCGGTATGTGACCGGCATCCTGCTGATCGCGCTGGGGACGGCCGGGGTTCTGAGCCTGGTCGCCAGCGGCGTCAGCTACGTGATGACCCTCGTGCGGTCGTATCTGCGCGGCATCGCCGGCATCCTGAGCCCGGTGCTGCCGTTTCTGATCATCTGGCTCGGCGCGGCGCTGACGGTCAGCTGCTACCACCGGGTCAGCTTTCGCGCGCCTCTTTTTGCCCTGCTCCTTTACCTGAACGTGCTGGCGCTGATGACGTGCGTGACCATCGTGGGCGTACAGCGCGGCGTGAACCTGATGGACTATATCAAGAGCTACAACAACCAGCACTTTACCTCGCGTTCGTTCGCGCCTGCTTCATTGCCCGCCTACATCCAGCAGCTCTTTAACTGGGGCTACCGGATGGAGAAGCTGGCGGCGGGCGGCGCGCTTTCGCTGCTGTTCGCCTACCCGGCTTATATGCTCTTCGGCACGGTGGGCAGCCAGATCCTGGAGGTCGTCCTGACGCTGGCGTGCCTGTTCGCGCTGCTGCATGTCCGCCCGACGCAGCTGATCCGCGGCGCTTCCGACGCGATGGAGCGCTGGCGGCAGAAGCGGGCCGGCATGCGGGAGCAGCAGGCTCCCGCGCGTACGCCCGAACAGCCTGAGATGTCCCCGATCCAGGAAAAACAGAACGAATATACTTCGCAGACCAATCCCTACACCAACGTGCGCTGGATCTACGACGAACCTCAGGAGCAGCCGGCTGCGCCCGCGCAGGAGGGCAACCCGTTCATGCGGCCCGCGCAGCAGCAGAATGCCTGGGAGGAGCCTGCGCCGATCCCCAATGCTCCGTCGTCCACCGGTCCCTTCATGCCGGTGAACACGCAGAACGACCTGTACCACGAGCCCTTCGTGCTCCATCCAGACGGCGCGTACGACGTGGCGGAGAATCCGGGAGATCCGGTTCAGCCTGCCGCGCCTGCGGCGGAAGAACCGCTGCCCTGGGAGGAGCCTCAACCCCTGCGCGACGATGTCAGCGGACGCACCCGGGCGCCGTCCGGCGAGACGGACAACAGCGCGTTCATGCCCGTAAGGCCTGCTGCGAAGCCCGCTGAAAAACCCGCGCCTGCGCCGAAGCGGACGCCCGCGCGTCCCGAACCGGCGGAGGAAGTCCGTGACGAGCTGCCGGAGGAAGACTGGGCGGCGATCAAAAAGGAAACCGCACCGAAAACGCCCAAGGCAAACGAAAAGCCCAAAGCGCCCGCAGAGGAAGCGCCTGTTTTTGCGCAGACGCCGCCGGCCCGGTCCGAAGAGGAACCGGAACCCGATGCGGCTGAGGACGAATCGCTGTCGGAGTGGCAGCTGCAGCTGCGGAAGCTGCAGAAGAACCTCGACCAGACCCGCGAGGAGCGCCGCCAGCTGGAGACCGGGAAGCCCAGGCCGGTCCATACCGATCCCATCGACCTCCCGAAGATCGACCACGAGCCGATCAAGCCTGCGGCGCAGCCCCGGGGCGGGAACCGCCTGGACAGCACTCCGGAAATGCCGAAGCCCCAGACGCCCGCGACCCAGAACGGTCCTTATGTGCCGCCGCCCATGAGCTTCCTGTCCCTGCCCAGGGTGGTCAATCCCAATGAATCCGCCGAGGACGACCAGTACCGCGCCCAGCAGATCGAGCGCACGCTGAAGACCTTCAACGTGGACGCCCAGGTGCGCGAGATCACCCACGGCCCTGCCATCACGCGCTTCGCGCTGAAACTGGCGGAGGGCATCAAGGTCAAGCAGGTGACCAGCGTGCTGGACAACCTGATGCTTGAGATGGGCTCCGACCGCCTGCGCCTGGAAACGCCGATCCCCGGCACCTCCTATATCGGTATCGAAGCGCCCAACAGCAAGGTCAGCGCCGTTACCCTGCGCGAGGTGCTGGACAGCCCGGAAATGCAGAACGCAAAGTCGCCCCTGGCGGTGGCGCTGGGCAAGGACATCGCGGGCAAGCCGATCATCGGCGACCTGTCCAAGATGCCCCACCTGCTGATCGCCGGCGCGACCGGCAGCGGTAAATCCGTGTGCATCAACTCCATCGTGTGCAGTCTGCTTTACCGTTCCTCCCCGAAGGATGTCCGCCTGATCATGGTGGATCCCAAGCAGGTGGAGCTTCAGGTTTACAACGGTATCCCGCACCTGCTGATCCCCGTGGTCTGCGACCCGAAAAAGGCAGCGGTGGCCCTCAACTGGACCGTCAACGAGATGCTGGAGCGCTACGGCAAGTTCTCCAAGCAGAACGTGCGCAACCTGGAAGGCTATAACAAGAAAATGGCCGGCACGGACCGGCTGCCGCACATCGTGGTCATCATCGACGAAATGGCCGACCTGATGGAAGTCTGCCGCAAGGACGTGGAAGAGAGCATCCGCCGCCTGGCGGCCCTGGCCCGCGCCGCGGGCATCTACCTGGTGCTGGCGACCCAGCGCCCCTCTGTAGACGTCATCACCGGCGTCATCAAAAACAACATCCCCAGCCGCATCGCTTTCACGGTATCCAGCGGCGTGGACAGCCGCACGATCATCGATATCAACGGCGCGGAAAAGCTGATGGGCAAGGGCGACATGCTCTACCTGCCGGTGGGCGCTTCCAAGCCGCAGCGTGTGCAGGGCTGTTTCGTGACCGACGAAGAGGTCGCGCGGATCGCGGAGAACATCCAGGCGCGCTACCATCCGGACTACAACCATGCCGTACAGGACGTGCTGGAGCATACCTCCGACTCGGACGCCGGACAGGACGAGCCGGTGGAGCCGGTTTCGGACGTGCGCGAGAGCGAGTTCAGCGATCTGTTGAGCGAAGCCGTGCGCATGGCAGTCCAGGACGGCCAGACCTCGATCAGCATGCTGCAGCGCACCCTGCGCATCGGCTATGCCCGCGCCGGGCGCATCATCGACGAGATGACCAAGCGCGGCATCATCTCCGAGTCCGAGGGCAGCAAGCCCCGGAAAACGATCATTTCCCGCGAGGAATATGTGCAGATGATGAGCGAAGGCCTGCTCAGCGGGAACGGGGATTCGTAAGGAAGGAGGCGGGAGCGTGTCTGAATTCGATACAGTCAGGTACACCTCCTTTTCCTGCCCGTCCTGCGGGGGCCGCATGGTGTTCGATCCCGGATCCCAGCAGCTGAAATGCCCTTACTGCGGTACGCTCAGGGTGTTCCAGAACACCCGCGAGACGCCGAACGAGTACGATATCCATTACGCCCCGCCGCAGGAGGACGCGGCCTGGGGCGACGAGACCCGGGTGACCCGCTGCGCTAAATGCGGCGCGGAATTCGTGCTGACCGGGGAAACGAAGGTCGGGGAATGCCCTTTCTGCGGTTCGGCTGCCCAGACCGCGGCGGAGAGCGGGAACGGGATCGCGCCGGAAAGCCTGGTTCCCTTTTATCTGACCCGCCGTCAGGCACAGGATCAGCTGAGGGACTGGCTGAAAGGCAGGATCTTCGTGACCGGCGCCCTGCGGAAGCGGGCCGCCGAAGGGAAAGTGACCGCCGTCTACCTGCCGCACTGGACCTATATCGACGAAGCCACCTCCGTTTACCAGGGCCGCGCGGGCCGGCATTACCAGACGGACCTGCCCTATACCGTGACCGACAGGGACGGCAAGGAGCGCACCGAGACCCGGAGCGAGCAGCTGACGCGGTGGGAAACGGACATCGGCAGGATCACAGAACGGTATGACGACGTGATGATCCCCGGTAGCGGTCTCCTGCCCGAAGGCATGATGAACAGCATCCTGCCCTACCGGATGAGCCGCATCGTGCGGTACGCGCCGGAATACATCGCCGGATACGCCTGCGTGAAGCCGGACCGGGACGTGCAGGAGGGCTGGAAGACCGCCCAGACGAAGGTGGACCGGCGCATGGCTGAACTGGCGGAACGGAAGATCCTCTCAGATGCAGACGAGGCCCAGGTGCAGCAGCTGGAGACCATTCACGACAAGGTACGCTACAAACTGGTGCTGCTGCCCCTGTACCTGTGTACCTTCAGTTTCCGGAAAAAGCCCCGCTATGTGCTGATCAACGGCGAAAACGGCAGGGTCGGGGGCCAGGCCCCCGTCAGCCCGCTTCGGGTCGGCATCGCGGTGCTGCTGGTGCTGGCGGTACTCCTCGGCCTCGTAGGGGTGTTCATGGCCCGGGGCGGCTCTGAATACATGCTCTATGATTTCGGCAGGCGGGTCGCCGCTTATCTCTGATGTTTCTATCTGATGCTTCGATCTGTTGCTTCGACGGAAGGAAAGGAAGGCGTACAGATGTCAAGGCCGCTGTTTCTGATCGTGGACGGCAATTCCCTGATGCACAGGGCTTATCACGCGCTTCCGCCGATGGACGCCAACGGCGTGCCGACCAACGCGGTGCACGGTTTCCTGATGATGCTGCTCAAGGTGCTGCAGACCTATGAGCCGGCTTACTGCGCCGCCGCCTTCGACGAGCACGCGCCGACCTTCCGCCACCGACAGTATGCCGAATACAAGGCGGGCCGCCAGAAGACGCCGGACGACCTGGTGAGCCAGTTCGGGCTGATCCGCGAACTCCTGCCGGAAATGCACATCCCGGTGCTGGCCGTCGAGGGATATGAGGCGGACGACATCCTCGGTACGGTGAGCCGCCTGAACCACGAGCAGGGGATCGACACGATGCTCCTGACGGGTGACCGGGACGCCCTGCAGCTGGTATCCGGACATACCCGCGTGCTGTTCACGCGCAAAGGCATCTCCGAGACCGTGCTTTTCACGCCGGAAGAGGTCAAGAACGTGTACGGCATCACGCCGGCCCAGGTCATCGACTGGAAGGGCCTGAGCGGCGACGCCAGCGACAATATCCCCGGCATTCCGGGTATCGGCGACAAGACGGCGGTCAGGCTTCTCGAACAGTATGGAACGCTGGATGAAACGCTGGCACATGCCGGCGAGATCAAAGGCAAGCTGGGGGAGAAGCTTCGCGAATTCGCGGACCAGGGCCGTTTTTCAAGGGATCTGGCGCGCATCTGCCTGGAAGCGCCGGTGACGCCGGATTACGAAGCCAGCGCCTACGCCCGCGGCGACGGCGGCCGCGCCGCGCTGCGCCGCTACCAGCTGAACGCCGTGCTGAAGCAGGCGGAAAAGGTCTGGCCCGCATCAGAAGCAGAGCCTGAGCAGGCACCTGAAGAGGAAGCGCCCGCGCCGGAGGCGGCCAGGCTGAAGACCGCGGAGGATATCCGCGCGTGGCTGGACGCCGCGGAGGGGGACTGCATTTCGGTGCTGTTCGCCGACGGGCGGATCAGCCTTTCGTCGGGGGAGCGCTTTGCGGAGATCCCGCTGGCCCAGTCCCTGCTGGATACTGGCCTTTCCTTGCCTGAAGCGTCTGCTGCCCTGAAGCCGCTCGCGTCGAAGAAGCTCGTTACCCACGATGCCAAGCGGCTGCTGCACCGGTTCGACGAATGCGGGCTGGGAACGCCTGAGATCGTGTGGGATACGATGCTGGCCGAGTACCTGAAGAACCCGCTCAAGCGGGCCTACGCCCTCGAGAACTACGCCAGGGCGGACGCGGACGGCGTCCGCAGACTGAGCATGACCCAGCGGAACGAACTCAGCCGGGACGGGATGGTGGACCTCTGCGAGCGCATCGAACTGCCTCTGAGCCGGGTGCTGTTTGAGATGGAAAAGGCGGGCTTCCTCGTGGACCGGAAGGTGCTGGAGGAGCTGGGGGAGCAGTACCGCGGCCGGATCGAAGCCCTGAAAGCGGACGTATACCGGCTGACGGGCGTGGAGGGTTTCAACCTGAATTCCCCCCAGCAGCTGGGCCATGTCCTGTTCGAGGTGCTCGGCCTGCGTGCAGGCAAGAAGACCCAGCGCGGCTATTCCACCGACGCGGAGACGCTGGAGGGGCTGGCGGACGACCATCCCGCCATCGAGGCGATCCTGGAATACAGGACCTATGTCAAATTCAACGGCACGTACATCGATGGGCTTCTGGACAAGATCGACGCGACGGGCAGGGTCCATTCCTTCTTTGACCAGGTGTCCACGGCGACGGGGCGCATTTCCTCCTCGGAGCCGAACCTGCAGAATATCCCGGTTCGGTCCGATCTCGGCCGGGAGATCCGCCGCGCCTTCATCGCGCCGGAGGGGTGCCTGCTGGTGGACGCGGACTATTCGCAGATCGAGCTGCGCGTTCTGGCCCACATGAGCGGGGACGAGGCGATGATCGACGCCTTCCGCAGGGGGCAGGATATCCACGCGCGCACGGCGGCGGAGGTTTACGGCGTACCGATCGAAGAGGTCACGCATACGATGCGCTCGAACGCCAAGGCGGTCAATTTCGGCATCGTGTACGGCATCAGCGATTTCGGCCTGGCCAGGAACATCCATATGAGCCGCAGGGAGGCGGGGCAGTTCATCGGCCGCTATCTGGAGCGCTATCCGGGCATCCATCAGTTTATGGAGCGGATGAAGCAGCAGGGGCATGAACGCGGCTATGCCGAAACGCTGTTCGGCCGCAGGCGCCCTCTGCCGGAACTCAGGGAAAAGGGCGCGCGCCGCTCCTTCGGCGAGCGCGTGGCCATGAACATGCCCGTCCAGGGCACTGCGGCGGACATCATCAAGCTGGCCATGGTACAGGTCAGCGACCGCCTGCGCAGGGAACTGCCGGAATGCCGGCTGATCCTGCAGGTGCACGACGAGCTGCTGATCGAAGCGCCTGAAAGCCAGGCGGCGCAGGCCTCCGCCCTGCTCAGGGAAACCATGGAGCAGGTGACGGCGCTGCAGGTGCCGCTGCTGGCGGAAGTGAAGACCGGAAAGAGCTGGTTTGAGACGAAATGAGCTACATCCTGGGATTGACCGGCGGCATCGCCACGGGCAAGAGCCACCTGAGCGGGGTGCTCGGCAGCCTGGGGGCGCGTGTCGTGGATGCGGACCGCATCTCGCGGGAGCTGACGGCTCCCGGCGGTGCTGCCCTCCCGCTGATCCGGGACAGCTTCGGCGAAGGATATGTGCAGGACGGCGTGCTGGACCGCAAGGCGCTGGGCAGGCTGGTATTCGGCGATCCGGACGCCCTCAAGCGGCTGAACGACATCACACATCCGCTGATTTTCGAGAGAATTCACAGGCAGATTGGGGAAGCGGAACGGGAAGGGATACCCGTAGTCATCCTGGACGTGCCGCTGCTGTACGAAACAGAGCTCGACGCCCTTTGCGACGAGGTTTGGTGCTCCTGGATCCCGCGGTCGGTGCAGCTTTCCCGCCTGATGGCCCGGGACGGGCTGACCAGGGCGGAGGCTGAGGACCGCATCCACAGCCAGATGAGCGCCTGGGAAAAGCGCCGCAGGGCAGACCGCTTCATCGACACGCGCGGATCCATGGAGGAGAGCGCGGGAAAGGTCATAGAAATGTACGGGGAACTGATGGAACGTCTGACGGCGGAGCATAGCGATGCGCAGAACGGCTGAACAGGGCACTTCCGGTGGAAAGGCCCGCCGCAGGTCCGCCGTCCGGCTGAAAAGCTGGCAGTGGTTGGTCATCTGCGCCCTCAGCCTCCTTTTGCTGGTCTCGGCGGTGCTGGCACTGGTCAGCGGCGCCAGGCTCGGCGATCAGCAGGCTGCCCGGGCAGCCGAGCAGGCGGCCTATGAGCGGCGGGTATACCGCACGACGGTCAAGTACCGCGACCTGATCGAAAAGTATGCCGCGGAGTACGGCGTGCGGCCGGCGTACCTGGCGGCGATCATCCTGAACGAGAGCAGCTACGATCCCCGGGCTTATGTGGGCTCCACCGGAGCGAGGGGCCTGATGCAGCTGATCCCTTCGGCCAAGACCTACATCAGGGGAACGGCCTTCGACGGGTGCAAGATTAGCGACGACGACCTGTATGACCCGGAGCTGAACGTGTGCATCGGCGCGAACTATATCCGCGTCCTTTCCGACCGTTACGGGGGAGATCCGGTGCTGGTGGCCTGCGCCTATCACGCCGGGCCGAACAACGTGGATTACTGGCTCTACCGCTATTCATCCGATCATAAAACCCTCAGATACAGCGAGATCCCTACGCAGTCAACCAGGGACTACGCCCGAAAGGTGGTCGATTCATTTGCGATCTATTCCGCGCATTATTATACGGACGATGCTGCCGGTACTGCTGGCAATGCTGCTGTGCTGTCCCGCGGCTCTCGCGCAGGAGCTGACCTCTGACACGTTTTCGGTGGGCATGATCTCGGTCAAGACCCAGTATCTGAACCCCCTGTGGGCGCTGGAAAGGGATTTCCAGTCCCTGCACAGCCTGATGTACGAGAGCCTGATCCGGCTGAACGACGATTACGAGCCGGAACCCTATATCGCCACCGACTGGCTGCCGAGCAACGACTGCAAAAGCTGGACTTTCCGCCTGCGGGACGACGTGTATTTCAGCGACGGCACGCAGCTGACCGCCTATGACGTGGCCGCGACCGTGAACGAGATCCTGCGCCTGGCCAAGGACGACGCAGCCGAAAACAACGGCGTGTACGCCTCCATGCGCTATGTGGTTTCCAACGCTCACGCGAACGACGCGCTGACCGTGGTCATCAACGCGTCCCGCCCTTACTATGGCGTTATCTACGCAATGAATTTCCCGATCCTGAAGGCCAGCGAGGTCCAGTACGAGTATCCGATCGGATCCGGGCCTTACCGCGCCGACGCCTTCAGCCCCGCGAACTATCTCTATCTTTCCTACAATGACCACTGGTGGGGGGAGGAGCCGCGCGTCAAGAACATCAACGCGTTCTTTTCCGCCACCAACAACGCGCTGACGGCGGACTACGAGTACAACCGCGTCGACGCCATCGTGACCCGTTCCGTCACGACGGCCCAGTACCGCGGCGGCGTGACCAGCGTGAACATCGATTACCGCACCCGCCAGCTGGAGACGCTGCTCCTGAACATGAACTCCTACGAGCTGGAGGACGTGCGCGTCCGTTACGCCATCCGTTACGCCCTCGATCCGGACGCCCTGTCCAACAACGCATATTACGGCATGACGTCCCGGACGGACACGCCCTTTCCGCGGGGAACCTGGATGTACCACGATCCCAGCGACGAAACCGGGGAGGATTACTTCACCTACAATCTGGAAAAGGCCAAGCGCCTGCTGGACGAAGCGGGCTGGATCGACACCAACGAGGACGGCGTCAGGGACATGATCCGCGAGGGCAAGCGCGTGGACCTGTCGCTGAGGCTGTGGGTATACGAGGAGGCCGAAAACTCCGTCCGCGTGGAAACGGCGAACCAGATCCGGGATCAGCTGTCCAAGGCCGGCATCACGGTGCGCGTGTACCTGGTCTCCTTCGCGCTGGCCAAGGAACGCCTCAAGGCCGGCAACTTCGACCTGTGCCTGGCGGCATACCAGATGGATTCCGTGCCGGATCCGGGCTTCCTGCTCTACGGGCCGAACACTGGCAATTACGGGCGCTACAAGACCAAGGAAATGAACGACCTGATCACCGATCTGCGCAAGTGTGCCGATCAGTTCAGCTACCGGCAGAAACTCCATGAGATCCAGACGCTGTTCGCCAGGGACTGCCCCTTTATCTGCCTGTATTACCGCGGCGGGGCTGTGCTGACCCGGAAGCTGTATACCAACGTGCGCGATATCCGTGAGCCCGAAGTCCTGAAGGGCATCGAATCGATCGGCGTCCAGTGAGGGCGGGGGATCATCCTGCCTGCAGGTACTGTCGGAAGCGGAGAAAACGTAAATTTACAGTAAATATGATTGTAATTATCGGAAAATTATGTTATCCTTACGATCGGGGGTGTAGCCTGAATGGATGAACGGCTGATCCGGCATGACGTGATCGTTTTCGACGTGGGCAATGTGCTGGTGCGTTTCGATTCCAGGCGGATCGCGGCCAGATTCGGGCTGAGCGACGCGCTGTACCGCGGCATATTCGAAAGCGGCCTGTGGCTTTGGATGGATACCGGCCTCATCACAGTGGGCGCTTTGGCAGACCTGATGTGCCGGGCCGCCCACACGGACAGCCCCGAGGATTACCTGAAGGCGGCCGACGTGATGGAGAACTTCGTTGATACGGAGACGCCGCTGACGGGCTCGCTGCTCCTGCCAAAACTCAAACAGGCGGGTAAGAAGCTGTACTACCTCAGCAATTACGCTAACCCGCAGTTTGAGCGCACCATGGCGAAGTTTCCATTTTTCAGGTATTTTGACGGCGGCGTGGTCTCCGGACGGGAGCACATCATCAAACCGATGTCGCGTATCTATGAGCTGCTGTGCGAAAGATACGGCTTCCGGCCCCAGGACGCGCTGTTTGTGGACGATAACGCCGACAATATCGCCGCGGCGGAAAAGCTGGGCTTTGACGTCTGGCAGTTCAAAGGCGAACCAATTGACGAACATGACACTGACAGGAAGGACGGGGATGACCCATGAAACGCCCGGGCAAACGAACGCTTTTGTTTGTAGCGCTGCTGCTGATCGTATCGGTGCTGCTGAGCGGCTGTTACGTTGAGCCTGATATCATTCAGAGCGGAAACGAATCCGCACAGGGGAACAACGCCAGGTATCCGGATTACGAGACGCTCCCGCCGGCGACCGACAGGCCGACGCCCTCGCCCCTGCGCGTCACGCCCTCACCGGCCCGCATCGTGATGACCGCGGGCGCGTCCGGCATGACCGCCGCGCCCCAGGGCGACCCAATGGGCATCGGCGCGCTGATCGTCACTCCGCCCCAGTCCATGGAGACCCCGGTGCCGGTGACGAACACGCCCCGCCCGACGGCGACGCCCAGCCCCACCAGCAGCGTGCTGCGCTTCGGCCTCAAGAACAACAACGCCGTTAAGGACATGCAGCGAAAGCTGAAGGCACTGGGCTTCTATTCCGGAGGCATCGACGGCGATTACGGCGCAGCGACCAAGACGGCCGTGACCAACTTCCAGCGCGCCTACGGCCTGACCGCGGACGGCGTTGCCGGCGACAAGACGCTGGAGACCCTCCAGAACGCCAGAATGACCGCACGGCCCTCCGCGTCCCCGACGCCGAGGCCCACCGCCACGCCGAGAATCGCCAAGAATCTGCGGCTCCAGCGCGGCTCCAACAACGCGGCCACCGTCACCATGCAGCGCAGGCTCATCTCCCTGGGCTATCTGAACGGTACGGCCACGGGCAAGTTTGACGAGATCACCGAGCAGGCGGTCATCGCCTTCCAGAGCAGGAACCTGGAAACAGCGGACGGCATCGCCGGCTCCGAGACCCTGACAGCCATGTACAGCGCCAACGCGCGCAAAGCCGCCACCTCTTCCGGCATCATCGGCATCAGCCTGAAGGAAGGCGCCCAGAACACCGAGGCGGTCAAGACCCTGCAGCGGAAGCTCAAGGCGCTGGGCTACTTCACAGGTACGGTGGACGGCGATTTCGGTGCCAACACCACGGTCGCCGTGAAAGAATTCCAGAACCAGAACGGGCTGAAGCCGGACGGCGTGGCCGGCGGCAGGACGCTGACCCTGCTCTTTACCGGGACGCCGAAACGGTACGACCCTAAACAGCACAGCTTCAGTGTCGCGACGCCGAAGCCCGGTGCCATCGCCACGTCGGGGGCCACAGCGCCCCCGACATGGAAAACGGTCACGAATCCGCCTCATGGGTTCGCGACTTTGCACATGGGGGATACGGGCGCGCCGGTGCGCGTCCTGCAGACCGCGCTGAAGCGCGCAAAATACTATAACGGCACCGTGGACGGTAAATACGGCGTGAGCACCTACGAAGCTGTTCGCGCCTTTCAATCGGCGAACGGCATCAAGGTAGACGGCGTTGCCGGCTCAGCCACCTTTGACCGCCTGTACGGCGGGAAGCCGACGGCGACGCCGGCCGCCACCAAGGGGACGAACCCGCCCTCTTACCGGACGGTCACCAATCCTCCGGTGGGGACCAGCTATATCACCCTGCGCCTTGGCGACAGCGGCGCGCCGGTGACGGAGCTCCAGAAGGCGCTGAGGAAAGCGAAGTACTACAGCGGCACTCCCAACGGCAGGTATGACCAGAAGACCTACAACGCGGTGCTGGCTTTCCAGAAGGCGAACGGCCTCAAGCAGACCGGTATCGCCAGCACGACCACCAACCGCATGCTGTTCGGCCTCGTGCCCACGGCTTCGGCGACGCCGAAAACCGTGACGAACCCGCCCGCATACCGCACGGTCACGAATCCGCCGGTGGGCTCCAACTACATCACCCTGAAGATGGGCGACAGCGGCGCGCCGGTGACGGAGCTCCAGAAGGCGCTCAAGAAGGGCAAATACTTCAAGGGAACGGCAAACGGCAAATACGGGGCCTCGACCTATCAGGCCGTAATGAATTTCCAGGCCAACAACGGCCTCAGACAGAACGGCGTCGCCACTACGAAGATGCAGGAAATGCTGTTCGGCGGCAGGTACAACCGCACGCCGACCCCGAAGGCGCGTGTGACCACGACGCCCCGGCGCACAGCGACCCCGCGTATTACGCCTGCTCCCGTCAGGACCGCGACCCCGCGCAGGACGGCCACGCCGCGCGTGACCGCGACGCCCAGGCGCACCGCGACTCCGCGGCGCACGTCGACCCCGCGCGTGACCTCGACGCCCCGGGTGACGAACCCGCCGTCCTATCATAATGTCACGGCCGCGCCGGCGGGCAAGTATCCCACGCTCTCCCTCGGTGCCCGCGGAACGCCGGTCAAGGACCTCCAGACAGCGCTGCGCAAGCTGGGCTATTTCAAGGGAAACTCGGACGGCCGCTACGGCGCCACGACCTATCAGGCAGTGCTGAACTTCGAAGCGGATTACGGCCTGCGCAGGGACGGCATCGCCAGCGAGACGGTGCAGAAGCGCATCTACAAGGCCGAACCGACGACGGCGCCGACCCGCACGCCGCGTCCGACAGCGACGCCCCGGGCCACGTCGACTCCGAACATCGCCAAAACCAGCCCGCCGGACTATGTGAAAGTGACCGACGGCCCTCCCGGCTCTGATTACCTGGTGCTGCGCATCGGCGACAGCGGCGAGCCCGTCAAACGGCTCCAGACGGCGCTGAAAGCGCAGGGCTATTACAAGGACAGCGTCAGCGGCAACTACGGCAAGAACACCCACAACGCGATCCTTCAGTATCAGATCGACCACGGCCTCAGGCCGACCGGCATCGCCGACCGCGCTACGCAGCGCAACCTCTTCGAAGGCGACTATCCGGACGAAGCGTAATATATTTGACAAAAACTGCCGGCGCGGAATCTTCCGCGCCGGTTTTCCGTACCGACAAATGTTTATAACAGCTGCGACAGCTGCCGGAATACTTCTTCCACGTCTTCATGCAGTACGATCTCAGCAGTTTCGTCAGCCGGGGTCGCGCTGCGGTTGATGACGATCAGGTGCCTGCCGGAGAAATCCCTGAGCATGGAGGCCGCCGGTTCCACCGCCAGGGAGGTGCCTGCCACGATCAGCGTGTCCGCGTTGGCGATCTCCCGCAGCGCGCCGATGCAGACATACTTTTCCAGCGGCTCGCCATAGAGGATCACGTCCGGTTTGATGACGCCGCCGCATTCGCACCGGGGGATCCCCTGCGAATGCAGGATCTTCTCCATGGGATAGGAAGCGTTGCATTCCAGACAGTGATTCTCGTGTACGTTTCCGTGGAGCTCGTATACGCGGATGTTCCCGGCTGCTTTGTGGAGCCCGTCGATATTCTGGGTCACGATGCCCCTCAGTTTGTCCCGCTTTTCCAATTCATAGAGATAGCGGTGGGCCGCGTTGGGCTTCGCCTCCGGGTGCAGCATGTATTTCCGGTAAAAATCAAAGAATGCTTCCGGCTGAAGATAAAAGAAGGTCTTGCTGAGGATCATTTCCGGCGAAAGGCCGTTCTCCTGCCCGGCGTACAGCCCTGTGGAGGAGCGGAAGTCAGGGATGCCGCTGGCTGTGGAAACGCCGGCGCCCCCGAAAAATACGATCCGCCTGGATCGGCTGATGATGTCCCCGAGCCGCTTCAGTGCCGCATCGTTCATGCCGGCCACCTCGGAATGCCGGCGGCTTCAGCGGTTCTGTTCAGAAATGAATAATCGGCTGCTGTTTTCATGGCCGTTTTGCTCCTGTCTCACTTGATATTTCGCCGGAAGGTTCCTGCAGCTCAGACCGGATCGGCAAAGTATTGCTGCAGCTTTATATTATCACGCGATCCCCGGTTTTGAAAGAAGAAATGCTGATATTTTGCCCTGAAAAGGATTTTGCCCTGAAAAGGATATACCCGAACCGGGTGATATCGTGACGTATTCAAGCACCGAATATGCTAACCGGTTGGCATGGAAAAAATGATAAAAATTTAAAAAATAAATTCATGCTAACCGGTTGACACATATCATGATGTATGTTATCATACAACCATAAAGAAAGCGATGATGTTCCCCGGCAGCGGGGAAATCCGGCTTTCAAAATTAGAAGGAGGTCTCCTCATGAAGAAGCTTCTCTCCATCGTTCTGGCAGCCGCGATGCTGCTCAGCCTCGCATCCATTGCCTCGGCTGAAGCCACCAAGATCACTGTTTGGGCCACTGACGGCGCTGAAACAGTCGTCTACACGCATATGTTTGAAGACTTCAACGCCAAGCACACGGATGTCCAGGTTGATTTCCAGCCCTTCCCGCAGGATGAGCTGCTCAACAAGCTGAGCACCTCCGACGTCGTCGGCGACACCCCCGAAGTCATCATCATCGACGGTCTGCAGATCCCCTACTATCAGGATCTGGGCATGATCGCCTGCCTGGACGGCTATGTCACCGATGAAATGAAAGCCGACGTCCTGCCCTCTGTCTGGGCCGAGAACACCTATGACGGCAAGATCTACGGCGTGGCCCAGTTCGACTCCGGCATGGGCATGTGGACCCGCAAGTCCGTGCTCGAAAAGCTGGGCGTCCGCATTCCCACCAGCTACAAGGAAGCCTGGACCGTGGCAGAGTTCGAAGACATCCTGGCCAAGGCGAAGGCGGAAGGCTTTGAGTATCCGCTGTATGTCCGCCAGAACAAGGTCACCAGCATGTACTTCACCTGGATGCCCATCATCGCTTCCTACGGCGGCGACTTCCTCAACCGAGAAACCATGACCGCTTCCGGCACCCTGGACAGCGAAGGCACCATCAAGGCCTATGACTGGCTCAAGAAGATGATCGACGCCGGTTACGTCAACCCCGGCTGCGACTATGAAGACGCGTTCTTCGGCCGTCAGGAAGCCCTGTTCTCCATGCTGGGCCACTGGAAGTATTCCGATCACGTCGGCGCCTTCGGCGATGACGCCATCATCGTGCCGATGCCCGATTTCGGCGGCGGCTGCTACACCTGCTCCGGTTCCACCGTGGTCGTCATGACCCAGAAGGCTGTCGATACCGGCCTCGGCGATCAGGCCTGGACCGTGATCAACGCGATCATGAGCCCCGAATACATCCACATGGTCTGCGACGTAAACGGCGGCGTGCCTGCCCGTTCCTCCGTCATGGACCAGATGGACCGCTGGCAGAAGGGCGGCCGTCTGTACCTGTACCGTGAACAGCTGGAAGGCGGGATCTCCTACCTGCGTCCCATCACCCCCGCTCACTCCACCGTTTACAACGCCGTCGCGAGCGTCGTGACCGACATTATCGCCGGCCAGGGCACACCCGCCGAGCTGCTCAAGAAAGCCGCTGAGAAGGTCGACGAGATCATCTACGAAAACGGCTGGAATATCGAGTAACCGCACTTGAATAAGATGCCCGGCCGGTTGATCCGACCGGGCATCATTCTTCCCTGCTTCCTACGCTGCCATTCTGATAGGAGAAATGAGCCATGAGTGACGCTGCCCTGCGCAAGACCGCCAATCACCGGAGCAAGCTGACACGCTCCCAGGAGCATGCCGCGTGGATCCTGTGCTCACCGGCCATGATCTTGCTGATCCTGTTTATGATCCTGCCGTTTTTCATGTCGGTGTTCTATTCCTTTACCAGCCGCCAGCTGGTCGTGAACCCCAAGCGTCCCACCAGCTTCGTCGGCCTGACCAACTACCAGAAGGTCTTTACCGATGAGGTCACCGGCAAGGCTTTCTGGAACACCCTGGAATACACGCTGATCCTCGTTCCCACCGTGCTGGTGGTGGCGACACTGCTGGCGCTGCTGGTGAACCGCAAGGCCAGGGGCGTCACGATTTTCAGGCTCATCTATTTCTCCCCCCAGGTCGTTACCATGACCGTTGTCACCGTCATCTGGAGCGCTTTCTTCTCCAGCATGGACAACGGCCTGTTCAACGTGATCATCGGCGCTTTCGGCATCCCGGCCCAGAAATGGCTGCAGGACCCGAACCTCGCAATGCCCTGTATTGCCATCATGTCCATATGGCAGTGCATGGGCATGCAGATGATCATCATGCTGGGCGGTCTCCAGTTCATTCCGGAAGAGATCTACGAAGCCGGCACCATCGACGGCTGCACCCCCTGGCAGGAGCTGATCTACATCACGATTCCCCAGCTCAAGAATACGCTGGTATATGTCTTCATCTCCAACACCATCTATTCGCTGAAGATGTTTACCCAGGTATTCATGCTGACCCAGGGCGGTCCCAGCAACTCCACCACGACGCTGGTTTACCGGATGTACGAGGAAGGCTTCACCAACAAGCGCGTCGGCCGCACCTCCGCGCTGGCCGTCGTGTTCTTCCTGATCGTGCTTGTGATCTCGCAGGTACAGAACCGGATTACGGAGGACAAATAATATGGCAATGGCTCAGAACCGATCCAAGAAGCGTGTCACGGACACCCTCTTCTATGTGCTGTATGTGTTTGTCGCCGTCCTGTTCCTGGCGCCGCTGCTGTTCCTGTTCATTTCCGCCATGAAGGAGGAGACGCAGCTGATCTCCGACATGACGACGCTCAAAGCGTTCGTTCCGTACGGCAACATGAGCTTCGACAACTATGTGCAGGTTTTCGAAAAGATCGACTTTCTGCACTACTTCCGCAACTCTGCGATCAACGCCATCCTTCAGGTGGCCATCGGCCTGTTCGTCAACGGCATGATGGGCTACGCCCTGGGTCTGCTGGATTTCCGCGGCCGCAAGTTCCTGATCTCCCTGATGATCTCGCTGACCATCATCCCCACGGAGGCCGTGGTCATCAACCGTTTCCTCGTGGCCGTCAACATGGGCGTGGTCAACACCGTATGGGCGCTGGCGCTGCCCAACCTGGCCATCCCAATGTACGTTTACCTGTTCTACCAGCACTTCCGCGGCATGCCCAAGGACCTGGTGGAAGCCGCGATCATCGACGGCGAGAGCTATGCGGGCATTTTCTTTAAGATCATGACGCCCCTCAGCAAGCCGATCTATGCCACCGTTGCGATCATGTCCTTCATCCGCGCCTGGGGCGACCTGCTGTGGCCGACCCTGGTGGTGCGTGACAATAACTGGATGACCCTGCCGCAGAAGCTGCGCAGCCTGAACGACAGTGTATACACCTACTGGGGCCAGATTTTCGCCTTCAGCGCCATGGTGACGCTGCCCATCCTGATCGTGTTCCTCGCCTTCCAGAAACAGTTTGTACAGTCTGTCGCCATGAGCGGCATTAAAGGATGACACGATGAAGCTGACTTACCTGGGGACCGGCGCGGCGGAGGGCATGCCCGCCACCTTCTGCGCCTGTCCCGTCTGCATGCGGTCGATGAAGGAGGGCGGCAGGAGCCTGCGCATGCGTTCCTGCGCCCTGCTCAACGACGACGTGCTGATCGACATGGGGCCGGACATCCACGCGCAGAAGCTGCGTTTCGGCCTGCAGCTTGACCGGCTGAAAGCCGTGGTCTATACCCATTCCCATGAAGATCATGAGGATCAGTATGCCCTGCAGCTCAGGGGAACGGCCTCCTGCTCGGTACGTCCCGGAGTGCCCGAAGACCGGAACTGCCTGGACCTGTACGGAAACCGCTGGGTGTACAAGCGCTTTGAACAGGCAATGGCCCAGGGGCACAGGGTGCTTGAGGAGCGCTTCCGCTTCCATCAAATCGAAGCGTGGCAGACCTTTCAGGTCGGCGATTATGTTTTCCATGCGCTCAGGGCAAATCACCGCCCCATTGCCGTGGAGGACTGCCTGATCTATGCCGTCACCGACGGCAGAAGCGCGATCCTGTACGCCAACGATACCGGCGAGCTTTCTCCTGAAGTGGACAGGTACCTGAAAGACAGTGGACTGGTTTTCGGGCTCGTGTCCATGGACTGCGCCCGCGGTCTGCTGCCCGGGGATGGGCATATGGGCTGGCAGGAATGCCTGCGCCTGCGCGACCGCCTGTACGCCGCCGGCGCGGCCGGGCCGGACACGCGCTTCGTGCTCAATCATCTGTCCCACATGAACGATATGACCCACAGCGAATGGACCGCCTTCGCCGAACCTTACGGGTTCGAAGTGGCCTACGACGGCCTGCAGATCAACTGCTGAACGGAGGGCGCCTGCATGAGTACCATCCGCGAAGTCGCCGCCAGAGCGGGCGTTTCCGTGACGACCGTGTCCCGGACGCTCAATAACCGCGGCTATATCAGCCAGAAAATGCGCGAGCGCATCAGCAAAGCCATGGCTGAACTCAATTATCAGCCGAACGAGGTGGCACGGTCTCTGTCTTTCCAGCACACAAAGATGATCGGCGTCCTTGTGCCGGAGATCGACAACCCCTTCTTTTCGCGTATCGTTTCGCTGCTTTCAAAGCTGCTGACGGGCCGGGGCTATAAAATGCTGCTGTATGTCGCCAGCGGTACGGATGACGACGCGCCTGACTATATCAACATGCTCAAAAGCAATCAGGTCGACGGCATCATCATCGCACTGCGCAGCAAAAACATCGATCACGAACTTCTCGGCGGTATGCCCGCTGTTTCCTTTGAACGGCTCCCGTCCGGCAATATACCGACTGTGCTGTGCGATAATCTCCAGGGCGGGCGTCTCGCTGCGCAGGAACTGCTGGATACCGGCTGCGTCTGTCCGGTCATGATCGGCAAACGCCACGCCACAGAGAATATCCCCGCATTCGAGCGCTTTAGCGGTTTTCGCGAAACCGTCGAGGCGGCAGGGATCCAGGCGCAGATATATGAGATCCGCGAAAAAGAACAGCAGGGTGATTACCGCGACCCCGTTCGGGAAGCGCTCAGACGCTATCCGGATGCGGACGGCTTTTTCTGTTCCAGCGACCGCATCGCCGGGCGTGTCCTTCAGGAAGCCCTGCGCCTTGGAAAGCGCGTCCCTGAAGACGTGCGCATCGTCGGCTTCAATGATGTGATCATTGCCGAGAGCTCGGCCATTCCCCTGACCAGCGTCCGCCTGCCGCTGGACCGGATGTGCGCCGCAGCCATCGACTGCCTGCTCAAACAGATCAGCGGGGAACCCTATTCCATGGATCTGCTGTTCCCGGTGGACATCTCCCGCCGCGCCAGTACGCGGGGATATCTCCTGTCAGCTGAAGACTGACGTATTTCAGCCGGAAGATACTATTTCTCACCTAAAACATGCACATCTGTGGGCGGCTTTTGTGACATCTCTGTGTCAGCCGTCCTCACCGTATCTTCGGATACGCTTTCGGACGTCTTCCTTAACCTGTCTCAAAATCCATCCCACATCTGTACATTTATTTAGATGAGAAATAGTATGAACCCGGCTTTTTTCAATGAGGTATCATATGTTACGCAGAGAATTCGAACGCTGCACCCCTGAAAGCGTCGGCATACCGTCCGCGGCGATCATGAGGCTCCTTGACCGCCTGGAGGCGGGCGGCTTTACCGAAATGCACGGGCTGATGATCATGCGCCATGACAAGGTCTGCGCCGAAGGCTGGTGGGCGCCTTACGGACCGCAGCTGCACCACGCGCTGCACTCCCTCAGCAAAACCTGGACGGCTACGGAGGTGGGGCTGGCGGAGTATGCCGGCCTGCTGAGCGTGGACGACCGCGCCTGCGACCTGCTGCCCGAATACATGCCCAGCCCTTTGCCGGAGCGCGTGGCTAAAATCACCGTGCGGCATCTGCTGACCATGACCAGCGGCAGTGAGACGGAAAAGGAAGACTACTCGGCGGACTGGATCCGCGATTTCTTCTCGAGGCCCTTCGAGCACGAACCGGGCACCTTCTGGCGCTACAACTCCCACGGAACGGCGATCCTGTCCGCAATCGTGGAGAAGGTGACCGGCATGAGCATGCTGGACTGGCTGGGGCAGAAGCTTTTCCCGGTCATCGGTGTGGACGCCGGGCACGTGATGTGCCGCCGGGGCGAAGACGGCACCTGCCTGGGCGGGCACGGTATGTTCACGACCACCGAGGACAATCTTCGCCTCATGCGGCTGTACCTGAACGGGGGAGTGTGGGACGGTGTGCGGCTGCTCGGCGAACAGTTTGTCCGCGACGCCGTATCGCCCCTGCTGGATACCTGGCCGGCCCACGCCCATACCCCCTGGATCCGCGATAACTGCTGCGGTTACGGCTACCAGATCTGGATGTGCAGGGAGCCTGGGGCATACCGGGCCGACGGCGCGTACGGGCAGTTCGTGATCGTTGATCCGAAGCGGGACCTGCTGATCTCCATCAACGAGGCGGCTTATATCGGCAGGAATATGAGCCATAACGAGCTGCACCGGCTGAAGGACATGCCGGTCTCCACCGGCCCGGATCATCCGGTGCACGGCCCGCAGCTTACGCTGGAAGCCGTGATGGACATCCTGCTTCCGGCGATCGCTCCGGATACGGACGAGCTGCCCGAAGACGGGAGGACGGCGGGACTGCTGTCGGAGCGCCTCAGCCGCCTGGCAGTGCGGCATCCCGCATGCAGCGGGCCCAGGGCCGGCGTGCCGCCCCTGGATGTGACGCTCCTGCCGCTGGGCGAGCGGCTCAGCTTCAGCATGCTGCAGGGGATGGAAAAGCACAACTGCCGCCGCGAAGGCTGCAGCGTCATCCGTATGCGGGAGGAAAACGGACTCCTGACAGTCCGCTTTGCGGAGGACGGCGCGGAGAGGACGCTGGTCGCCGACATGCGCGGCGGACGCTGGACGGGCAAACTGGTTTACACCGCTCACGGGGAGATCGTTTCGGACGTCGCCTGCGCCGCCTGGTGGGACCAGGGCAGGCTGGAACTGTCGGTGCTCTGGTATGAGACGGAGAATGAGAACCGCTATTCATTCACGTTCGGGGATAAACAGGTATCCATCCGCCGCTGGACGGAATCGGGCATGAAGGACCCGATGGCGGCCTGCGAAGCGCTTTATCAGTACGGAGGTGTATCATGAAACAGGGAGCCATGCTGAATGCCTATCCTGACAGCTTAGGCGCGAATCTGGGCGAGACGGTCCGCTTTTTGTCTCTGCCGGAGCTGAAAGGAATCTTTCACCGTTTCTATATCCTGCCGTCGGTGTTCAATACCGATCTGGACCACGGCTTTTCCGTGATCAGCTACGACCTTTGCGATGAGCTGGCGAAGAAAGAGGATCTGAAGGCCCTCAGCGATATGGGGATAGATCTTACGTTTGATATGATCCTGAACCACCTGTCGGTGCTGTCGCCTCAGTTCCAGGATATCCTCAGACACGGCGATCAGTCTGAGTACTACAACTTTTTCATCGACTGGAACCGTTTCTGGGAAGGCTGCGGGCCTGTGGGGGATGACGGCTGCGTCCATCCGACGCCGGACAAGTTCAATGGCCGCCACCTGCGCAGCAAGGCGCTGCCCGTGCTGATCGCGCGTTTTCCGGACGGGCACGAAACGCCTTTCTGGTGCAGCTTTTATCAGCGGAACGTGTATCCGCAGCCGACGGTGTTCGACATGTTGGAGGTCACCGGATACCGGTATACGACGGCGCAGCGGCTGGCGGAACGCATCACGGCGGAACTGCAGGCGGGCAAAACGCCTGCGGACATGGATTGGTCCGGTTTCGAAGCCTGTCGGGACAAAGCGTCCCGCTGGCTGACAGAACACCGCCATTATCTGGGCCAGCTGGACGTCAATTATCAGAGCCCGCTGGTCTGGGCCTGGTATGACAAAGTCATGGCGCAGCTGGCCGGCTACGGCGCCACCGTGATCCGCCTGGACGCTTTCACGCGCCTTCACAAGGCGCCGGAACGCGACAACTTCATGAACGAGCCGGAAACCTGGGAGATCCTGGAACGGCTGCGGGACATGGCCGGCAGACACGGCCTGACGGTGCTGCCGGAAATGCATGCGGCCTACCGCGAGCAGCCCCACCGCAAGATCGCGGCGCACGGCGGCCAGCCTTATGACTACTTCCTGCCCGGCCTGCTGCTGGACGCGCTGGATACCGGGGAAAGCGGCTATCTGTACGCCTGGGCACAGGAACAGATCGCTTCGGGCATCCGTCCCGTCAACATGCTGGGCTGCCATGACGGCATTCCGGTGCACGATATCCGCGGGCTGCTGCCGGACGGGCGGATAGAGGACATCATCCGACGCACCGCCGAGCGGGGCGGACTGCTGAAGTGGATCTATGGCGCGGAGCCGGAGGTATACCAGCTGAACACCACTTATTACAGCGCTCTGGGCTGTGATGACCGGAAGATGCTGACGGCGCGGGCGGTGCAGGTCTTTATGCCCGGCACGCCCCAGGTCTGGTATGAGGACCTGCTGGCCGGTGAGAACGACCTGGAAGCCCTGAAGCGCGACCCGACGCTGGACGCCCGGGAGATCAACCGCCGCAGCTATTCGCTGGAAGCGGCGCAGGCTCAGCTGAAGCGGCCCGTTGTCGCCGAACAGCTGAAGCTGCTGCGGCTGCGCGCATCGCATCCCGCGTTT
>JBGUIY010000110.1:0-14802 GCA_045113475.1 Christensenellales bacterium | reverse complement strand
GACCGCCTGACGCACGCGGGCATCGTCTAACGGAGCGCGGGTGCAGTTCATGAACAGGGCGAAGTAGTCGCGGGTCTGGTAGGAGATCTGCTGGATCGGATCCTCGGGCTTCACCAGGTCGAGCATGGCGGTGTCGGCCACGATCAGGTCGATGGTGCCGGCGCGAAGCGCGTTCAGGCGGGAGTTGGCGTCGGTCATGGTGTAGAACTCGATGGCGTCGAAGCTCGCCTTGAAGGCCTCGTCGAAGTGATCGGCATAAGCGTTGACGAAGACATGGTTGTCAGGCACATACTCGCCCAGGACATAGGGGCCGGTGCCGCCGTCAGCCTGCAGCAGGTTGCCGCCGTTGGCTTCCACGACGTCCTTGTCCACGATGGAGCAGTAGATGGAGGACACGTTGCTCAGGAAGGTGACGTTCGCGTTCTTCAGCTTCATGACCACGGTGTAGTCGTCCGGGGTCTCGATGGTCTCGACGTCGCCGGCATAGCTGGCGGAGTTGCCCAGCGCGCCCAGCGCCGGATCCAGGATGCGTTCGAAGGAGTACTTGACGTCCGCCGCGGTCATCTTGCGGCCGGAGTGGAAGGTCACGTTGTCAGCCAGATGGAAGGTATAGGTCTTCAGGTCTTCGCTGACTTCCCAGGTCTTGGCGATCTCGGGAATGACCACCAAATTCTCGTCCAGGTCGACCAGCTGGTTGTACACCTGGGACATCACGCGGATGGACGCGTGGGAGGAACAGGTGTGCGGATCGAACCCGGCAGGCTCGGTCTCCATGCCGTAGCGCAGCACATTGCCTTCCGCCAGTACGGCGGGAACCGCGGTCAGCGCCAGCATCAGAACCAGCGCCAGTGCCAGAAGCTTCTTCATAACAGTACACCTCTCATAAATATTCTGGCGCGTATCATAATGCCTGATGCGCACCGATGTTGAGAGTATTTTATCAAACGCGGCGCTATATTGCAAGAGAAAAATCGCGGACGCCCGGCACGGAGCGGCTGCGCTGCCGAATCGTATCGAATTGACAGCGTTTTCGTTTCTCTGTTATAATCAGCTGCGATACGATATGGAGGTGCGTGTATATGCCGGTACGCCTGCTTTGTCTGTGCCTCTGCTGCTGTCTTGCGGCAGCGTCCCTTCCCGTCAGCGCTGAATCCCCCGTGTTCAGCTTTGTCGAAAGCCATGAGCCGGACGCCGGCGCCCGGCCGGCGCCCGCGGATCCTGCGGACCGCGAGGAAGAAGCGCTGGCGCTGTTCAGGAGCAGCAGGCTCTATGGCGCGGCGCTGATCGTGACCCGGAACGGACAGCCGCTGCTGCGCACCGCATACGGGCTCAGGGACCATCAGGGGAATCCGGTGACCCTGGATACGCGCTTCCGCTCCGCCTCCGTCACCAAACTGGCTGCGGCGGTGGGGCTCATGGCCCTGTACGACGAAGGCCGCTTCGATCTGGACGCCCCGCTGACCGCGATCCTCCCCTTCCGTGCCATCAACCCCCAGTATCCGGAAATCCCCGTCACCCCACGCCAGACCCTCTCCCACACCTCCTCCGTCATCTCCGCCACCAGGTACCACCCCAACTGGGAGATCCTGCCGAAGGAAAACCGTTACTTCAGGCCCGACACCGAGCCGGGCAGCGAATACCACTACGCGAACTTGAACGGCGGCCTGACCGGCGCCATGATCGAAGCGCTGAGCGGGCAGAGCCTCAATACCTTCATGACAGAACGCCTGTTCGGGCCGCTCGGCATCGACGCCGCCTTCAACGCGGGCCTGCTGCGCGACCAGACCGACATCTCCGAAATGATCCTCCCTGACGGCCAAAAGCACGCCTCGGTCAAGAAGCAGATCAACACGATCCGGGATTACAACGATACCTGTGACCCGCGTAAAAACACCGATGTGAGCGTCGGCAGCCTGTACATCAGCGCGGAGGGCCTGTCCAGGATCGCCCAGATGCTGGCTGCCGGCGGAGTATGGGAAGGCAGGCGCATCCTGAAAGAAGAGACGGTGCGCCTGATGGAACGGGACCAGTCCTCCCTGCCCGGCTCCTCCGTCAGATGCGAAAGCCCCTACGGCCTCGGCATGGCCCGCGTGACGGACGTGGGCGCGCATCCCTGGTACGGGCACCAGGGCCGCTACCTCGGCCTGGTCTCCAACCTGTATTATCAGCCCGATACCGGCCTCACCTTCGCCTTTATCGCCACCGGCTACGACGGCGTGAGTGAAAACGGCCTGTCGAACCTCTCCCGGAAGCTGCTTGCCTGGGTGGAGGGAGCCTTCAGCGAATAAAACATATCCAATATGAGCATAGCCGCCGCGATGCATCGTCAGACACGGCGGCGCTTTTTCAACTTTTTTCCCGGTCCGGGAAGAAAAACGGAGGCTGCTCCGTCTATATATACGGGTCTCTGGCCCGAGGCCATATTTTTTGGAAAGGTCACTTGCTTATGATAAAGAGGATCTCCGCTGCCGCCGTGCTGGCAATCATGCTGCTGACAGTATCGCTGCCCGCCTTCGCCCTGTCCGACAGTCCTGTTCGGGACGTATATGACGCCGGCAAGGCGCTGCTGTTCGATACCCACAACGTGAGTTTTTCCGGAACCGCCGTCTTCCTGCTGGACAGCGTCAGCTTCAAGACCGTGAACGCCGAGTACAGACAGGACGGCAGAAATTCCAGCTTCCGGTATGACCTGACATCTCCACGCAAATACGGCTCGGAGGAAGAAGGGGAATACGAGAGCGGATACTCGGTCATCGTCAACGGCAATACGATGTACATCGTCGACAAATACTATACGGGCATCTGCAGCATGCTTCCCTTCTACGGTTTCCAGACCGTTCCGGTACGGCGTTCGTTTATGATGGACCAGGCCGTTGATCTGGCCGAACTGGCGCTGAGCGCTACTGAACCGGCGCTGAATGAAAACGCGGTCGAGATCAGCGCCAACAGCCAGGAAGGCGCTGTCCTGAACATCCGCCTGGATGAAAGCAGCATTACGCCGCTCGGCAAAGCCGCCTTCAACCTCTGTGCCCAGATGGTCATCCAGCGCCTCTTTTCCCCGCAAGACTTTGATCGCCTGCCGGTTGCTTATGATGATTTCTTCAGCCTGTTCGATTACATCACCCCTTCGCAGGCCATCGTCAATATGACCAAACGGTACGACCTGCAGGCGATGGACGTAACGGTGAACCTGGACGGAGAAGGCCGGCTGACCGGCGTCACCGGCGCGGTTTCCGTGGCCCTGGTCCTGGCGGACGGCATCCCCGAAGCCGGCGATCCGGAGCCCCACATGCTGGATTTCATGTTCGGCGTGACTGTCTACGATTACGGTGATACGTCCGTCCCTCCGTTCGATCCCAAAGCCGAAGGGCTTAAAATCAGAGACGACCCTGCGGAGGAAGCCACCGACTGATGTGCCGATAACAAAGGGGCAGCTGCAGCATCTTGTCTGCAACTGCCCCGCTTTTTGTCGGGATATTGCTTTTATAAAGATTGTGTGGCAAAGAATGATGGGAGAACGGAAAACTCCGGGAGGTTTGGAGGGGCCGCAGCCCCTCCATGTGTAATCCGCAGCAGCGACATGTGCGGTGCGAGGAGCATTTTTGCGAAGCAGAGCTTGCCCTGCGGGAGCAAAAATGCTTTCCTTGCGCCTTTTCCGCCCGGGAGTCCCGTAGGGACGAGAGGAAAAGGCGTTTTGTCGATCAAATGGAGTATCCATTTGATCGAAGGGGCTGTTCAGCAGCCCCTTTTTCATCCCGCCTTGGCGCAGAGGTCGACGCATTCATCGGGAAAGGGATGGATCACGATGCCTCCCTCCGCGAGGAAATCCGCAACAGCGCGGGCGATCAGCCGCTGGCCGTCTTCGTTGGGGTGGATGCCGTCCAGGCAGATCAGGCCCGGCATGTCCCGGGCATCCAGGAAGGGGGTGCGCAGGTCGATCACGGCACAGCCGAGCGCGTACGCGGTCTCCCGCACGGCATCGGCGTACCGCTCCTGCCAGCGGTAGATGTGCTGCACGTCCACCAGATAGCTGAGAATGCGCTCCGGCGTCCTGCCCCGGCAGATCCAGCGGTAGTAGCGCTCCGCCTCCAGGGGCGGCGGGATCACCGCAACAGGCCGTATCCCCCGCTCCCGGGCCGCGGCGATAAAGCGGCGCAGGGTTTCCCTGAACAGGGCGATCGGCGTTTTTCCGTCGTGGAAAGACGCCGGGTCTTCGTCCACCGCGTCCCAGTCCGGGTCGCAGTCGTTGCCGCCGTATTCGATCACGGCAACATCCCCCGGCCGCATATCCGAAGCCAGGAACTGCTCATACCCCTCCGTGATCGTCTGCCCCATCCGGGCGTTGTTTTCTATGCACAGGCCGGCGCGGGCCAGCAGCTCCGTGCAGCGGTCCTTCGCCAGGCAGTACCGCCTGCGCGTCTCGTTATATATCACGCCTTTGCCGATGGAATCGCCCCAAAGCACGATCGTTCCGTTCACAGCTCGTCCCTCCGTTCGTTATATCTAAAATTCAATTTTAGTTTATCACAGCATTTAATTTATGTCAAGTAAAAATTATTGCTGTTTTTCAAAAAATGTGTTATGATAAAGCCGATAATCGATCCGGAGGTCAAACATATGGAAGGAACGCATATCTCGCTGCCCGCCTGGCAGTCACTGCCGGACTTCGGCCTGTATCTGGACCAGGTGATCAGCCTGACCACCCAGGCTTACGCCGGCGAACCGGTCATCGCCCCGCTGACCGCGGGCATGATCAACAGCTATGTAAAAAACGGCCTGGTAGACAGGCCGGAAAAAAAGAAATACAGCCGCGCGGCAATGGCGCAGCTGCTGATGATCTCGTTTTTGAAGCAGACCTCCTCCATGGAGGATCTGCGGTCGATCCTGCATCCGGCGGACGGCACGGACACGGAGGTCATATACGGAAGGTTCATCCGGTCCTACGCGGAGGTCGCGGCCTTCATGGAGGCGCACCCCGAACTGACCCGCCTGGAATGCGCCCTGGCCGCCGCCGTGTGCCAGACCGAATGCGCGCGGAAGCTGGAAAGTAAGCCCGATATCGAAACCTGATCAGTGTTCTATCTTCGCCAGCATCCTCCCCCGCACCGCGTACCAGCTGGCCAGGTGGATGAGGAAGGTGACGCCCCAGGAAATGGGGTAGGAGACATACAGCATCGTCAGCGTATGGAACTCCGGCTGTGCGAAGACCGTGAAGATCCAGACGATGCGCAGCAGACACGCGCCGCTCAGGCTGACGATCATCGGCAGGATGGAGCAGCCCACGCCCCGCAGCTGCCCCACCATGGTATCCATCATGCCGCACAGGAAGTACGTGGGCATGATGATGCTCATGCGCATCAGGCCGTAGCGGATGACCTCCGGGTCGCTGTTGTAGAGGGACAGCAGCTGGCTCCCCAGGCCCAGGAAGGCCAGGCCCATCGCGAGGCCGATGGCGGCCACCGTGCCCAGGCAGACCCACATGACCTTCTTGACGCGGTCCGCCTTCCCCGCGCCGTAGTTCTGGCTGGCGAAGGTCATGTCCGCCTGATAGACGGCGTTCATGGACGTATAGACGAAGCCCTCTAAGTTGCTGGAAGAGGCGTTCCCGGCCATGGCAATGGAGCCGAAGCTGTTGACCGAGGACTGGATCAGCACGTTGGAGATGGAGAACAGGCTGCCCTGCAGGCCGGCAGGCAGGCCCACGCGCACGATGCCTTTGAGCTCCGACGGATGGATGCGCAGGCGCCTGAAATCCAGGTGGATGGCGCTGTGGGAGCGGCACAGGCAGAGCACCACCAGCACCGCGCTGATGGCCTGGCTGGCGACCGTGGCGATGGCGACGCCCGCCACGCTCATGTGGAAGACGATGACCAGCAGCAGGTTCAAGAGCACGTTGACGATACCGGAAATGAACAGATAATAGAGGGGCCTCCGCGTATCCCCCACCGCGCGGAGCACTGCCGCGCCGAAATTGTACAGCAGGTTGGCGGGCATGCCCATGAAATAGATGCGCATATAGAGCGCCGCCAGATCGATCACGTCGTCGGGGTTACCCATCATCTTCAGCAGCGGCTTGGCGAAGATCACCCCGATGGCGGCGACGAACACGCTGGAAAACAGCGCCAGGGTGATGGCGGTATGCACCGCCCGGCTGACGGCTGCCTGGTCCCGGGCGCCCCAGCGCTGCGCCACCACCACGCTGGCGCCGACGCTCATGCCCATGAACACGTTCACCAGCAGGTTGATCAGGGACGAGGTCGAGCCCACCGCCGCCAGCGCCTGCGGCGCCTGCGCGCCGGAATACTGGCCGACCACGATCATGTCCGCCGCGTTGAACAGCAGCTGCAGGATGCCCGTCAGCATCAGCGGCCAGGCGAACAGCAGCACGTTTTTCAGCATCGGCCCGTCGGTCATGTCGATCGTACTGCGGCGGGAATGCCCGCGGCTCTGGAATTTCATCAACAATTTCTTCATCATGATCCGATCAGCTCCATCAGGTCCTCTTTGCTCAGATCCTTCAGGGATACGCCCTCGCCGGAGAGGATGCCCTCCGCCAGGTCGCGCTTGGAATCCTGCAGCGCGATGATGCGCTCCTCCACGGTATCCTTGGCGATCAGCTTATATACCGTCACCGCCCGCGTCTGGCCGATGCGGTGCGCGCGGTCGGTGGCTTGCTGCTCGACTGCCAGGTTCCACCAGGGGTCATAGTGGATGACGATGTCCGCCCCCACCAGGTTCAGGCCCGTGCCGCCAGCCCGCAGGGAGATCAGGAACAGGTCCGTGCCGTCGGTATTGAAAGCGTTTGCCATGCGCAGGCGCTCTTTTTTGTCCGTGTCCCCGGTCAGCAGCATATAGGTGAAGCCCTCTGCGCGGATGTCCTGCTCGATCAGGCTGAGCATGCTGGTGAACTGGGAAAAGACCAGCACCTTGTGCCCGCCGGAGACAGCGGTGTGGAGCAGATCCATCAGTGCTTCGCGCTTGGCGGACCCGTCCGCATAATCGTCGTAGAGCAGGCTTGGGTCGCAGCAGATCTGCCTGAGGCGCGTCAGCTCCGCCAGCACCTGCAGCTTGCTGCGTCGGAAGCCCTCCTCCGTCTCTTCGTCGAGCAGATGCTTGAGCTTCAGCACCTGGGCGTCGTAAAGCCTGCGCTGTTTGCCGTCCAGGGCGACGCGCCGGCGCTCCTCGTTCTTGTCCGGCAGGTCGCGCAGCACGTCCTTCTTGAGCCGCCGCAGGATGAAGGGCGAGACCATACGGCGCAGGCGCTCCCGGGCATAGGCGTCCTCCCGCTTGACGATGGGGCTTTCCAGCTCCCTGCGGAAGGTCTCGTAGCCGTACAGGAAGCCCGGCATCAGGAAGTCGAAGATGCTCCACAGCTCGCTCAGGCGGTTTTCCACGGGCGTGCCGGTCATGGCGAAGCGGTGGGCGCAGCGCAGGGCCTTGACGGATTTTGCCGCCGCCGAGGCCTGGTTCTTGATGAACTGGGCCTCGTCCAGCACCGCGACATGGATGTTGAGCGCTTCATAATCCGCCACGTCGCGCTTGAACTGATCGTAGGAAGTCACCAGCACGTGCTGGTTCCCGGCCTGGCTGAGCAGCGCCTCCCGCGCGCCGCGGGTCCCGGCCACGGCCAGGGCTTTGATCTCCGGCGCGAAGCGGTGCAGCTCGTCGATCCAGTTGTATACCAGCGAGGTCGGGCAGATGACCAGCTGGGTGGTCTCAGGCCTGGTGAGCCGCAGCTGCTCGAACAGGGCGATCATCTGCAGCGTCTTGCCCAGGCCCATATCGTCCGCCAGGATGCCGCCGAAGCCGCACTCGTACAGGGTCATGAGCCACTGGTATCCCGCCCGCTGATAGGGCCGCAGGACGCCGGCCAGGCTTTCGGGCGGTTCGTAATCCGAATCGCTGATGGTTTTAAAGGACTTGATCAGTTCCCGGAAATGCCGGCTGCGCTGGGAAATGATGCCGTCGTGCTCCTCCAGCACGCGGTCCAGGTACAGCGCCCGGTACTGCGGCAGATGCATGTGCCCGGAAATGAATTCCTTCAGCGGCACATGCGCCGCCTCGAACAGGGCGTCCAGCTGGTCGAGCTCGTTCTGCTCCATGGAAATGAAGCTGCCGTCCTTCAGCCGGTGATAGCGTTTTTTCGCCGCGTAGGCACTGAGCAGCTCCGTCAGCTCCTCCTGACTCAGCTCGTCGGAAAGCAGCCTCAGGTCCAGCACGCCGCTCTCCAGCCGCACGCCGGCACTCAGCTTCCAGCGCCGCCGCACCCGCAGGGCGGAAAAGCGGTCCGTGGCGCGGATCTCGCCCAGTTCCGCAAGCATGTCCAGGTCTTCCGTCAGGAAGCGGTAGAGCCGTTCCTCGTCCGCTTCCAGCACATATTCCTTTGTCACGGCGTCCCATTCCGTAAACAGCGGAGCGATCTTATCCGCCACACGGGATTCCGCGCCGGCGTCACGCTGCAGCATATCCCCGTCGTACAGCGGGTACTCCGTTTCGCCGTAGACCGCCAGCGGCCTCATCATCACCGTGCCGTTCTGGTAATCCAGGCAGAACACGAAACCGGGCTTCGGCGGCACGTAGGGAACGACCGCCTCCGGCTCCTCCTCGATGACCTCGGCGCACTCCCGGAGGGTCGGCAGCACCTGGTGGTAGAAGCCCGGCAGGTCGTTCCGGCCGATGGTAAACGCGACGTTGCCTGACATATCAACCGTTTCAAGAATACGCCGGATCGGGCGAAGCTCCTCCGCCGTACAGCGCATGAAACGATCGTCTTCGATATAATAAGCGTACCGGTCCGTAAACTGGATGACCGGGACTTTGCCCAGAACGGACACGCCGATAAAGCCGGTCTGATCCCGCCGAGGACTGACCGTGAATCTGACGCGGAGCATGCCCTCGCACAGCGTGATCTTCTTATACATCCCGCCGGCGTACGGAAGCGTTTTTCCCAGACCCCATTCAAAAAAAGCGTCCAGCAGATGCTCCGACAGCAGGATCCGGCTCATCGCCGTTCTGCCCATAGTGAGATGATTGTTTTCAGCAACGGTTTGCAGGATATGCGCCTGGGCGATCACGGCTTTGCCCGCCCAGCCGGCCAGTTCTGCGCAGTCCGCGGAAAAAGTGACCCGGGAAAAATCAAGCTTCAGCGTATCCGTTTCAAATACCTCGCGGCGGCTTTCAGCGCCGAAAAGCGCCGCCGCGTTTTTGATCAGGTATAGTTTCTCTGTACCGCACCGGAAATCGACAAAGATCCTGCCGCTGTCCGCCGAAGCGACCCGCGGCTCAAGCCGGACCACAGGCTGGCGGTCCTGGGGCTGAACCGCCCCGCGGTCGCCGTCAAAGAAGGACATCAGGTACCTGCCCGTCCTGCTGGTGCCGTAGCTGAAGGGGCGCTCCCTGAGCCGCTGCCGTGCCATCAGCAGCAGCGCCAGCACGTGGGGGCAGCAGCCGGCAACGCTGTAATAGCCGCTGTTCCTGCCGTAGCAGGCGTATTCAGAGCACTGCACCCTGATCAGCTGTTTTCTGCCCACGATCGCGGAGACGCGGATGGTGTCGTACGCGTCGGAAACCGTGCCTTCGATGCGCAGCGCCTCGTTTTCGTCGAAGACCCCGCCGTAATCGCTGCCCAGGCTGCTGATTTCCGTCTTGCCAGAGCTGATAAAGTTCTCCGCCAGGGCCAGATCGTTCTCTTTGACTTCCAGGCGCCTGCAGCTGACGTCCAGATCAAAAAAGCCGCTGCGGTCCTTCCCGTCGTCCTTCGGTTCCGGGCCAAAGGGATGGACCGTGACGGCGCTGATTCTCCGTTCGTGGCCAAGGTAAAACTGCACCCGCGCCGCCAGCGCCGCCTCATGCTTGCAGAAGGAACCGTCCGCGGCATACGGACAGCTGCAGCGGGCCTTATACAGATTGTCATCGGAAACGTTCAGCATGACGTCGTACGGCCGGGTACCCTGCACTTTCGCGGAAAAATGGGTGCCCTCGGCCTTAAAATCCGTCACGAGGTCAGAATGGTAATATTCCTGACCGCGCGACCAGATCGTCGGGTGAAAATATCGGCGAAGGCTCATTCCGGCTTGCTCCTGTTCAGTCGTTCATGCGTCGCATCAATGCCGTCCGTACATACAGCTGCATCCTATTATACCGGTTCGGGTCCCGTTTGACAAGAGGAGGACGCTGCATCACTGCTGTCACGCGTCATCCTCCAGCGCCTTGCTGAACTGCGTTTCGTACAGTTCCTGATAGGTGCCGCCGGCGCCGACCAGCTCCCGGTGCGTGCCCCTCTCGACGATCTGCCCGTCCCGCACCACCAGGATCTCGTCCGCCGCCAGGATGGTGGACAGGCGGTGCGCAATCAGGATGGAGGTGCGCTCCTCGATCAGCGGGTTGATCGCCGCCTGGATGGCCGCCTCGGAGATGGAATCCAGAGCCGAAGTCGCTTCGTCAAAGATCAGCAGCGCCGGATCCTTGAGCAGCGCCCGGGCAATGGAAATGCGCTGCTTTTCACCGCCCGAAAGCTTGAGCCCGCGGTTGCCCACCATCGTATCCAGCCCCTCCGGCTGGCGTTCGATGAAATCCAGGATGTTCGCCTTCCGGCAGGCTTCGGTCATCTCCGCTTCCGTGGCATCCGGCTTCGCGTACAGCAGATTATCGCGGATCGTGCCGTTGAACAGGTAAGTTTCCTGCGTGACCACGCCGATCTCGTCCCGGAGGGAGTGGAGGCTCAGGTCCCGCACGTCGGTGCCGTCAAAGGTGACCCGGCCGGCGCTTACGTCCCACAGCCGCGGGATCAGGTTCACGATGGTGCTCTTGCCGCTGCCGCTGGGGCCCACGATGGCGATGCAGTCCCCGCTTTTCAGCGTGAAGCTGATGTCCTTCAGGATCCTGTGCTCGCCGTCGTATGCGAAATCCACATGCTCGAAGCGCACCTCGCCCTTCGCGTCGGTCAGCTCCTTCGCGTCCGGCTTGTCATCGATCTCGGCCTTCATGTCATAATACTCGAAGATGCGGGTGAACATGGCCATGGAGCGGATCCAGTCCACCTGGATGTTCAGCAAGCTGTTCACCGGCCCGTACATGCGGGCAAGCAGGGTCACCAGCACGGTGATGTCGCCGACGGTCAGGCTGCTGTCGTACCGCATGATCAGGATACCGCCCACCAGGTACAGCAGCATGGGCCCGATGTTGGTGAGGGTGCTCAGCAGCATGAAGAACCACCGGCCGGCCATCCGCTCGCGGATGTTCAGCCGGATCATCCGTCCGTTCGCGTCCTTGTAGCGCGCGTATTCCCGGGCCTCCTGCCCGAACAGCTTGACCAGCAGCTGGCCGCTGACCGAAAGGGTCTCGTTCAGGATGCCGTTGATCTCGTCGTTGCAGGCCTGCGCCTCCCCCGCCAGCTTCCAGCGGGTCTTGCCCGCCATGCGCGTAGGCAGCACGAAAAGCGGCACGGCCGCCATGCCCACCAGCGCCAGGATCCAGTTCTTCTGGAACATGGCGACGAGGGCCACGGCCAGCGTGATCACATTGGAGAGGATGTTGGTGAAGGTGCTGGTGATGACCGACTCCACCCCGGAGATGTCGCTGGTCATGCGGGTAATGATGTCGCCCTGGTTCGCGGAAGTGAAAAAACGCTGGGACATCTTCTGCAGATGCCGGTACATCTGGTTGCGCATGTCGTAGGAGATGTGCTGCGCGATCCAGCTGTTCAGGTAGCTTTCCCCCACGCTGATCAGGTTGGAGCCCAGGTTCAGCGCCAGGGTGATCAGGATGAGCCGGACCAGCGCCTCCAGGTTCCGCCCGATCAGGCCCTCGTCGATGATCCGGCCGGTCAGGATCGCGGGAAAAAGGCTGCAGACCGAAGAGACGGCGATACAAAGCAGCACCAGCAGCAGCTGGCGCCAGTAGGGACGCAGATACGAAAAGATCCGCCTGAGCAGTTCAGGCGTGACTTTCGGCGCGTTCTTCTTTTCTTCCTCCGTCAGGAATCCCCTGCCCATCATGCCGCGGGGTCCGGGCATTGTGATCACCCTCCTTGACGCTCGTCTGTGTCGATGATGTACCTTTCGTAGGCATTGATCACTTCGGTACTGCCGTATTTCATCCGGCGGGGGATATCGCTGTCGTAGTTCATATGCACGTGGCCGTGCAGGAAATAGCGGGGCTTGTACTCCTCCATCAGCTTCAGATAACAATCGAAGCCCTGGTGCGCCTGGTCCTGCCGGTCTCCGCAGCCGGTCGGCGCGGCGTGGGTCACGATGATGTCCACGCCGCCGCTCTTTTTCAGCGGCCGGCGCAGCTTGCGGATACGCGCTTCCATCTGCTTTTCGGTATACTGGTAGACCGGATCGTTGTAGAACTTGCAGCCGCCCAGGCCGAGAAAACGGACGCCGCGGAATTCGAACACCTTGCCGTCGATATTCTCGCAGCCTTCCGGCGGCGCTTTGACATAAGACTTGTCATGGTTTCCGGGTACGTAAAGTACGGGCCTGTTGGCCATCGTCACAAGAAACTCAAGGTATTCCCGCTTCAGGTCGCCGCAGGATACGATCAGGTCGACCCCGGCCACCCGCTCCGGCCTGAAATAGTCCCAGAGCGCCGCGCTTTCCACATCCGATACCACCAGTATTTTCATACAGTCCGCCCTCTTTGATCAATTGGAGACAGGCAATGCCAGCAGGCGCGTCGTTTCCTTCGACATTTCAAGCACTTCGTCCGGCTTGGGCAGGATACCGCTCACGCATTCGCCCAGCCAGTTCATGTGCATGATCTCGATGGGCGTCAGCCAGCTCTCCCCGTCCAGACGGGTCACGCCCGCCTGGTCCCGCAGGGTGCACATGAAGGGATGGATGCTGTCGCCGCTGAGCCCGTTGCGCAGGATGTTGGCCAGCTGCACCGTACCCTCCGGCAGGCCTTCCCGCAGCTTCACGTTGATCACGCCGCCGTTCATGCCCCACCAGTAATTGACGGAGGGAGCGGCTTCCTCCTGCTCCCAGCCGCCGTCCAGGATGCTGCGCACGATCTTCTGGTACATCCTGCCCCAGTTCCAAACTTCATAAGCCAGGGAAGTCAGTTTCCCGTCCTTCACCTGGAACAGGCCGGAGCCGTCCCGCAGCGCGGGCAGCGCTCCCGGCTGGCTGGTGATGATCCTTGCGCCGGCTTTGGTCAGGGACTGGTACGGGTCGCCGGGCAGGCAGGTCCATTCCAGCAGGATGCGCGCGTTCGGGCAGGTCAGTCTGGCGCCGAGCGCGAAAGCGTTGATGGCAGCGGGCACGCCCAGGATCGGGTAGCGGGCCACGCAGCCGATGGGCTCGCCCTCGCAGAGCGCCCCGGCGATCGCCCCGAGCACGAACTTCGCCTCATACACGCGGGCGTAATAGGTGCGGATGCCGCTGTACGGCACGGACAGGGCGCACACGAGCACCTTGAGGCCCGGATGCAGGGCGGCGATGCGTCTGGCAGGGCCCATCAGCACCGGCGCCGTGATGAAAATTACCTGAGCGCCGTCGTCCACGGCGGTTTCGAGCACCGCGTCCGCGTTATCATGGGAAGTCACATAAGTCCTGACGGTGATCTGGTTTTCAAACGCCTCTTCCAGCATACGCCGGCCGTCGTCATGGGCGGCAGCCCATTCGCTGCTGTCCGGCGGCGCGGTGTAGATGAACGCGATGTGAAGGGCGTCGGGCCGGCTGAGATCGTCCAGCAGCTGGCGCACGATGTTCTTGTCCACCATGCCGGGCTGGGTCGAGATGTGCGTCTCCGACTCTTCCACCGGGTTGATCTCCAGATCGGGCAGGATGGCCAGGATCATCTTCTGCAGCCGCGGCGTGTCCGCCTTCATCAGCTCGTCAAAGGAATACACCTCGAGGCATTCCAGCATGATGTCGCAGGCCTGCATTTCCGGCAGGCGGCTCTTGATCCGCTGGTCGACCGCGTTCTCAAAACGGAGCGCCAGAGACTGCAGCAGCATGACTTCGTCGCGGTCAAAGCTGCTGTCCCAGGTCTTCCCGAGCTTTTTGAGCAGCCGCTCGAATTTGCCGGGCTCCCTGAACTGGATCAGGTACATGCCCGTGATCTTGTTGAAGCGCATGAATTCGTAATAGGCTTTGATCTCGGGGGTGTCGCTCCAGACGGGGACGGAACGCGTTACGTCCGCCATGATCGTGGCGGCGCCGAAGCTCTTCAGCACGGACACGCGCTTGTTGCCCTCGATCACATAGAAGCGGCCCATGAACTCAATGCATTTGATCGCGTCGCGGATGCCGCCCTCGTCCAGCTGCGCGTGGCAGAGGCTGATCCACTTCTGGGCAAATTCGCTTTCTTCCGACAGAAGGGGGCTGAAATCGGCGGCGAACGCGGACTTTCTGCCCGCCGCCAGAGTGCCGGCCACCAGGGACAGCGGCACTTCGACCGTGCCGATGACCTGCTGCCCGGAGATCTGCGTTTCGTTGACGATATCGTCCAGTACCGGCGGGTACGGATTCTTCCCCTGCGAAATGCTGGACTGGTAATATTTGATGCCGTGTTTGAGCGCGGCCCTGTATTGCAAAACTGCGTCGCTTCGTGACATTCGGATGGCTCCTTCATCATTCATTAATCAGCGGAAAATACCGCTATTATTATTTCGGCGCGAAGCGGTGATTTCCTTTATTTTCGTCTTGTTACAGCAAAAAAGCGATGGGAATAAGAAAACCCCAGGATACAAGATCCTGGGGAATGGAATCCGGCGGCGACCTACTCTCCCGGGCCGTGTCCAGCCAAGTACCATCGGCGCTGAAGGGCTTAACTTCTGTGTTCGGAATGGGAACA
>JBGUIY010000109.1:0-3436 GCA_045113475.1 Christensenellales bacterium | reverse complement strand
TGTCCTTCAGCGCCATGAAGTAGTGCTGGGTCATGCCCAGGAAGACGCTGCTGCTGACCGTGGCGGGGATGCCGGGCTCGTCAGCGGTATGAATGATGAATTCCTCGGGGCGCACGGCTACATGCACCTTGCCGGCCGCATCCTCCCGCAGGGTGGTCATGGGTACGCGGTAACCGCAGCCGAAGTCCAGCGTATGGTCCTTGCAGTCGGCGTCCAGCAGATTGCTGAGGCCGATGAAGGTGGAAACGAATTCATTCGCCGGGCGCTGGTAGATGTGCTTCGGTGTGCCGATCTGCTGGATCACGCCGTCGTTCATGACCGCGATGCGGTCGGAGATGGCCAGGGCTTCCTCCTGGTCGTGGGTGACGTACACGGTGGTGATCCCGACCTGGTGCTGGATCTGCTTGATCACGTTGCGCATCTCCACGCGCAGTTTCGCGTCCAGGTTGGAGAGCGGCTCGTCCATCAGCAGCACCTCAGGCTCGATAACGATGGCGCGGGCCAGGGCGACGCGCTGCTGCTGGCCGCCGGAAAGCTGGGTGGGCATGCGGTCGGCGTACTGGTCGATCTTGACCAGCTTCAGGATCTCATCCGCTTTCCTGTAGCGCTCCGGGCGGGGGATACGCCGGGTCTTCAGGCCGTAGGCTACGTTGTCCCGCACGCTCATGTGGGGGAAGACTGCGTAATTCTGGAACACCATGCCCATATTCCGCTTGTTGGTGGGGATGCTGTTGATCACCTTGTCGTTTACGCGGATCTCGCCCGCTTCGATGGTATTGAAGCCGATGATCATGCGCAGCAGGGTTGTCTTGCCGCAGCCGGAAGGCCCCAGCAGGGTGAAGAACTCGCCGGGCCTGATTTCCGCCGAAAGTCCCTGGATGACGATGTTCTTGCCGTAAGCCTTGGTGACGTTATCGATATGAATAGCTACACCCATATTTGTATCCTCGCTTTAAAATAGGGAAGCCTTGCGCCAGGCGCAAAGCTTCCCGGATTTGATGACGGCTGGATGCGTCACTCCATGTTCATTTCAACGTGATCCAGATACATCTTGACGATCTCGGCCTTATGCTCGGCCACGAAGGCGGTGGAGTAGGTTTCGAACTGCTTGATTTCGCTGTCGGGGATCATCTTCTCGTTGACAGGGATGCCGGCGCGCAGGGGACGCAGGTTCAGGGCGGCGGCCACGGCGGTCTGGCTCTCTTCGCTCAGCACGAAATCGACGAACTTCTTCGCGGCTTCCAGATGCGGAGCGCCCTTGATGATCTGCACGGATTCACCGGGATATACGGTGCCTTCCACGGCGTAGACGACCTTCACGGGTTTTTCGCCCTTGGCCTGCAGCTCGACGCAGGGATCCTCATAGCTCAGGCCCACCGCATATTCGCCATTGGCAACGCCGTTGTACACCTGAGAGGAGGAGTTGGCGCTCTTGTCGCCCTTGTTCTGCAGGAAAGCGTCGATGAAGTCCCAGGCTTCCTTGCTCATGGGATCGCCCTTGCCCATGCCGTACAGCATGCCGATCAGGCACTGGAAGGCGGAGGAGGAGTTGGCGGGGTCGGCGGAAATGATCTTGCCCTTGAGCTGGGGCTGCAGCAGGTCCGCGTAGCCGTTCACTTCGACGCCCAGCTCCTTGAGCAGGTCGGTGTTCACGATCATGACGTTGGGCTCGGCGTATGCGTTGTTGAAGCAGTTGGTGCCGTCATTCTGGAACTGCGGATACAGCGCGGCGTTCTCGGTGGATACGTACACCTCGAACAGGTCGCGGTTCGCAGCCAGCATGGTCTCGTCGGCGGCCCAGTGGATATCTACGGTCACGTGGCCGGTTTCGACTTCGCTCTTGACGCGCTGGAGCACTTCGCCGGAGTTGCCGGTGATCATTTCCACCTTGATGCCCGTGGCAGCCTCGAAAGCGGGGATGACGATATTGTTCAGGCGTTCATTGCGGGCACTGTAAATGACCAGTACATCGTCCTCGGCCATTGCGGCACCGCACAGACCCAGCAGCATGGCCGCAGCCAGCAGCAAAGCAAAGACTTTCTTCATAATAATGAAACCACCTTTCGATTGATAATACGGGCATACACCTGCCCTCTTTTACGGATAGTCTATCCCATATATGGTAAAATGTCAACATTTTTTTTACATGAAAGGCCGCGCTCAGCCGGCTGATGTGAATGATATCCGTGAGGGGGAAAGTCACTGCTTTGGGATCGCAGGTGTTGTACAAATCAAATAATGGCTGACGGGCTGCGTTGACGGGAGGGCGCACATCATGGTATGCTGAGACCGCGGAAGATGAAGTGAAAGGGTGACCGCTGTGTCAGACAGGCAACTGAACCTAGTGGTGGATATGTACGGCTGCCCGAACCGGTGCATGCATTGCTGGCTCGGCCATATGCCGAACCGGAAAATGGAGGAGGGCGCCGACCGGTTCATCGTGGATTACTTCGATCCGTATTTTGAACGGATCGCTTATTACAGCTGGCTGCGGGAGCCGGATTTCTGTGACGACTACGCTGCAAGGTGGCGCAGGGACCTGGATATCTCGAAGAACGCGAAGCCGGAACGCTTCGAGCTGGCCAGCTTCTACCGCATCGTCAGGGACGAAAACTACGTCCCCTTCCTGAAATCCGTGGGCGTCGGGAAGGTACAGCTGACCTTCTTCGGCCTCAGGGAAACGCAGGACCGGTACGTGGGCCGGGAAGGCGCGTTTGAGGAGGTCATGAAGGCTACGGAGCTCCTGATCCGGGGCGGGATCGTGCCCCGCTGGCAGTGCTTCATCAACGGGGAAAACCGGGATGAGATCGTCGCGATATACCATATGTGCAATGAACTCCAGCGGACGGTGTGTCCGCAGATGGAATTCTTAGTGCACGAGGGAAGCTGCGACGGGGAAAACCGCAGACTGTACCCGATCAGGATACGAAAGCAGGATATCCCGGAGGAACTGATCCCCGTGTACCATGACTATGACATCCTGCTGACGGAGCGGGAATGCCGCGCAAAGCTGATGGATGATTTCTCCCGCCCCGCTTTTCCGGTGGGAAACAGGATCACGCTCAATATCTCCAATGAATACAACGTATACTACAATTACACCGATATGAGCATGCCCTGGATCATCGGGAACATGAAGCGGGAGGCTCCCGCCGAGCTGGTGCGCCGCGTCCTGACCGGGGATACCCGCGCGCTCCGGGTGGCCGGGCAGTGCACCTGGGCGGAGCTGGCCGAACAGTACGGGGATCCGGCCTCTGACCGCGCTTTCATCCTGGAAGACTACAGGATGTATCTGCTGAATAATTACCTGAAGGAGAGCTGCCGGTGAAGCGATGCGCCGGAATGCGCTGGTCCGGCACGATGATTGATTTCCTGGAAGGTAATTTATCATATCCGACAGATTTCTATTGACACAGAAACGTACCGCCGTTATAAT
>JBGUIY010000108.1:0-2245 GCA_045113475.1 Christensenellales bacterium | reverse complement strand
CAGCGCGGCTGGCGCGATGAGCCTGTACCGCCGCCTGACGCCGTTCCTGAGCGGGCGAATCGGTCTGGGCGACGTGGTGTTCAACCTGAGCTTTATCGGCCTGATGCTGTTTTTCTGCGTGCGCGTGCTGGAACTCAGACGCTGGAAGGGTGGCTTATGAACGGAAAATGGCATAAAATAAACCGCCGCGGACGCAGCGTGATCTTCACGACAGCGATACTGACAGTCCTGACGGTGCTGATATTCATCGGCTGCAACTGGCTGGCGACAGCCCTTGAAGACCGGTTCGCGCTGAGCGCCGATCTGTCCTTCAACGCGATGACGCTGCAGTCTGCCATTACCAGGGATACTCTCAGGAATCTGGACCGGCCGATCGAGATGTATCTGCTGACGGCCGCTACCAGCGATACATTCGGGGATTCCATGCTGCTGCGCTCCGACTTGAGGACGATCCTGGAACGCTACCGAGCACTCAGTCCAAAGCTCACATTCAGGGAGGAAAACCTGATCAGCGCACCGACATGGTCTTCGAGGTTCTCGAAGCAGCTGAACGGCGAAAGCGTTACGGATGACAGCGTGATCCTGTACTGCAGGGACACAGACCGGGCCAGGCTGCTGACTGCGGACGATTTCCTGAAACTTCAATATGACCTGGACAGCCAGACCTTTGCGGTTTCGGCATATGCGATCGAGAAAGCACTGACGGAGGGTATCGTATACGTATCCAGCGATGAGACGCCGGTGGTACAGCTGCTCACAGGCCACGGCGAGCTCACCGCCGCGGAAACGGACACACTGGAGAAGCATCTCGCCGCGGCGGGATATCAGTCTGTGCGCGTATCACTGCATGATGCCGCTGATCTCAATCCCGCACAGCCGCTGATGGTGCTTTGCCCGCAATTCGATCTGACTGCGGACGAGGCGGAATGGACCCGGGCATATCTGAATGCTGGCGGCGGGATGCTGTATATAACGGCGTATACGGACCCGCCGGAACTGCGGAACTTCGGCGCGCTGCTCGGCAGTTACGGCCTGGGGATCCGTTCCGGCATCGTGGTCGCGTCAGGGACGGACAAGACCAGCTATTACGGGGATTCGCCAGCCACGCTGCTGCCTTATATGCAGGCGGCGCCGGAAACACAGGAACTGCTGGGAAGCGGGCAGGACATCCTGCTCATGCCCGGGGTGCGCGCATTGACGGTCTCGGAAGAACGCGACACGGACGTCTATACCCAATCCCTGCTGAAGAGCGGGGAGGCGTACCTGAGGCACTACGAGGACGGGCTGGAAACGCTGGAAAAACAGCCCGGGGACGAAGCGGGTTATTTCGATTTGGCCGTGCTGGCCAGGCGCTATGACGACGAAAAGGCGAAGGGCACTGTGATCGCGGTGGGGAACGCCGCCATGTTCACGGAAGAATGGATATATGAGAACACCTATCAGGATGCTTTCCTGCGGGCGCTGCTCAGGGGCCTGGGCACCAGTCAGCCCGTTGCGCTTGATATCAGTCTGAAAAGTGCTTCGCGGGCGGGGCTGAGCCTGGCTTCCCTGACATGGGCGGCCTGGGCGGCGGCGCTTCTTCCGCTGCTGGTGCTGATCGCTGCCCTGGCGGTCCTCCTGCCGAGGAGGCATTTGTGATGCAGCCCGTCAGAACAAAGGGAAAGACCGGCTTCAGCAGGAAAACCGCATTGCTGGTATCCGTGGCTGTTCTGCTGGCGCTTTCCGCCGCGCTGTATTTCCTGCTCCGGCCTGCGAAACCGGCAGTAACCGGTGAGGACGGAAAAGAACAGTCGGTGCTGACGCTCCTGGATTATGACGACGCACTGCTAAGCTGGATCACGGTGCATCCAAGCCGTTCGGAAAGCTATACGCTGGTGAAAACGGAAGCGGGCTGGATGCTGGAGGGCGATCCTGAATACCCTCTGCGGGAAGACCGCGTAGGGGTACTGGCACATTACGCGGCGCACCTGACGGCCGATGAGTTGGCGGCCGAAGGGAGCGCTTATCATTCGGATGCGTCGCATTTGAGCGATTACGGCCTTGATCCCGGAAGCTGCTCGGCGGATGTGGAACTGACGACGGGGGAGCGGTATACGATCACCCTGGGCAACGCGGCTCCGATGGACGAGGTGCGCTATTACGCCGCGGTGAGCGGAAACCGGAATATCTATACGGTGACCTCGGACGTCATGGATGGACTGAACGTACAGTTCCATTCGCTGCATCCCGTGAGCAGGCCTGCCAT
>JBGUIY010000107.1:0-2709 GCA_045113475.1 Christensenellales bacterium | reverse complement strand
CGGCGCTTCCGGCCAGCAGGACGCCGTTCACGTCGCTGATGTCGCCGGGAACCACATCCTGCTTGGCGCTCCGCAGCCAGGTGTTGGCGTTGGTGGAAAACCACCGGCTGCCGTAATTGGTCAGGCTGTACACGCCGTACAGCACCAGCACCGCGAAGAGGGCGCACAGCAGCAGGCCCACGCGGCGGATATACTGTCGCAGCTGCTTCACAGCGCATCCTCCCCTTCATACAGCGCTTCCTCGCGCGCCTCGTTCATCCTGGCCCGGTTGCAGGCATAGACGCCCTGCATGACGCCCACCAGGCACATGCTGGACACCAGGGAGGTGCCGCCATAGCTGATCAGAGGCAAGGTCACGCCCGTCAGCGGGATCAGCTTGATATTGCCGGCCACGATCACGAAGGTCTGCAGGCCCAGCATGACCGTGCAGCCCAGGCACAGCAGGGCGTGGAAGGCGTTGTCCGCCTGCCGGGCGATAGCGATGCCGCGCACCACCACCGCCAGGAATATGACCAGCACCGCCAAACCGAAGACGACGCCGAATTCGTGGCAGATGACGGTAAAGATATAATCGTTGAAGGAGGCCGGGATCACCCCCGGATTGCCCAGGCGGAGGCCCGTTCCCCACAGGCCGCCGTTGGCGATGGCGATCAGGCCCTGCACGATCTGGTATCCGGCGCCCTGCCTGTCAGACCAGGGATTGAGCCACACCGCCACACGTTTTTTTACATGCGCGAACATGCGGTAGCCCAGCAGCGCCCCGCCCACACCGCTGGCCGCCCCCGCCGCCAGCACCAGCTGGCTGCCGGTGGAGGCGTACATCATCAGCAGCGCCATGCCGAAATACAGGAGGGCCGTCCCCAGGTCCTTCTGGAGCATCAGAAAGCCGAGGCACAGGCCCGTCAGCAGGACGGCCGGCACCAGCCTGCGCCGGGAAAGGAGCCAGGCCAGCGCCACCAGCAGGCTCAGCTTGACCAGCTCGCTGGGCTGGAAGCCGAACCCGAACAGGGTCACCCAGTTCTTCGCGCCGTTGATCTCGCTGCCGTAGAGCAGCGGAAGCGCCAGCAGTCCCAGGGAAACAGGCACCGCCAGCCACGCAAGCAGCCGCCAGCGGCGGATGAAGCGCACGCCCACGGTGCAGGCCAGCATCGCCGCGATGGCCACCATATAGTTGAGCAGCTGGCTGATGCCGCGATCCGGGTTCAGCCGGTACAGAACCAGCACCCCCAGCGCTGCCAGGAAGCTGCTCAGGCTGAGCAGCAGGCGGTCCGAGGGGAACAGCTTGGGCAGGCCGAGCACGCTGACAAAGATCAGCACCGGGATCACGCCCGCCAGCAGCAGAGCCCGCGTATCGTAATTGTACAGAAACAGCAGTCCGAAGGCCAGGAAGTAGAAGAGCATGGCGATCAGCAGCAGCCTGCGCGCGGAGGAGCGCTTTTCTTTCTTTTTCTTCTTCATGGTTCCTCCCCGTCCGGCGGATCGTCGCTGAAGAGCGGCATATGCAGCAGCTTGCCGCGGTCCGGGTCAGGCTGCACGTCCGCCCAGATATCCCCGTCTTCCGCCCCGTCTTCCCGCGCTGGCTGACCGGGCATGGGGATCCCCATGCCGTTGGGCAGGAAATCGTCCTCGTCCCAGGTGCTCAGCAGCGGGTCCGGGCTGTCCTGATCCTTTGCAGAGGGCAGATGCAGCCGTTTATACAGGCGAAGACGCAGCGTGGTATCCCCCGCCTGGATCAGCGCACCGCTGAGCGCGTAATGGCCGGCCTGGGCCTTCTGGCCGTTGACCGTCACCTTCGCGCGCCGGCAGGGAATGATCTCCACACCGCGTCTGGGCTGGAAGCGATACCTGAAATGCCTGGGCCTGAGTCCCCGTTTGCGGATGATCACGTCGCACGCGGACGCCGCGCCTACCAGTCCCTCCCGGGACAGGGGCAGGCGCTCGCCGCTGTCGGCGAACTCCAGCACGCCGATCCGGCCTGCCTGGGGCAGCTGCCGCTGCTCCCGGCTGTGCACCCGGTGCTCCCTGAGGAGCCACCGGAGCGCGGTCAGGCAGATCAGCACGCCGAGAGCGGCAAATACATACCGCATCAGCAGCGCCAGGATTTCATAGGTTGCTTCGGGCATGATTCCCCCTTGGAGGGAAACGCCGGGTCAGCGTTTCCCGGATCAAACCGAGATCAGATAAAATGCTCGGCATTTTATCCGAAATCAGTATCAGTTGGTCACGTTGAATGTCGCGGAACCGGCCTGCTTGCCGTCAAAGTACAGCGCCCAGGTATACTTGCCCGTGGGGACGCTGCCGTAGGCGTCGAGCAGATACCTGAACATGCTGTTGAAGCCGAAGTGCTTCCAGTACGTATAGGTATTACCGGCCGGCAAATCGTCGTTCTGCCTGAAGTACGCGATATACGCGTCCCCGTTCGGGATCAGGATCGCGGCGGTCCAGTTCGCGGTGCGGGGATTCCGCAGCTGCGGATAATTCAGCTTGAGGTATGCAAAGAAGTCGTAACTCGAAATATTGTTCTTGATCTCGGAAGCCTTGAAGCTCTTGTTGCCTGTACGGGTGCCTTTTCCGGTCGTGACCCTGAGCTCCATGCTCGGCTTCACTTTGAAATCCGTAAAGGTCTGCTTGGACGGATGATGGCTGTAGGTCGCGGTGGCACCGTTCCTGTCCTGCACGGTGATCGTGTACGGCTCGCCCGGCACCATC
>JBGUIY010000106.1:0-13758 GCA_045113475.1 Christensenellales bacterium | reverse complement strand
TTGTTCAGCTCCAGCAGCTTGTTGTCCCAGTCGATCTCCACGAATTCCGCTTTCACGCCCAGGGAAGCCGCGAAGGCCTTTGCCATGTCGGCGTCAAAGCCGATCCATTCCCCGTTCTGCAGGTAATCCATCGGCGCGAAGTCCGTAATGCCGACCAGCAGCACGCCCTTTTCCTGCACATACGCCACATCGGCATCCACTTCGGCGGCAAAAGCGCCCGCCGCGCTCAGCGCCAGCACGGCCGTCAGGATCAGGCACATCCATTTTTTCATCATGATCATTTCCACCTTTCTCAGCATTGGCGTTTCAGGCTCTCCCGAAGCGCTTCAATACTTTATCACTTTATCAAAGCAAAGTCAAGATAGCCGTGACAATTTTGCTCAAAGTTCAATAAAAAAACAGCGCCCGGACGAAAAATTCTCACCGGCCGCTGTTCAAAAATATTCCAATATGGATGTGGCGGCAGCACCTGCGCATCCCATGCGCGGTGCGCGAGGTGCCTGCGCCCACGGTGCGCGCGCGATACAACCGCCACCTTCGTGGCGTAAAGGCTGCCTTAATAACGCACAAGACCCGAAGTATAACTGCTTGAATCATTATGCCGTGGGCATGGCGGCGCAGGCGCCGCCGCTACGCGCTGCCACATGCTTCACTTCACAATTCACTCCACTCTCAACTCTCCAAACTCCACTCTTCCTCAGTTCCCCGTCTCCGGCTCCTCCTCCAGCCCGAACATCATGCCGAAGATCCGCTTTCCCGATGCGGTGGCGAACACGTGTTTCCAGGTATGCATCAGCGTGTCATGGTCATGGCCGTGCGCAAAGCAGTTGACGAGGAAATCCGCCTCCAGCAGGATCTGGTGGTCGATGCCGTCGACAGGGCTCAGGGTATGGTGCTCCCCCACCAGCGTGCAGATGCGGGCGATTTCCGCCTCGGTGAAGCCGCCGACTTCCGTCAGCAGCTGCCGCGCCAGAGGCGGGCCCTCCTTTTCCTGGAGCGGGCCGGGATGGGAGCCGTATTTTTGATTGCACAGGGGGATGCCGATATCGTGCACCAGCGCGGCGGCCTCCAGCACCTCTGCGGTATGCGGGTCGATCTCCTCCGAAGCGGCGATGAGACGGGCGTAGCTGTGCACCTTGGTAAAGTGCTGGATCAGATCAGGCTGCCCCCGGTCAAAGTCCATCATCGCGTAAAACAGGCGTCTGATCCTGTCCTGCATCGTTTTCTCCTTCATCAGGTCTTGATCTCCAGCATGCTTTCCAGCAGGCCGTCGTCCTCAAACACCATGACGCTGCGGATGTCCAGGCTTACTTCCTGGCCGTCGCGCAGCTCGTCAAACTCGTAGCCGCTGGCAATGACGCGCACCAGGGCGTCCCCCACGCGCACGCGGCAGTCGTCCACATCGCCCAGGTAATACTGGGACTCCAGCCTGCCCTTCAGCGGCCCGTCAGGGGAGAAGAAGATGTTTTCGGGCCGGATGGCCACGTCCACCTTGCCGGTGCGCGGGCCGTCATAGGGAATGCTCTGTCCGCCCATGGCCGGGAAGAAGATGCGGCCGTCCCGGACCTCGCCCTTGAAAAAGTCCACCTTGCCCAGGAAATCCGCCACGAATTGGTTCGCCGGCTCGTTGTAGATCTGCCTCGGCGTGCCGGACTGCTGCACCACGCCCCGGTTGATCAGGAAGATGCGGTCGCTCATGGCCATGGCCTCGGTCTGGTCGTGGGTGACGTAAACCACGGTGATGCCCAGTTTGCGCTGGATCTCCTTGATCTCGAAGCGCATGGACTCGCGCAGCTTGGCGTCCAGGTTGGAGAGCGGCTCGTCCAGCAGCAGCAGCTTGGGCGCAGCCACCAGCGCGCGGGCCAGGGCCACGCGCTGCTGCTGCCCGCCGGACAGCTGGTTGGGGAAGCGCTGCGCGTACTGGGTCAGGTGTACGATGTCCAGCACGCGGTTCACCCTTTCGGCGATCTCGCTCTTCGGGCACTTCTTGATGGTCAGCGGATAGGCCACGTTGTCGAACACGTTCATGTGCGGCCATACGGCGTAGCTCTGGAACACCATGCCGATGGACCGCTTTTCGGGCGGAACGAAGGTCTTCCCGCCGGACACCAGCTGGTCGTCGATATACAGTTCACCCGAAGTGGGCTTCTCAAAGCCGGCGATGATGCGCAGCATGGTGGTCTTGCCGCAGCCGGAAGGCCCCAGCAGCGTGATGAACTCACCGTCCTGGAAATCCTCGTTGAACTCCTTCAGCACCACGTTGTCGCCGAAGGCTTTTGTTACATTGCGGATGGATACGGTCGACATTCCGGTTCACTCCTTCTGTATGCTGATATGCTGTTATGCGGATCAGATCGAGAATTCGCCCTTCGTCAGCTTGTTGAGCACATAGTTCAGGATCACGACCACCATCAGGATGGCGAACGCGATAGCGCAGGCCATGGGCTGGCTGGTAAACGTCCAGTATTCATAGAGCTCGAAGCCGATGGTCTTGGTGCCGTTGCCATACAGCAGCGTGGTCATAGACAGCTCGTAGAAGCTGGGGATAAAGATCAGGAACCAGCCGGCAGCGATGGACGGGAAGATCAGCGGGCCGGTGATCCTGAACATGGTCTTCAGCCAGGAAGCGCCGGAGATCTGCGAGCACTCCTCCAGGGACACGTGGATCTGGCTCATGGCGGACACCACGGTCCTCATGCCCATCATCAGGTACTTGATCAGGTACGCAATGATCATGATGTAGGCCGTCTTGTAGATGTTGATGCCGAAATCCCCGCGCATGGACAGGATCAGGCTCAGCGCGATGACCACCGAAGGCGTACCGGAGCCCAGCGTGATCAGGAAGTCCGGCAGCTTGCGGCCGCGGATGCGCGTGCGCTGCAGCAGGTAGCTCATGGTGCAGGCCACCACGATGCCGATGGTGGCGGTGACGATGGCAAAGATAAAGGAATTCTTGAGGCAGTCCAGCATTTCGTCCCAGGAGAAAATCGTGGTCCACTGTTTCAACGTGAAATTCCCCTGATCCAGCAAAGATTTCCCCAGGTCGACCTTGAACGACGTGATCAGGATCACCGCGAAGGGAATCAGGATGACGATGCAGGCGAACAGCGATACCAGCACCGTGACCGGCGTCCGCCATTTCCCGAGGTCCACGATATTTGGCCTCGTGCTCTTGCCGGACACCGTGATGTACTGGCGCTTGGCCACCACGAAATCCGAAATATACAGGATAATGATCGCCAGCACCATCAGGAACACGCCGAGTCCCGTGGCGTCGTTCATGCCCTCCGATCCGCGGCCGACATAGTCGATAATGCGCGTCGTCACGGTATGCACGCGCCCCGGGGCGCCGATGATGGACGGGATGCCGTAGCAGCTCGCCGCGGCCACAAATACCAGCAGCGCGCCGGCGATCAGCGAGGGCGTCATCATCGGGAAGGTGATCTTCGCCACCGTGGTGATGGGTGAAGCGCCGGAGATCCGGCTGGCTTCCTCCAGGGAGGGATCCATCTTTTCCATCGCGCGGGAAACCGTAATGAACGCGTATGGATAATAGAAGGTCGTCAGCACCCAGATCAGCCCCGGCAGGCTGTAGATGTTCAGCGGGCCCGGCGCATCGCTGAGGCCGAATATCGCCCGCAGCACCAGGTTGATGTTGCCGACGTTCGGGTTCAGGAGCCGCAGCCACGCCATGGCGCCTACATAGGGCGGCACCATGTAGGTCAGTACAAACAGGCTGCGGAAAAAGCGCTTGCCGTACAGGTTCGTCCTGCCCACCAGCCAGGCCAGCGGGAAAGCGATCACCGTGCCCAGGATCATGGTGCAGAATGCGGCGATCAGGGTATTCATGAGCGCGCTGAGGTTCAGGTCATAGGTATACAGGCGCTCGATGGTGCTCAGGGAGAAACGGCTGTCCGGGAAGAACGCCTTGATGACCATGGTCACGGTGGGCAGCACCTGGAACACCAGCATGAAGTCGACGATCAGCAGGATCAGTATCCACTTGAAATCCAGCTGCCAGTTGCGGTCCGCCAGCAGCCAGAAGAAAAGGATCGCCACGTCCAGCATCAGCAGGATGCCGATCAGCACGAACGTCTTGCCTGCGCTGCAGAAAAGCTGCGACAGCCAGTTGTAACGCCCTTCCACCGCCCAGATATAAGCGGTCACCCGCATGTTCTCCGTGCGCACGGCCTTTTTGATCTCAGCCACGGTATTGGAGGAGAGCGGTTCACCGTCCAGGTTGGCGGTCGTCATGAAGATCTGCATCAGCATGGCCGTGCGTTCTTCGCCCTCCAGGCCTTTGCAGAGGTCCTCCGCCGCGCCGGGAAGGGGCTGCTCGTTCCCGGTCGCGGACAGCCGCAGCTGATTCAAAAGCGCCGTCTGTTCCGCCTGCGGCAGCGCTGCAAGCTGCTTGCGCTGCGCCGTCTTGATGTTGGGACCGGAAACGGCGTAGGTCATTGCCAGCAGTTTGAGTTCCCGCTCCGCCAGCGCGTCGCCGCTCAGCCCCTGCAGCGTCGCCTTCAGGGGTTCCTCGGTCTTCCAGGCGGATACGAGCAGCGCCCGGCTCACCTCGCTGACCGCAGACAGATCCGCCCCGGAGGCTTTCAGCGCCGGAGCGATCTTTTTCTGATATAAGCGGTCGGTTTCTCCCGTCAGCTGGTGAACCAGGGAAAACGCGTTCTCCTGATTGAACCCTGCGGCTTCAAACTGTCTGTTGCCCCATAAACCGCCGAGCAGCAAAGCAACGCCAACCAAAAAAACTACAATCAGCGTCGCTTTGCAGACAATTTCACCGCGTTTGTCCACGCTGGGCATAATAGAAGGACCTCCTTCCGGCGTTCCGGGATGGAAGCAGAAAACTGTTTCAATGAATACGGAGAAGGCTGCTGCGCAGGCCTGTGAACGCCCTCAACCATTTCGCCTGACGCCTTCCCCCGGGCCGGGGGGAAGGCGCTTGCCGTGATTTGTGCTTGCGCAGTCTGATTTCTCAGATGCTGCAGCAATTCAAAAGGGCGTACTATTCCAAAAGCCTTCCCCCGGTTTCGGGGGAAGGTTGGGCGCAAAGCGGTTCGGATGAGGGGACTGTCAGTTTTATCCGGCAGCCCCCAATTTCATCCGGGAAGGATGAGAAACCGGCGTATTACTGGGTTACGCGCTTGTTCCACTCGTCGTTGATGTTGTCGCGCTCGTGATAGGTGCGCTGCCAGTCAACGCCCATGTCGCTCTCGATCAGCTTTTCGGTGGGGATGGAATCATACGGGATCTCCGGGAAGTCCTTCAGCACGGAGTGCATATAGCCGCTGACGATGAACTTCTGTCCGGCTTCGCTGTACAGCCAGTCAGCCACGGCTTCGCAGGCTTCCAGGTTCGCATTCGCGCTCTTCTCTTCCGCCACGATCATGCAGGTGGACGGGATCAGGATGTTGCCGTCTTCCGGATAGATGCAGGCCAGCTTGGAGTCGTCCTCCTTGCGGCGCTGCAGCACGGACTCCTCCAGGATCATGATGACTTTGCACTCGCCGGACTCAAGCTTGCCCAGGGCGGTGGAGCCGGACTCGATCATGACGTCGTTGGCGCGCAGAGCGTCAAAGAACTCGTAGCCGTACTTGGAGGTCAGGGCGGACACGGCGGCAAACGCGGTGCCGGAGGTCAGCGGGTTGCCCATGGAGATCTTGCCCTTCAGGGACGGATCCTCCGCGAACTCCTTAAAGGTCTTGGGCAGCTCTTCGGGGGTGTACTTATCGGGATTGTAGGCCAGCACCATGTTGCAGACGCGGACGGGATACCAGTAGCCTTCCTCGTCATAGGGGAAGCGCAGCTGGTCCTTCACGCCAAGGTCAAACTGATGCAGATAGCCATAATCCTTCAGCTCCAGGGAATAGGCGGGTTCCGCCACCAGCAGCATATCGCAGCCCAGGGCACCGGTATGATCGTCGCCCATTTCGCCCGCGATCTGGCTGATCAGCGTGCCGGTGCCGGCATAGTAGAATTCCACGTCAAGGTTCGGGAATTCCTTGGCGAGCTCCACCTTCATGCCTTCATACACAAAACGGTACATGGACGTGTAGATGGTGATCTTGCCTTCGATATCCTCGTTGACGGCCAGAGCGCTGGTCGCCATCGTCGCCAGCATCATGAGTGCCAGCATGACCGCAAAGATTTTTTTCATTTGCATACCTCCAATTGTTTTTGTTCCGATCATCGCATATCGGATTTCTGGGCGTAATCATAACATATTCCACATGAAATTGCAAGCGATTTGCTCATATTCCAAAAAAATCCTCCTGCTTTTCATCCCGCGGCGATTGTGATATACTGGAGCCGATCAAGCAGCACATGGAAACGCGTCTATCGGAGGAATAAAGCTTATGACCGAAATCACCACCGGTGTCCAGATCGTCCTGCCGCAGCACTGCAACGGATATGAGCGGCCCCGCCTGTTCGGTGGCCAGCTCATGGCCTGGATCGACATCATCGGCGCGGTGGCTGCCCGCCGTTTTGCCAGGAGCGCCGTGACCACTGTATGCGTGGACAACCTGACCTTCATCGGCCCCGCGCACCTGAACGATACCGTAGTGCAGGACGCCCGGGTCACCTGGGCGGGCCGCACCTCCCTGGAGGTGCGTGTGGACAGCTACGTGGAGCAGCTAGACGGCAGCCGCACCCTGGTGAACCGCGCCTACGCTGTATACGTAGCCCTGGACGAAAACGAACGCCCCGCCCCCGTCCCGGCCTTCACGCCGGAAACGGAGGAGGAGCGTCAGGAATACGAGGCGGCGCAGCGCCGCCGGGATATCCGGCTGCAGCGCTGAAAGGAGCAGACATATGATCATCCATACCCACGGCGATCCAAATTCCCCGGCCATCGTACTGCTTCACCCGATGCTGCTCTCCGGACGCATCATGTATGAAATGCTGGGCCAAAAGATCCCGGGAAGCTATTTTATCATCTCGCCCGATCAGGCCGGGCACGGCGAAGACAGGGACGAAGCCTTTTCCCCCTCCCGGGATGCCGCGGAACTCAGGCAGTATCTGCTCTCCCGGGGGATCACCAGGGTCGAACTGCTCTACGCGGCGTCAATGGGCGGCCTGACGGCTATGCAGCTGCTGAAGCTGGGCGGGATCCGTTTCAGGGCGGTTCACCTGGACGGCATCCCGCTGGCGGATTCCGGTCCTGCCAGACGGATCACGGCGTCGCTGCGCTTGCTCGTCTTTTGGAAAAAAGCCAGAAAAGATCCGGATGCTGCCGCCAGACTGATTCCGTATGAATTCGGCCGGAGAATGGCGGACCAGCTGGCCGGCCTGCCCCGCAGGAACGTCTGGCGGATCGGGACCCTCTGCGCGTCCGGCTGCGCCGTGCCGCTGGATGAGAGGATATGCGGCCGCATGACCTTTGAATGGGGCGAAAAGGAAATCAATCTGGCGGAAGGCAGGACCCTGGCGGAAAAGCTGTATCCCCGGGCGCGGATCATCGTCCGTGAGGGGCTGGGACACTGTTCCTACATGTCCCAGGATCCCGGGGCTTTCGCACAGGAACTCGCCGATGAAATCAAATCAGTACCGGATTGATACTCAATCCCTCAGCGCGATATACCCCGCCTGCTCCACGCAGCGCTGGCCCTCATCGGAGGTCAGCCAGCCCACGAAGCGGGCGGCGTTTTCATTGCCCTGCAGATAAACGGCGTAGTAGTAGACCGTATAGGGGTAGGCGCCGCTGCGGAGGTTTTCGGGCGTCGGGGCGACACCGTCCACGCTCAGCACCTTGAGGCTGCCGCTCTTGTACAGGGCATCCACATAATAGAGATAGGAATAGCCGATGGAATTCAGGCCGTTGTCATAATTGCCCACCTGGGCGATCAGGTCGGCCATGCCGTTGGAGATATAGTTATCCTCAGCAGTGAGGGTATAGCCCTGCATGACCATTTCCTCCATCGCCGTCTGGCTGCCGGAGCCGTGGGGGCGCTGATAGGCGGCAATGGCACCGGTCTCACCGCCGACATCCGCCCAGTTCATGATCATGCCGCTGTAGATGCCGCGGATCTGGCTGGCGGTCAGCCCGTCCACCGGGTTTTCGCTGTTGACCAGAAACACGAAGGCGTCGTAGCAGACCGGCACCATCACAAGCTCTGCCCCGAGGCGCTCCGCCTCGGCCCGCTCGTCCGCGTTCGGGCCGGTACCCAGCACGATATCCACGGGGTGGGTATCGTCCAGCATGATGCCGCGGCTGGCTACCGTGACCATGGGGTTGGCTTTCCGGTTGAACAGCCGGTCATAGGCATAGGGCGTGGTGGAAAAGTTGACGAAGCCGTTCAGGTCGCCTTCTTCCATGTCCAGCCACTGGCGCGCCAGTTCCATGGCCAGCGGCACGCAGACCGTGGAACCGTCCAGCGAGGGGTACGTTCCCCAGCTGCCGACGCTCAGGCCCCCGCTTCCCTCCAGCGGCTTCACATCGCCCAGCTGGAATCCCGATACGTTCGCCACCAGGCGCTGCCAGTCCGACGGGCGCGCCAGGGACTGATTGATCTGCCCCCAGGAGCCGGAATCTGAAGCGGAAGCGCCGGCGGGCAGCAGAAGCGCCAGCAGCAGGATGAGCGATAAAGAGATACTAAGCGTCTTATTCATGGCATTCGGATCCTTTCATATATTTCCGCAATCGTCCGGCAGACGGGCAACCGCATGATCGACCCGCTCCGTCCGCCGTCTGATAATCTTCACAGCACCCTGATTCTATCACATTCATCCATGATAGTCAGCCCCTTTTTGTAACAATCTCATTCGCATTTGCCTTTTCCCCGAATCCGGCGTATAATGCCTTTGTATACCCAGCTTTTGCGGACGGAGGGCAGGATCGGATGACGAAACGACGGATCAGACTGGTTTCACTGGTGATGGCGCTGCTGATGATGACAGCGGGCGGAGCTGTATGCGAAGATGCGGCAGTCGACGCCGCTGCCGCAGAAACCGTTGAGGCGGAAAGCAGCGCCCCTGCCTATACCCTCCCCCAGCCCGCCATCCTGCCGGCAGACCGCGTGCTGCCGGCCACCGAAACCTGGGAGCCGCCGGTGATCGATCCGGACACCGTCAGGGATACGGAGCCTTGGATGCTGGTCATCAAAGTCGCCCAGGAGGAGCTCGGTTATACCGAAGGGCCCAAGAAGGACGAAAGCAAGTATGGCGAATGGTACGCCGGCAAGCGCGTGGCCTGGTGCGCGGAATTCCTGACCTGGTGCGTGAATGAAGCCGATACCCGTTACAGCACCTCCATGCTGCGCAATATCTATCCCATGTACGGCAGGGCCAAGGAAGGTGCGCCCTGGTTCGTGGCCCGCGGGCGCTTCGTGACCGACGACGACCGCATCCCCAAAAGCCATGAGAAGCAGTGGCTCATCGGCACGTACCATTATCTGGAAAACAACGAATATATCCCCTTCCCCGGCGATTACCTGTGGATCGCCTGGTACTCCCCTGAGGTCGGCACAGATCACGTGGCCATCGTGGAAGGCGTGACCCGGGACGCGCAGGGGGAAGTGCAGATCCATGTGATCGAAGGCAACAACCCGGACAAGGTGCAGCGCAACACCTATCCGCTCAGCTACAAGCTGCTGTACGGCTTCGGCACTCCCGTGCGCCGCGCCTATACGGAGGTGGGGCTGCACGACACCTGCGACGACATTTACGTGCTCCAGTCCTTCCTGACCCGCAAGGGACTGCTGAAGGCACGGAAAAAGCTCCGCACCTCCGCCGACAGGAACGTGATCCACGCCCTGAACGCGTATCAGAAAATGATGCGCCTGGATGCGACCAACAGAGTCGATATTCCCACCCGGATGACCATGGAGCAGGACCCCGATTTCCTTGAAGCGATGTGGGAGATCTATCCATGAAGCTGGTCGTCGCTGAAAAGCCCTCCGTCGCGAGGGACATCGCCAAAGTGCTCAAATGCGGCGAGCGCGGGGAAGGCTGCCTAAGAGGCGCGGATTACATGGTCAGCTGGGCCCTGGGCCACCTGGTGACCCTGATGGAACCGGACGAGCTGGACGAGCGCTACAAAAAGTGGCGCATGGAAGACCTGCCCATCGAGCCGGAAACGATCCCCACCAAGGTCATTTCCAAGACCCGGAGCCAGTTCTCCGTGCTGAAAAAGCTCATGAATTCCCCGGAGGTGGACAGCCTGATCTGCGCCACCGACGCGGGGCGCGAGGGCGAGCTGATCTTCCGCCTGATCTACGAGCAGGCCAGGTGTAAAAAGCCGGTGGAGCGGCTGTGGATCTCCTCCATGACCGACGAGGCCATCCGGGAGGGCTTCGCGCAGTTGAAGCCGGCCTCGGATTACGACGGGCTGTACCGCTCCGCCCAGTGCCGCTCCGTGGCGGACTGGCTGGTGGGCATGAACGCCAGCCGCGCCTTTACCATCCGCTATAACGTGCTGCTTTCCATGGGCCGCGTACAGACGCCCACCCTGGCCATCCTGGTCAAGCGCGGCAAGGAGATCGCCGATTTCGTGCCCGTGGAATACCACACCCTGACCGCCGATTTCGGGGACTACCAGGGCCAATGGTTTGACCCCGCCGCCAGGGACGAAAAGACCGCCAACCGCATCCCGGACAGGGAGAAGGCCGCCGAACTCGCGAAAAAGGTGCGCGGACAGCCCGCGAAGGTGCTGAGCGTCACCTCGGAGCAGAAGCGTGACCTGCCGCCCCAGCTATTCGACCTGACCAGCCTCCAGCGGGAGGCGAACCGCCAGCTGGGCTACACGGCGGACAAGACGCTGAAACTGGCCCAGAGCCTGTACGAGCGCTGGAAGGCCCTGACTTACCCGCGCACCGACAGCCGCTACCTGCCCATGGACATGCTCAGGCGCCTGCCAAAGACCTTTCAGCAGCTGCCGCCGGAATACCAGCCGCTGGTGGAGGGCATCCCGCGCAGCGAAAAGGGCGGCCTACCGGTCAGCAAACGCATATTCGACAACGACAAGGTGAGCGACCACCACGCCATCCTGCCCACCCTGAACCGCGCTCCGGTGGAAAAGATGTCTCCCGACGAGCGCGCGCTCTTCGACATGGTGGCCCGACGCGCCATCGCCGCCTTTTATCCCGCCTGCGAGTACGACCAGGTGAAGGTGGTCACCGAAGCCGCCGGGGAGCGCTTCCGCTCCACCGGACGCACGGAACGCGCCGCCGGCTGGAAGGCCGTGTACCGCGGCACCGGAAAAGCCGATAAAAAGGATGCGGAACCGGCCCTGCCGCCGCTCAGCGAGGGCGACGCCCGCAAGGTCGAAAAGGCCGCGGTCAAAAAAGAATCCACCAAGCCCCCGGCGCCGCACACGGACGCCAGCCTGCTTTCCGCCATGGAAAACGCGGGCCGCGACCTGGACGACGAGGCCCTGCGCGAGCAAATGAAGGGCAGCGGCCTCGGCACCCCCGCCACCCGCGCGGCCATCATCGAGCGCCTGCTGCAGGTGGGTTACGCCGAGCGCAAGGGCAAAACCATCCAGGCCACGCCCAAGGGTGTCGCCCTGATCGGCATCTGCCCCCAGGAGCTGGCCAGCCCCGAAACCACCGGCAAATGGGAGCTGGCGCTGAACGAGATCGCCGCCAACAAGCGCGACACAGAACGCTTCATGCAGGGCATCCGGCGGCTGAGTGAATTCCTGGTGGATTACGCCAAGTCCACCACCGTGGAGGGCGGCTTTCCGGAGGAGACCCGCACCCGCGGCAAACGCGGCAAGGCCGCCGTGCGCAAGCAGGACCTGCTGGAAGACGCCGCCTGCCCGCTCTGCGGCAAGCCCGTCAAGGAATCCGAAAAGGCCTTCGGCTGCAGCAACTGGCAGAAAGGCTGCGCCTTCACCCTGTGGAAGGACTGTCTGACCCGGGGCGGCGGCCCTGTGCTGACCCGCAAGCTGGTCACGCTGCTGCTGAAGCAGAAATCCGTCCGCGGTTCCACCGGCACCATCGTCCTCGACCGGGAGGCCATCCGCTTCGAACCCGCCGGGCCCGGCCTGCCCGGGGCCAGCGCACCTATCGTATACAAAAAGAAAGGCACCTGATACTGTCCGCAGGTTAAAACAGCTGCAAGATGAGCCGGTTTAATCTGAAAAGAGTATCAATCCGCCGCATCGGCGGTTATCCCCACGTCATATTCCAGGAGGTTCCAACTCCATATGCAGCGATTTTGCAAAAAAGCAGCGTCCATGCTGCTCTGTCTCCTGCTCGTGCTGGCAGTCTTCCCCGCTCCGGCGGAGGAAGCGCCCGCCGTCCGGATGACCCTGCTCGGGCACAGCACGGAGATCAGTCTCCCCGGCGGCATCCGGCTGGACATCGCGGTGAACGCCAGCTGTGATGGCACGCTCACCGTCAGCTGGCCCATCGCCGGCGCGCCGGTATTCGAATCCCCCGTGGTGGCCGGCCGCAACGACCTGAGCATCGAGGTCTGGGACGAGACCATGAGCGCTCCGGACGGCTCCTACAGCCTGACGCTGACCCTGCGCGGCGCGGAGGGCGGGGACACCGACCGGAAAAGCATTTCCGTGGCGCTGAAAAACGACCCCGACAACGCGCCGCCCTCCGTCTGGTCGCTGACGCCCGACGTATCTGTGGCTACGGGCCTGCGGCATTACGCGCTGATCGACGAAACGTCGGACCCGCCCTCCCACGATACCGCCCCCGGCAAGGCGGCGGAAGGTGAGAAGACGGACAATTACTGGACCCTGACCATGGGCGACCTGAGCGACGAACAGGCTATCTGGGACGCCATGATGCAGCCCATCACCATCCTGGACGACGGCAAGCACACCGGCAAGCAGACCTGCCTGCTCCGCAGCACCCCGAACGAGGACAGCAAGGACAACGCGATCGGCGAGGTCACCTACAAATCCCAGGGCGTGCACGTACTCAGCCAGGAGGACGGCTGGGCGCTGGTGGAGGTGTACAACACCTCCTACGGCGATGCCTACCGCCGTTCCCGCGGCCGGCAGGGCTTCGGCAAAACGGCGGAGAAGCTGACAGGCTATCTGCCCGCTGACATCCTCAAGCAGGTCACGCCCCGGGACGATTACGGGCTCGTGATCGACAAGCTCAGCCAGACCATGTACATTTTCGAGAAGGGCAAACTGACCGGCTCGTTGCTGGTATCCACCGGCCTCAACAACCGGGAGCAGGCCTGGAACGAAACCCCCGCCGGAGAATTCCTGATCATCAGCAAGACCGGCGGCTTCTGGGCGGGCAACCTGTACTGCGATATGGGCCTGCTGCTGAACAACGGCTGCCTGATCCACGAGGTGCCCAGCGTAGTCTATGAGTCCGGCCTGCACGATTTCTCCAGCACCGAGCCCAAGCTGGGCCACAAGGCCAGCCACGGCTGCATCCGCGTGCAGCGCCAGCCCAACAAGCAGGGCCAGAGCATGAAATGGCTGTGGAACCACCTGAAGACCAACACCCGCGTGTTCGTCTGGGACGACGCCACCCGCTACACCGACTACCCGGACGACCAGACGCAGCTGTACTACAATACCGTGGGCGGCAGCCGCTATCACACGACCCCGAACTGCGCCTCCGTCAACCGCCGGTACTGGCCCCTCGCCCCCTTCAAGTACGGCGAGCTGACCCTGACCCCCTACAACGAGCTGACCCCCTGCGCCTCCTGCTCCGCCCCGCAAAGGCCGGAAGCCATCTATCAGTCGAACCTGAAGAACGGGTATACGGATTAACGGATACGGGCGAAGGGAGAGAGCCGCTTCGCCGTAAGAGAGAAAAACGGCAA
>JBGUIY010000105.1:0-3656 GCA_045113475.1 Christensenellales bacterium | reverse complement strand
TGAAGCAGGGTTCCCTCCCCTCCCAGCTGAACCTGGCGCGGCACATCGTGCAGGCCACGGTCCGCGTATCGGTGGCGCAGGACGCCTCCAGCGCGCAGCTGCAGCAGCTGCTCTGGGCCATGCTGGCCTCCCATTCCGGCCAGCCGGTAGCCATGGACGCGGTGCTGAGCCACGAGATCGCCAAGGTCGTGGACGCGATGCGCAAGAACCAGTACAAGGACAGCTTCTCCCTGGCGGAGATGGCCGCGCTCTCCCGCATGCCTGTGGAGACCTTCCGCAAGCGCTTCGTTTCCGAGGTCGGGATGCCGCCCCAGAGCTACCAGCTCTACTGCAAGATGGAACGCGCCAAGACCCTGCTGAAGGAAGGCTATTCCGTACGCCAGGCCGGCGTGGAAGTGGGCATGAACGATCCCTACCACTTCTCCAAGACCTTCAAGAATATCGTCGGCATGAGCCCCTCCTCCTACAGCAAAACGGCCACCAAGTAATGGAAGCCGCTTTTCCCGCCCTCAGCAAGGGGGACGTCAATCAGCTGGGGATGCTGGAACTCGCCTATCTGGGGGACACCGTCTGCGACCTGTACGTGCGCAGCACGCTCGTACGGCGCGGCTTCAGCGTACACGACATGCACCAGCAGGCAGTGGCGCTGGTCAACGCGCAGGCGCAGGCCGACGCGCTGGAACGCATCCGCCCGCTGCTGACCGAAGAAGAAGCCGCAGTGGTGCGGCGCGGACAGAACGCGAAGGCGCACCATGCAGTGCCCCACGGTATCAAGCACCGCGTATACAACCAGGCCACAGCCTTTGAAGCCCTGCTGGGCAGTCTGTATCTGTCCGGGCAGGCCGAACGGCTGTGGCAGCTTTTAAGCACAGCCATGGAGGGCATCCAATGAGTATCACGTCGCCCCGGGCGGCTTTGATCGCCTATACGCCGGACCCTGTCCGGGTATGCGCGCTGGCGGCGCGCACCTGCTATTCGGCGCTGCCGCTGGACGAATTGCTGGCCAAGGTCGAAAAGGACCAGTCCGATTTCCTGCGCGGCGTCATCCGCTCCGGCCACCATTCCGTGCTGGAGCACGCCAGCTTCACCTTTTACGTGTCAGACGTCAGCCGCGCGCTGCTGGCCCAGATCACCCGTCACCGCATCGCCTCCTTCAGCGTCCAGTCCCAGCGGTACGTGTCGCTGGACAAGGGCTTCGATTATGTGGTGCCGCCGCGTATCGCCGCCCTCGGCCCGGAAGCGGAGGAGAAATACCGGCAGCAGATGGACCAGATGGCGGACTGGTACCGCGATTGGCAGGATGCCTTCGACGGGGATCCCGGCGCCAACGAGGACGCGCGCTTCGTGCTGCCCAACGCCTGCGCCACCCGCCTGACCATGACCATGAACGCCCGCGAGCTGCTGCACTTCTTCTCCCTGCGCTGCTGCAGCCGCGCCCAGTGGGAGATCCGCGCCCTGGCCGAACAGATGTACCGCCTGGTGCTGCCCATCGCTCCCGCCATTTTCGAACACGCCGGCCCCGGCTGCGTGCGCGGCGCGTGCCCCGAAGGGAACCGCTCCTGCGGCCGTGCGCAGGAGGTCCGGGAGCATTACGCAGAGCTTGTCCGGCAGGATGTTTCAGCAGCAGAAACCCAACAGAATACCGTTAAGGAGTAAGATAAAATGCCTTATTATCAGGATTTTCAGAAAAAGAACACCCGCAGCGCCAAGCGTGAGTGGGAGGACGAGCGTCCCCGCTCCCAGAAGCGCGGCTACCGCGGCGACGACGCGGAGCGCACGGACAGCCGCGACCGCCGCGGCCGGGACGAACGCCCTGCCTATGGTCGCCCGAAGACGGACCGTCGGTTTCCCGAAGGGAACCAGCCTTCCGGCCGCTACGGCAAGCCCGGAGACAAACAGCGCCGCAGCCCTGCTGCCCCTGTCCGCAGCACGCCCCGTGCCGAGGCCTTCCAGCCCGTTCGGCCGGTGAAGCCCGCCGATACGCCCCGTCCGCCCCGGCCCGCAAAGCCCGCAGCCGAACCGCGCCCCGGCTTCGACACGCCCTACAGCCGCGAACCCGAAAACCTGCTTTCCGGCAGGAACCCGATCCGCGAGGCGCTGAAGGCCGACCGGGATATCGAGAAAATGCTCGTCGCCAAGGGCGTCCTGTCCGGCTCTGCCCGGGAGATCGTGGCCATGGCCCGTGAGCGCGGCATCCCGGTGCAGGTCGTGGAACGCTCCCGACTGGACGAGATCACCCCGCATCACCAGGGCATCCTCGCCTACGCCTCCGCCTACCAGTACGCCGAAGTCGACGACATTCTGGCGCTGGCGAAAGAGCGCAATGAAGAGCCTTTCATCGTGGTGCTGGACGGCATCACCGATCCCCACAACCTGGGCGCCATCATCCGCACCGCTTCCTGTGCCGGGGCGCACGGCGTCATCGTGCCGCTGCGGCGGTCCGTGGGGCTGACCCCCGCCGCGGTCAAGGCCAGCGCAGGCGCGGTGGAGACCGTCAAGGTAGCCCGCGTCACCAACCTGACTCAGACACTGCGCAGGCTCAAGAAGGAAGGCCTGTGGATCTATGCCGCGGACATGTCCGGCGAGGATTACCGCGAGGTACGCCTGGAAAAGCCTATGGCGCTGGTCATCGGCTCCGAAGGCGAAGGCATCTCCCGGCTGGTGCTGGAAAACGCCGATTTCTGCGTCAAGCTGCCCCTGCTGGGCGCTGTGGACTCCCTGAACGCTTCCGTGGCGGCGGGTATCCTCATGTATCACGCGGCTTTTGCCGTCAAAAAATAAGATTTCCAGATATTTATGGAAGAAAACATGACTGCCGGAAGGTTCGATCAGCTGACGGACGAGGAGATCGTTGCCCTGGCCCAGGGCAACGACGACGAGGCGCTGACCTACCTGCTGGACAAGTACAAAAACTTCGTCCGCTCCAAGGCGCGCAGCTATTTCCTGATCGGAGCGGATCACGAGGACATCGTGCAGGAAGGCATGATCGGCCTGTTCAAGGCTATCCGGGACTTCAAGCCCAGCCGCCTGTCTTCTTTCCGCGCCTTCGCGGAGCTCTGCGTCAAGCGGCAGATCATCACCGCCATCAAGACGGCCACCCGGCAGAAGCATTTCCCGCTGAACAGCTACGTATCCCTGAACAAGCCCCTGTACGATGAGGAATCCGACCGCACCCTGCTGGATGTGATCGAGGGCCGGGTCACGAACCCGGAGGATCTGTTCATCAGCCAGGAGGAGCTGGAACGCATCCAGAACGAAATCAGCACCACCCTTTCCCCCCTGGAGCAGCAGGTGCTGGCTGCCTTCCTGAACGGGAAGAGCTATCAGGAGATCGCCGAGATGCTGGATCGGCACGTGAAGTCCATCGACAACGCCCTCCAGCGCGTCAAGCGCAAGCTGACCAAGATGCTGGAAGACAAGGAATGACCGCAGAAGACTGTTCTCAGAAAACAGCTGCAAGGTGAGATGCTAAGAGTATAAGAGCAAAAAACATCGTTTCCCGCAGGAGCAAGCCATTTTTATCCGTGCCGTGCGTGCTGGCTGGTTTGCCGCACGCGGGCGCGTGATTTGAGCGATACTATCAGGAAGCGTTATTATCAGGAACCATGTATTTTGAGAAAGAACCAATGGGTGTTAAGAGCATCACGAGGTATACG
>JBGUIY010000104.1:0-2795 GCA_045113475.1 Christensenellales bacterium | reverse complement strand
ATCGACCGTGGCGCGCGCACGATTTTCTTATTCTGTTCTGTTTTATCACACCATTTTCTTCGCCTTGCGGTAGCAAAGGAACATGATCCCCATGCCGACGGCGATCAGCGCCGCGAGCCACAGCCAGCACTGGAAGGGCATGGTACGCACCGTCAGGAAGAAGATGCTTCCTGCAAAAGCCACCGCCGCGCTGAAGCCCAGCATCATCGCCGCCAGCACGCTGCCGCGCACACGGTTGAGGGGCATGCAGACGGTGTACAGCTGTGTTATGCCGATGATGCCCGCCACCAGCACCGCCATGGTGGAGCAGTCCGCCGGCGCTAACCCGATGCGGTCCATGACGGAAGCCGCCGTCGCGCATACCGCCACAGCGATGCCGCCGGGCGCTGCCATGGTCAGCACGCTGCGCAGGAAGCTGCCGCCCACACGCTCCTTATTCGGTTCCAGCGCCAAGAAGAAGCCCGGGATGCCGATGGTCAGCGAGCTGATCAGGGAAAGCTGGATCGGCTGGAAGGGATATCTGATCGGCAGAATCAGCGCGAACAGGCTCAGCAGGATCGAGTAGATCGTTTTCACCAGGAACAGCGTGGAAGTCCTGCGGATGTTGCCGATCACGCGGCGGCCCTCCGCCACAGCTTCCGGCAGCACGGCGAAATCGCCGCTCAGCAGCGTCAGCTGGGCCACGTGGCGGGCGGCGCTGGCTTCAGACCCGATGGCGATGGAACAGTCAGCCGCCTTCAGCGCGGGGATATCGTTCACGCCGTCCCCCGTCATGCCCACTGAATGTCCTGCCGCTTTTATCGCCTGGACCAGCTGCTGTTTCTGCCGCGGGGTCACGCGCCCGAACACGGTATACCGGGTCGCAGCGTCGCAGATCTCCTCATCGGTGGTCAGCGTATGCAGGTCGATGCAGCGGTCGGCATGCGGCACACCGGTGCGCGCCGCGATGCGGGCCACAGTCTCGGGGTCGTCGCCGCTTATGACCTTGATCTCCACACCCTGGGAGTCAAAGTATTCCAGCGTCTGCCGCGCGTTGTCGCGGATCTCGTCCTGCAGGCATATGAAACCCAGCACGCGCCTGACTTTCGGGCATTCCGCGCCCACGATCGGGCCCTCGCCCTCGCAGAGCGCCAGCACACGCAGCCCCTTCTGCGCCTGCTCATGCAGCTTGTTTTCATATAGCGCCACGTCCGGCAGCACAAAGCTCGGCGCGCCCAGGATCAGCGTGGTGCCGTCGTGGAAGCCTGCGGCGGACATTTTCCTTTTGGAGGAGAAGGGCAGCAGCACCGCTTCCTCCATCGTGTGGGAAGGATAGGCATCCCGGATCGCCCGCAGGGTGGGGCTCTCATCGTCGAAAGCGCTGACGAAACGGCTCAGGGCGCGGGCGATCTCCTCCCCGTCCGCTTCCGCGGGCACCAAGCCGTCCACGCTCATATGGCCGGTGGTCAGGGTACCGGTCTTGTCCAGGCACAAAGTGTCGATACGCGCGAGGGTCTCGATACCGTACATCTCGGACGCGAGCATCTGCCGCTTGCCCAGGCGCACGACGCCCACCGCCAGCGCGGTGGAGCACAGCAGGATCAGACCCTCGGGGATCATGCCCACCAGGGCGGCCACCGTGTTGGGCACCGCCTGCGTCATCGGCAGCTTCAGGATCAGGTGCTGCTTGACCATCAGCAGCGCGCCCACCGGCACCAGCACCATGGTAATCAGGTGCACCAGCCGGTTCAGGTCCGTCATCAGCGCGGATTTCGGCCGCTTGATGCGCTTGGCCGCCTGGGTCAGCTGGTTCACGTAGGACTTGTCGCCCACTTGCACCAGCTGTGCCTCGAACCGGCCTTCGGTGATATAGCTGCCGGAGAGCAGCCAGTCGTCCGCCTGTTTGCGCACCGGGTCGCTCTCGCCGGTCAGCAGCGCCTCGTCCGCCGCGCCGACGCCGTTCAGCACGACCGCGTCGGCCGGGATCTGGTCGCCGGTATGCAGGATGACGCGGTCGCCCTCCACGAGTTCCTCCGGCGTCAGCCTGATTTCGTGTCCGTCACGGATGACACGGCACTGCGTGGCGTGCAGCAGTTCCAGCCGCCGCACCATATTGCGCGCGCGCAGCTCCTGAACGGTGCCGATGACCGTGTTGCAGACCACCACGCCCAGGAACAGCATGTTCCGGTAGGAGCCCACCAGCACCAGGCACAGCCCCAGGAAGATGTTCAGCAAGTTGAAAAAAGTGAAGATATTTTCAAACAGGATACGCGCCACCGACTTGCCCTGCTGGTGGGTAGTGCGGTTGCCGCGCCCTTCTTTCATGCGCCGTTCAGCCTCTGCAGCGCTCAGGCCTTCCGCGGGGACGGGCTGATAATCCTCCGGCAGTCTGGAAGGCAGCGTCAGTTTTTCCTGTTCGTTCATATATCTCTCCTTCAGCGCCGCAGCCATGCTCAAAAGTTGCGTTCGCTCCGTACATTCTAACAGAAAACAAAAAAAATGTATACGTTTTTTTAAATCTGTGATATGATGGATATGTGTCATTATGCGGACGGAGGTGAACGGAGGTTTGAGAAGCGGCAGAATCCTTCTGTGCGGTATTCTCCTGGCGGTCCTGCTGAACGGCTGCGCTGTCGCGTCGGAACGCTGGGACGGAAAGGATTTCTCCGCCGCACTGACCCTGACAGGCCGCGGCATGACCAGCACCGCCAGCGTCAGCTTTGAAAACAGGAGCGCCGACACCGTGACCTTCGTTCTCAGGGACGTGGCCCTCAACGGCGAATGCACCGGCTATTCAGCGGAGTACAAAGCCCCGC
>JBGUIY010000103.1:0-5183 GCA_045113475.1 Christensenellales bacterium | reverse complement strand
GCGGGTGAAGGCAGAGCCGTTCATGGCCACCACCGCGTTGTTGGCAGCAGCCATCTTGGTCACGTAGCCATAGCCCTTGTTGCTCTTGATGTCCTTGGCGTAGAAATTGGTGCGCAGCTGGGTCGGGGACGCGATATTGACCCGGGCGACGCGCCACAGCACGCCGTTCTGCTCCAGAGTCTCCAGCTGTACGCTGATGCTCTCGTCCTCATAGCCGTCGGCAGTGAACTTCGCCGGGTTCGGCTTCATGCCGGGCGTACGGTCGATGGGCAGCTCGTATTCCGGAGCCGCTTCCTCCCATTCGGACTCGGCGCAGGCGGTGGGGATAAGCGTCCAGCGCCCGGAGGCGTCCATCTCGTCAATGATTTCCCACTGAGCGTCTTCCAGGATCTGCGGGGAGGAAATCACGAAGGGCGTCACCAGGATCAGCAGCGCGCAGAGCACCCACAGCGCGACACGTACAGGCAGTTTCATCATCATTGTTCTCCTTTCGGCTGGGCGAACACCCAGGCTTTCTGAATGCGGTAGTTGGCGATGAACAGGAGCAGATCGACCACGAGCTTGATGACGCTGGACTCGATGCCGGTCACCACGTGGAGGGCACTGACCGTAATAGCCGAAACCGCCATCACGGCCACGCAGAGCAGGATGTAGCGCCACACCGCTCCCCTGCACTGCTTGATGTTGAAGACCACGCTCTTGTTCAGGATGAAATTCAGCGAGGCGGAGCAGACGCGGGCGATGCCCGTCGCCAGCAGGATCGCTTCCGGGCTCCGGCTCAGCGCGTGCAGCCAGGGCGTATCCAGTTCCAGCTGCGCCAGCGCCGGGATGTGCTTGAGCAGGGTGAACAGGATGAAGTCCACCAGGAAGCAGATCAGCGACGCGGACATGAACCGGAAGAAATTGCCCAGGATCAGCTTGTAGATCCGCCAGGAATCCCGGATCGGGTGGAAGTGGGTCCCCTGATTCTCGTTATGATATACCGTCTCAATGGGCACGACGGTCATCGGGATATTGTGCCTGGCGCACCAGATCAGCTGGTTCATCTCATACTCGAAGCGGTCGCCGGTGATCTGCAGGCAGTCGCCGAGCATCGCGCGGCCCATGCCCCTGAGCCCGGTCTGCGTATCCGGCAGCCAGTGGCCGTACAGCAGCGTGAAAATGGCGGAGGTCAGCCGGTTGCCGAAACGCGATTTCGGCGGCACCTGGGTGGAATGGCGGGAGAAATCCCGGGAACCCAGCAGCAGTTCTGCCTTGCCGCCGTCCAGCTTTTCCGCCAGGAGGGCCGTGTCCGCAACGGTGTGCTGGCCGTCGGAATCGGCCGTGATCACACCCTCGAAGTCCGTGTGCTTCAGGATGTAGTCGTACCCCGTCCGCAGGGCCGCGCCCTTGCCGCGGTTGACCTCGTGGTGCAGTACGCGGCAGCCTTCCCAGCCGGCAATGCGTTCAAAAATCGGCTGATAATCCGGCCCCGACCCGTCGTCGACCACCAGGATCAGCCCATACTGCGCCTTGACCAGCTCCTCCACATAGGCCGGGAGCTTCTCGTCCGGGTCCAGGGAGGGGATCAGCACGCAGCATTTTTCTCTGTTCATGCGAAAATTCAGTCTCCTTACTTATGGCATTTCCATGATATATGTATCCAGCCAGTCGGCCATCAACGGCGAAGCGTCCCTGCCGCTTGCAGCGTATACTGCCTGCAGCAGCGCTTCGCGATCGACCCGCGTAAAGGCGTGCTGCCGGACGAACCGGCCGAGCAGCGCGTCGAAGCCGCCGTCCGTCCAAGTATCCAGCGCGTACAGGAAGGCCGCCGCCCGCCCGTCCATCACGGCGCGGTAGGTCGCCAGATCCGGGAATCCGTCCGGCGGCGTGCCGGGCGTGACAGCGGCGTGCAGATCCTCCCGCATGGGCAGGTCCACCCACAGCCTGCGCAGGTCCGCCTCAGCGTCCGCGCCGGCCGTCGCCCGCACATAGCGCAGGGCTGCCCACTGCCGCGCCGCACAGGTGAACCACGCGTCGCGGGCCCGGTCCGCGCCCAGCGCCCAGCCGAACCACTGCCCGGCCAGCCAATAAGCCAGCCGATACTCCAGTTCCGCGTCGCTCAGTGCGTCGTCGATCAGCACAACCCCCGGTGCGCTGAAGCCGCTGTCGGTCAGCGGCAGGCTGACGACCGTAAGCCGTTTCAGGGGAAGGCTGCCGTACAGCCGTGCATATACCGGCCATACACGCTTTGCCGCGGACAGGATCGCATCCGCCCGGCCCTTCGTGCCGGCCAGGACCGTTAACCCGGTTCCCGAAATCTCAGCGTCCGCCCGCGCCAGCCCGTCAGGCACGATCAGCAGGCTGAGCTGGTTCACCCCGGCCTCCGGGCCGGTAACCAGACGGTAACCCTGCGGCAGATCCGCGGTCACCCGCACATCGGACAGGCCGGTCTCCTGCGGATCGCCGTAAGCGGCGAGACCCGCGGTATCCCAGCCCCCGTCCAGCCTGGCGGCCATCACCGGCAGCGCCTGCATCAGGCGGACAACGCCGCCCGCCCGGCCGAACAGGCCCGCACAGTCGGGCAGCTTCAGCCGGTAGCGCAGTTTCACGATGACCGTTTCTCCCGCAGCTACTGGACGGTCCAGCCACATCAGCACCGGCTGCTCCGGATCGGGGACTGGCCGGATCAGATCGCCGCCGACCCAGCACCCTTCCTGTATCAGCGCGGCCTCGTCAAAACCATGGGGATAGCCGCGCTCCCACACGTCCGCAGCGGCAGCCGGGGAGGTGTTTTCCCGCTCGTAAGCCTTCGCGGCGGTCCGCAGGCACAGCCGGCTGATCTCCGCGGGCTCCGTGTTGGTCCAGCGGATATCCTCGGTCACGGTCAGGGTCTCTTCCCCCGCCGTGTACCTGAGGTACAGTTCGTAGTGGGTGCGTTCCCCGCCGGGCAGCGCCAGCGCCTCCGACCCGCCGGTCGAAGGCCCGGTCAGGCTCCGGACGCTGAAAAACAGCGCTCCCAGCAGCAGCGCCGCCGTGCACAGCACAGCCAGCCGACGCCGGAACCCATCCGCCCGCTTTTGCGGAGAAACAAGGTGTGGCAACAGTCGCATCCCCCCGCGATACGCCCCTTCAGGGGCATACCGTTCAATAGTATATCATAAAGTTTTCCAAAAGGCTATTTTTACAGAATATTTTTTTGTAAAATCCTTCGAAAACAGTCACAAAAGCAAATTCTGCGATGTATAATGATGAGGCCGTCCAGCCGTTTTAACTTCGTTTAAGGATCGTCTGTTACGATCTTCCCGTTCCGGCGGACACCGGGCCTGAAACGAGCACACGAGGAGGGATCTGTCATGAAAAAATGGCTGAGTTTACTGATCATATGCACGATGCTGCTGGGCGCGTGGGCCTGCGCTGAGCAGAATACGCCGCCCGAACCGCCCGCAGGCGGGTTCGGGGCGCCGCCGGAAGGCATGAGCGAGCCGCCGTCAGGGCTTGGTCAGCCACCTGAACCGCCTGCCGGCGGGATGGGCACCCCGCCCGGCGGACATACCAGCTTTTCCGGCGAATACGCCGCCCTGCTGACCGTCAGCGAGGACACCGAACTGGACGAGAACCTCTCCAGCACGGGAACCGACGAAAACGCGCTGCTGGTCACGGCGGGCGACGTGTCCTATGTCGGCGGGGAGATCGTCCGTGAGTCCCAGGATTCCACCGGCGGGGACAATGCCAGCTTCTACGGCGTCGGCGCCGCGGTGCTGGCCACCGGCGGCACCCTGGTGCTGAAGGACGCGGCGATCGAGACCGACGCAGCAGGCGGCGCGGGCGTATTCAGCTACGGCGACGCCACGGTTTACGTATACGACAGCGTGATTGCCACAAAGCAGAACACCTCCGGCGGCATCCATGTGGCGGGCGGCGGCAGGCTTTACGCCGAAAACCTCACCGTTACCACCGAAGGCGGCTCGGCGGCGGCCATCCGTTCCGACCGGGGCAGCGGCACCATGATCGTGAACGGCGGCAGTTACACCTCCAGCGGTTCCGGCTCCCCCGCGGTCTACGTGACCGCCGACATCACCATCCGCAACGCCGAGCTCACCGCCACCGGCTCCGAAGCGCTGTGCCTGGAGGGGCTCAACACGGTGCGCCTGTACGACTGCACCCTTTCGGGCGATATGCCGGACCAGGAGCAGAACGACAATACCTGGACGGTCATCCTGTACCAGAGCATGAGCGGCGACTCCCAGGTCGGCCAGGGCAGCTTCGAGATGTCCGGCGGCACGCTGATCAGCGGCAACGGCGGCCTGTTCTACACCACCAACACTGAGAGCGTTTTCACCATCCAGAACGTGACGATCGAAGCCAGTGAAGACTGCGATTATTTCCTGCGCTGCACCGGCAACACAAACCGGCGCGGCTGGGGCAGCTCCGGCACGAACGGCGCCAACTGCGTCTTTACCGCCATCGACCAGAACATGGACGGCGACGTGGTGTGGGACAGCATTTCCACCCTCGACCTGTACCTGACGGAATCCAGCGTGCTCATGGGCGCGGTGGTGGATGACGAAAGCTGCGCCGGCGACGGCAGCGACGGCTACTGCCGCCTGGTGATCGACGAAAGCTCCGCCTGGATCGTGACAGCCGACAGCGAGGTCACCTCTCTGGAATGCGCCGGCAACATCACGGACACAAACGGTGAGTACGTCGCCATCGTCGGGACGGACGGCACCGTATACCAGGAGGGTGAAAGCGACATCACGGTGACTGTGGACTCCTTCACCCGCACGGCAGACCTTTCCGGCGCGAACGCCGTTTCCGCCTACGAGGAGCACAGCCAGCTGTAATATACGCAGAAGCAGCCGGGCTTAGTGCAGACCCTATGAACCCGAAAACAGCCGTCTCCGTGGCCGGAGGCGGCTGTTTTTAACAGTACCATAATCTTACTCTTCGATTTTTTCGGCTCCCTGTGCCACGCTGATCACGAAGCCGTCCGCGTTGTCGGCGGCGTCGGCGATCAGGGTGTTTCCGGGCAGGGCCGCGCCTTCGATCAGCTTGCGAGCCACCAGGGTCTCGATCTTCGCCTGGAGCACGCGCTTCATGGGCCGCGCGCCGTAGACGGGGTCGTAGCCCTGATCCATCAGGCGGTCAAAGGCCGCGTCGGTGAGGCGCAGGGACAGCTGCTTATCCTTCAAGCGTCCTTT
>JBGUIY010000102.1:0-19814 GCA_045113475.1 Christensenellales bacterium | reverse complement strand
GAGTAAAGCTGTTCGGTCAGCAGCGTTTCCCCGTTCATCTTCCAGTATACGCTGTACTGTGGTCCCATGGTTTTGCCATTGCCTGAGAATCGGATATAGCTCGCAGAGGGCTTGTACCGGACAGTATCATTCGGGTTGAAACTGAAGCTGCAGATCAGAGAACCGCTTGTCCTGAGCTGTGTGACGACGCTGTCTATGGACGTGCTGCCGGTTACACCGGTAAGGGTAGTGGAACGGCCTCCGTAGCTGTCAACGATGCCGCCCCACGAAGTTGATCCGGTGACCGTATTGTGGGCATAATCCCGATCCCGGTAGCTGAATGAGTCTGCATAGTACCACTCAAAGCCAAGTTTTGCAGGCACGATATCCGACAATTTGGTCCATCCGTAGCGGGACGCGATGTACGCCAGCCATTCGGCATTGACATACGCGGCCCAATCAGGGCCGGGATCCATCGCCCGCCCATCATAATACCTGACCAAAGCCCCTCGGCGCATATAAGTATTGTAAGGTCCGCTGACCTTCAGCACCGCCGTGGTCGGCGAATAGGCATCGGGATCGTCAGGCGTGAAGGTGAACTTCCAGCCGGAGCCCGGCTGCACATCATAGGCATCGGCAGTCTGTACGCCGCTGACATCGTCCGTCCAGGAGAAGGTGCCCGGAACGATGCTGTCGTGGCTGTCTTTTGCCACCAGCGACAGAGCGCTCTCCAGGTCGATATCCGCCAGAGCGGCCTTGCCGGTGTCCGTCAGTTTCCAGATACGCGCCGTAACGGTATGGTTGGGCGCTCCGGTACTGAAGCCCGATACCGAGATATCCCCTCCTCCGTTTGAAGACAGCCTGGGAATGGCCGCGGTTTTATCATTCAGGATCTCGATGCCGGCATATGTGATGTCATACACCTGACGGTCATCCGGATAAAAGGTATAATATATCCGGTCAGCTTCATCGAGCTCCGCGTAAAGGCCCTCCACGCTTACATCGCCTACATCGTAGTCGCAGACAAATCTGCCCGGAACGGTGATGGTGCGGATCGCAGAAGGATTATCCTTTTCCGGCAGCCTGACCACGGCCTTCACATAGGAATTCATATTGATATCGGCCAGCGTCTCATAACCCGCTTCCAACAGCGATTTGATCGTCACGATAGGAACTTCGACATGGCGTCCGTAGCTCTCGTCAGTATCGTAATCGGCAACCTTGCTGACGATCTCCGGATAGATGGGAGCATACACCGTCCGTTCCTTGCCGCAGATGCTGCACGTTTCGACGCAGGAATACGGAACCGCCCTGTATGTATTGTCCGGCTGCAGTTCCGCATAAGGATCAGCATACTCGCCTCCCACCCAGTCGTGCTCGTGACCGGTGATCTCGATCTCGCAAACGGATGAGCCGAACTGACTCATATCGCCCCTCAGATCGATGTGCCCAATCCTGCCGTACCATCCCGGGTATTCGTCGCTGACCCCGACCGTCACTTTCGCTTTATAGACAGATTGCGGATCTGCTTCAAACTGTTCCTGCAGGCTTGCGACAGCAACGCCGCTCATAACCTCCGCCCATGCGAATGCGGCATTGATCTCCCAGTCTTCGATCAGATAATCGGCCGGCGCGGAAGTATAATAAATCGTGTCCGTCTCTTCATCATAATGGTCATATTTTCTTTCATACGCTTCATCGACACGTATCGCAGCTTTCAGGAAATCTCCCAGCGCCGTCTCGCATTCCTGCAGCGTGGTCTCCTCGTCCGGCGCCAGCTGCGTCAAATCGACCGTGGCCACCGTCAGCTTCGGACGGATCAGCTTAGTAATGTCATTCTCTTCCGCGCCGCACCTTGAGCAGACCCTGTATTTCCCGCCTGCTTTCAGATACGCGTCATAATACCCGTCACCGCCATCGACGATGTAAGCGCCTGTCCCATGTTCTTCTTCCTGCCAGTCGTGGCTGGCGGGTGTCGCTACCGGTTTTGTCTGAGTGGAGAACACGTACGTCTTGGCAAATTCCGCGGTGTAGGTGATCTCGCCTTCCTCCGTGCAGGTCGCGTCCCTGGTGATCGCGCTGGTCGTTGCCACCGTCTCCGTCACGGTGATGTCCGGATCGCCGAGGCATGCGCTTGCCGCCGTTACCGAACCGTTATCTTCACTCCATTCGTATTCAGGCTCGTCCCATCCGTAAATCTCCAGAGTCCCGAAAGAGCATCCGGATGTATTGATGTAATAGTTGGCCGGGTCCGTATCTCCCCAGTCGATATCGCTGTCAAAATCCACGGCGTTTTCCACTGTGCCGACGTCTGTAATGGATGCTGGCGTGCGGACGGTGATGGTTTCGCCTTCCGCCAGGCCTTCCACCACCGCCCCGTTCACGCCGGCATACAGCGGCGTGCCGTCGTAGGGCTTGCTGTACGAAGGCGTAGTGATGACCAGCGGAGCGCGCATGATGTACAGCTCATTATCGACATAGACCGAAAAATTATCTTTGCTGATGTTGCCATTGGGGAAAGAAAGCTCACAGGAAAGCTCATTGGAGCCGGCGCTGACAGCGCTGCCCTCCACCTTCAGCCGGAAAAAAACGGCATTCTTGATCGAGCCATAGAAGTCCCAGGTCGTATCATTCACCGCTTTGGCAGTCAGCCAGGTATAGCCGCCGACGCGCGGCTTCGCGCCGTGGGGCTTGCCGTCATAGACAAGGCCGTCCTCATAGCCGTCGACATAAACGTTGACATACAAAGGATCGATCGTGATCCCGTCGTTGACGGCGCTGAACTGATAGTTGCTCTCTTTTCCGCCGGTGAAGCTGTAAGTGTATGTGAATTTCGGGTCGTCGTCCACAGTGACAGGCCCCTTGCAGTGCAGTTCCACCGCATCTGAGCCAAACAGGCTGAATTTCGCCTGGTAGTACTGGAGCTTCGTATGAGTTGAATCATATACTCTTCTGCCGATCGTGCGTTCAAACTCTTCCCCGGATGTTTCAGCATAGGCATCGACCCCATGCGGCAGATGCATCAGGTTTGTAAATGTGGCTGAATAACCCTCCCCGCCATGCAGGTCGAACACCACGCTGAGCGGGTTGATGGTCAGCGTGTTGTCCGTGTGGGAAAAAACGTAGTTATCTTCGTTTCCGGCGGTCACTTTTATCTCGGGGATCACCGTATACGTGCCGGCATCGGTATAACCGCGGAACGTTACGGCAGCTTCTCCCCCGCCGATGAGTTCGAAGACAGCGGTTTCGCTGACTACATATCCTTCGTCGTCGTAAGCATCCGATACGTCAGCAGGGATCAATGGATCGGTCTGATCCGGGACATTCGTATAAACGGCGTACGCGCCTTCCTCTGCGTCGAAATAGAACCCGCATGTTTCACGGCTGTACTCAGGGGCATATTCATCCCAGGCTTCCTGGCACTGGTCCATATTGATGGTGACGGCTATGGGTTCGACTGTCAGGGTGCCCAGCTCCTCGACGATCTCATAGTTGCCCGGGTCCGTATCGCCCCAGTCGACGGCATAGGTATTCACCGTCTCGCCGGCATCGGTAATGGTGCCGGTGGCGGTCACCGCAGCCGTTTCGCCGTTCATAAAGCCGGTAATGGACGCTTCGCCGTTCATCAGTGCCGTTCCGTCATACACCTTCGTGCCTGATCCGGTAGTGACGGTCAGTTTGGCAGGCTTCACGGTCACGGTCGTGCCGGTCACGCTGGATACTGCGTAGCGGCCTTCCGCGCCTCTGGAAAAGCTTACGCTGGTTTTCAGCTTATGGGTGCCCGCACCGGCCTGCATGCCGGTGACGGTCAGGTTCATCGTGTCGCCCGTAAACAGCCTGAAACCGAACTGCTTCTCCGGGGCAGCCTTGGCAAGCGCTCTCGGAGTCCCGATGCCTGCCAGCACTCCCATGGTTCTCGCGCTGGCGGCTTTTACGGTTTCCCCGGCGTGCTCGCCGTTCAGGTAGGTCAGCGTCGGGTCGGGTGCGGCGACGGCGCCGGTGTAATCCGCCGTCACACTGCCCAGGTCGATGGCAAGCTTCAGTTTCTCAACTGTCAGCGTACCCAGATCTTCACTCAGAATATAGTTTTCGGGTTTTGCGTTCCCCCAGCTGATCTCGTAAGTGTTATCACTTTGTCCGACTTCCGTCTGGCTGCCGGTCGCTTTCACGGTGATCGACTCGTCGATGTACACAGGGCTGTACTGTGCCTCCCGGTGTCCAAGCGCGCGGTCAGTATAATCTGTGATCTCGGTATCGATCGTGATACGCACGTTGGTAAAGTCCGTCATCAGGCGGTCGGCTTCATCCTCAGCCACTTTGATGCCTGCCTGTTCGACCAGCTTATCCGTCCGCTCCGGCAGATCCGCAAGGATGGCGTCAAGAGTCTTTTGATCCCAGGCGGCGTCGCTGCATGCCTGAACTTTGAGGGCGCGATTATCCGCAAACAGGCGCAGCACTTCTTCCGGGAGATCTGCCGGGAAGACATCCTCAAGCTTGAATTCGATGGTCTGATTCTGGTTATTGTCGTGCAGATAGACCAGCAGCTTCTGCCCGGCATGCAGCTCGATCTCTCTGGTTTCACCGGTAAGGGGGTTGGTGCCGTGTACCCACACGACGCCGCAGATGCCGTAAAGCGTCTGGCAGTCGCTGCCCTCGCCGTTTTGCAGGGCCGCGTCAGAGAACACGTAGGAAAGATTCCGCCAGCGCGGCATACCGGCTTCATATCCGGGCGCGTTGGTGATCAGGGCATCACGTTTGACCAGCGCCTTCCCGTCATAGGCCTTCCGGGCGCTGCCGGTCCACACGGTCAGCGGCGCGGGGTCAACCACCAGCTGACCGCTGATCTTTTCGATATTGGTGAAGAATTCCGTGACGTCTTCGCCCGCGGCGTTATAAATCGTGCAGGAGCTCACCGGGTTTGCGCTGGTACCGGCATCCGTCTGGCTGCCATCGGCGAATACCCGGATGGAATAATCCTCGGGAAGACCGGTGACCAGCACGTCGGAAGTCCGGCGGAGCGGTTCACCGTTATACATCTTGCTGGCGCTCTGCGCGACAAGCGTGACGGGATCGTCCCAGGTAACGGTCAGCTGTCCGTCTACCGTATTTACATGATTGAAACGGGAAGTAACGTCCAGGCCGTACTTGTCAAATATCGCATATTCGGTGACTGCGTTGCTGCTGCGTCCTGTTTCGTTTCTGCTGCCGGACGTGACAGCCGCCCAGCTGTAGTCCTCCGGCAGGCCCTCGACCGTGACGGACGTGTCGCTCAGATCGGAACCGTCATAGGGTTTGCTGGCCGATTCCGCGGTAAACACGACCGGATTATCGTATACGGGATTATTCTTTTTCAGTACATCGGAGGCCGCTTCCACGCGTTCCCTGAGCACAGGATCTTTTTCGGCCTGTTTCGTGACCAGGCCTTCGATATCTTCCCGGAACAGTTCAACCAGTTCGGGAGCAATATCAGACTGTTCACCGATCAGCCTGTCAGTGAGGATCGCCTTTTCTCCGGCTTTGACCAGCTGGGTCCTCTGTTCACCGTTCTTGTCACGGTAAGTGACCGTCGCGGTGCCCTCCAGCACGCAGAGCGTAGTCACGCGGTTGTGGACGTCGCCGATGACCTCTGTGTTCAGCACCTCATCCAGCTCGTCGACCGATCCTCTCGTCTCTCCGTCCTGCCCGTTCAGAGGCCCTGAAGCTCCACCGTCGTTCTTATTCCCGTCATTAGCCGCTGAAGCTGCGCTGTTTTCAGCCTGAGCGGCTGCAGTAGGCAAATTACCGTTTTGCGTATTGCCCGCCACCGGGAAATCGGAAACATAGACGATCGTTCCGCGGATGCCGATGACCATCGTCGAGGTCTGGATGTCCAGGGATTCGTTTTCGTCCAGTTTCTTTTCGACGTCCAGCAGCAGCGAGCCGTCCTTGAGGTTCAGGACCATCTGGTTTCCCTGCTTCAGGAACTCCACGCGGCTCTGCTGGTCCAGCGTTACGATTTTCGACGCGTCCAAGCTCACCGAGGCAAGGCTGTTTTCGAAGGTATGCATGGATTCGCCGCTGGAAAACCGGACGTTTTCCATGACAAACCTGGGCTTACCGCCTGCGTCTGTGATCTCCACCTCGCCCTCGTAATGCATCAGGCGCATGGTCTGGCCCGTATAGCTTTCCGCCAGCGCCACATTGAAAACCAGCGCCGTCAGCAGGACCGCAATCAATATGAGAACTGTTTTTTCAGCAAGAAATCGTTTCATCGGTGGCTCCCCCTCGCTCTGTGCGCTGCCGCCAGGTTCGTCATTTATGAATCTTTGTACAGCCAACAGCATTTCCAATTGCGAATGTTCCTGTATCCGCAAGGATTTTCAAAATGTCCAATCGCGCTCATACATCAATGCTTTTCATTAATCAGTATAATGATTTTTGCAGCATCAGTCAAGTAAAACTTGTGACTTCCCTGTGTCTGCAAAGGACTATTCCCCGAGCATCCAAAACCATCTCCTGTCCGCTGCCTTCGCCTGTTCTCATCCGCGAAGGATCCTATTATTGAACGATCATCCCATGCCCTGCCGATCCCGAACTCTGCCTGTTTCTGATCTCCTGTATCAGCCGCCCAGTCACCGGCTGTTATTCTGAAATCAATTCTTTGAATGGCATCGCCATTCAAAACCTTTGGGCTTCATTTGTTGATACGCAGCAAAACAAAAACCGGCAGTACCATTTCTGCCGGCCGATGCGCCTGATTGTTTCATCGTCTTATGGATCGCTGCTCTTCGAATGTCTGAGGATATACTTCTGCTTTTCCCGCCGGTCTTCCGCTTCCAGAGAGGTTTCATCATGGATGCCGCTGATGAATTCCATATGGTGGCGGAATTCATGGCGTATCACTCCCCGCAGAACAGTCCGCGCTTTGTCAGCGTCAGCCATTGAATACACCCGGTCAAAGGAGCCTTTATAGATGACGATCTGTCTGACGCCCGAAAATACCCGATACTGGCCCATCGTGTAAAGATCGTTATTCTGCGCATAATCCGGGACCATCGTGCCTTCCGACACGATCACTCCCCCGGTCAGGCCGCGAAAGAACGCTTCCGGGAGTTCGTCAAGCAGTTCTGAAATGATTTCCCTGAATTCTTCCATGCATATCATAACTTTACATCCGATCCTGTCCCGTTTCAGTCAAAGAACGATACGGAAAAAGGCTCCGTTACAGGAATCTCTCCCGCAGTTTCCTCAGGAATCTTTCCGCGATGGGCGAAAAGACCTGGTACTTTTTCCAGATCAGATACAGTTTTGTCTCCAGCCTCGGAGACAGCGGACGGAACGTCAGTCCCGAATCTGCCGACGTATCGATCAGATGGTCAAAAGTCAGCAGATACCCGAGGCCCTCCTTCGCGAACATGGAACCGTTGTAGGAGAGCCGGAAGGAGCCTTCCAGGCGAAGCTCCTGCATCCTGCTGCCGCACCAGGCCGGCAGATCGTTTTCCCAGCTTTGCTCCGAGCAGAACAGCGGCAGGCCGATGAGGTCGTCCACCGTGATAGCCTCTTTTTGCGAAAGCGGATCGTCGGACGGGAAGATCAGGCCCCACACATCAGCTTCCGGAAACGCCAGCGCTTCATACTTGCCGGCGTCCGGCTCTTCGGCCAGCACCGCAAAGTCCAGCAGGCCCTTGTCCAGCTTTTCCGTGACCTGCTCCGTATCGCCGCTGGTGATGTGATAGCGCAGCTCGGGGTATTGTCTGCGGAATTCCCGGATCTCCCGGGCGAGGTACTGGATCAGATGCGATTCCGCCAGGCCGAAATAGATATCTCCCCCGGTGATGTCATCCAGCGTCACAAATTCCTGAGTGATACGGTCCGCCATGCTCACCAGGTCCTCCGCCCGGTTGCGCAGCAGCGCGCCCTCCTCCGTGAGCCGGATCGAAAAGCTGTGCCGGGTGAACAGTTTTTTGCCCAGCTCGTCCTCCAGCGCTTTCAGCGTCTTGGACAGCGTGGGCTGGGTCACGTGCAGCTGCTCCGCCGCACGGGTCATGTTTTCTTCCCTGGCCACTGCCAGGAAATAGCGCAGTGTTCTGATCTCCATTCCGTCCTCCATGAAATGCCAGGCAGGAATACCATGATATTCATTATAACCATTAGCAAAGAAACCCGCAAGGTGTTATGATGTAAATGTCCTCAGAAAATGCCGGGCTCAGGAGGAAACGATGAACGCGGAAAACACAGGGCAGTGCCTTACGGATATCGGATGCAGTCCGGACAGGGCTGCCCGCCCGCCAGCGGCGCGTTGATCAGCCGGACCGGCTGATCCGGGAATCCGGAAGAGCCCGTACCACAGAGCAACGACTATGAAGAAAACCGGGCCTTTGTATGTGGGATGGCCCTGGGCTGGGCCGTCTTCCGGCTGGCGAAGGAAGCCCGGAAGGATAAAGAATAACCAGGAGGACGATCATGAAAAAGAGATCGATCATTTGCTGGATCGCGGCCCTGGCCCTGATCCTGACATGCGCGTTATCGGCAGAAGGAGCGGAAGAAACAGCAATGGATTACAGAACAGAAGAAATCCAGCGCCAGAACGGCACTGACAGAATGATCAGGATGACGATCGGCGGCACGCCTGTCGAGGTCGTATGGGAAGACAACGAATCGGTAGCAGCCTTAAGGGAACTGGCCGCAAACGGGCTTTCCATTCAGATGTCCATGTACGGCGGATTTGAGCAGGTGGGGCCCATCGGCCAAAGGCTGCCCAGCCATGACGTACATACCAATACCTCTTCCGGCGACATCGTGCTCTATTCCAGCAGCCAGATGGTGGTCTTTTACGGGAGCAACTCGTGGGCGTACACCCGTCTGGGCAGAATCACAGGCAAAACGCCCGAAGAGATGAGGTCGCTCCTGGGGAACGGCGACATAACGATCACGCTGACGACAAAGTAAATATTCCCAGCGCAAACAAGCCCGGTTAAGCATCTTCCCCAAACAGGTCATACCGGGCTTTTATTTGCCTGCGTTTTCAGCAATACCTTTCGGATTGTCTCCAGCATCTTCTGGGTGTCAATCGGTTTGGCTATATGCCCCTGCATGCCTGCCTGTTCAGCTGCCTGTTCATCCTCTTTGAATGCGTTCGCCGTCATGGCAAGGATCGGTATTCCAGCCAGTGCGGGATTATTCAAAGCGCGAATTGCCCGCGTTGCCTCGTAACCGTCCATCACCGGCATCTGTATATCCATCAGAATGACGTCATAGTAGCCCGGTTGAGAGGATGAGACCATATCCAGCGCGATTTTTCCGTTTTCAGCCCACTCCACGATAAAGCCGGCCTGCGTAAGAAGCATATTGGCGATTTCCATATTGATCGCGTTGTCTTCCACCAGGAGGACACGCTTCCCTGTGAAAGCCATTTCGACTGCTACTTCTGAATCAGCGTTTGCTTCTCTGTCGTCCGGTTTTTCCTGGCTGAGGATATCGTTTGCCTCGGCCAGTTTGAGTTTGATGCGGATAATGATCGTAGTACCGGATCCGGGTGCCGTCAGGACATCAATGTCACCGCCCATCAGATCGACGATGCTCTTTGTGATCGACATTCCGAGCCCGGTCCCCTCCATGCCGCTGTCGGTGGAAGTGCGTTCCCTTTCGAAGGCGATGAACATCTTGTCCGCAAACTCTTTGGACATGCCGATGCCGCTATCCTGCACGCGGATCTCGTAGGAACCATATCCGCCCTCTCCGCCGCCCGTTTCCATGAGAGAGAGCGTGATCGTCCCTCCGTCCGGCGTGAACTTGTAGGCGTTGCTGAGGATGTTGAGGAGCACGCGGTTCAGGTTGTTTTTGTCACACCAGACATAGCGGTTCCGTATCTGCCCCGTGTGGATCTGGAAGTCCAGGCGCTTTTGTTTCATCTGTTCTGAAAACAGATCTTTGATTTCCTCAAAGACGGCGCAAAGATCCAGCGGCTCATACTCCAGCGTGATCTTTCCGTTTTCGATGCGGCTCATCTCAAGGATGTCGTTGATCAGCGCCAGCAGGTGTTGGCTGGAGCTGCCGATCTTGTCGAGATACTCGTGAATTTTTGAGGGCTCCGTCTCCTTTTGCGCGAGGTTGGTGAAGCCAATGATCGCGTTCATTGGGGTGCGGATATCGTGCGACATGTTAAACAGAAAGCGGCTCTTGGCGAGACTGCTCTCCATCGCGTGTATTTTCTCCCTTTCGGCGGTCTCGTGTTTCTTCCGAACGATATTCTGTACATACAGCATCACTGTAAGCCCCACGAATACGATGGCAAAGAGTACAATGCCGCCCCGGGTGAGCGCCTGCTTCATCTGCTCAGCGCTCTCTCCGGCGATGAGCAGCTTTGCCATCCACATCAGCGCGGAATAGATCAGCAGGGCAAACAGGACAATGCCTGACACAGACATGGCGCTGTATTCCGTGAGCGTGCTCCGAATAACGGTTCTCCAGTAGAAGACAAATCCCAGCAGGCACCACAGCGAAAGCAGCAAAAAGGCTTCGCTTCCCATAGCCTCCATGGCAGCAAGCCTTGGAACGAGCTGAACGATGACGAGAATTACGGACAATATGGTTCCGATCAGCCCCGTCATGACCGTTTTCCGGTTTCCCTCGGCCTTTGCGATCTTCCAGGCCGCGGCGGAGGAATAGCCGAAGCCGACGATCGCGCCAAAGGAAGTGATATCCACAAACCAGTTCAGCGTGTTCCTGCCGAGCAGTGACAGCAGTATGGACAGCACCATGATGAACATGATGCTGTACGTTGTTTTGGAGAATTTCTCGGAAAGGATGTGATCCTCCGCCATGGTTGACAGGACGCGGGTCGTCGCCCGGTAACCGCCGATGATGCCGGTCATAATGGCGGCGACTGCGGTCAGCGTCATTACCGCCAGCCCGAACGGACCCATGATGGCTCTGGCGGCATAGAAAGTCGGCACCGACGCTACGCCTCTCATCTTTCCCAGACCGGCGATATATTCCTGCCAGCTGGAGCATCCGTCCGGAACGGAGGCGATGCTGACAAACGCCATGGCGGTATACGCAAGGGCTGCCGCCAGAATGGAGATGAAAAGGACCTTCTTCGAGTATTTGATCGGAAACCTGAAATGCGCGGTGTCAAAGGAGGTCACCTCGAAGCCCACGTAGGCCCACGGCGCCAGGATCACCAGGCTGAAGACGGCGTAGCTCCTGTTGACGCCTGAGATTCCGAAGGCTTGCAGCGCGCCATTGGCAAAGGCATGGGGCAGGCAGAATGCGGCGGTCAGGATAATCCCCGCGAACAGTATGATCGCCAGCGCGGTGTTGATGCGTTGCAGCGCCGGTTTTGCCGCTACAAAGAGAATGCCTGTTCCCGCAAGCACCAGCACGGATACCAGCGTCTCGCCCAGATAAATGGTTTGGCCGGATACGGTGTAGTGCAGGCCGCTTTGCGCCACGTCGGAGAACAGCGTCCGGATGATGAAGAACAGCGCGGTGCCGTTCAGAAAGACGATGGTCAGATAGGACAGGCACAGAAACCACGAGCTCAGGAAGGCGTGGTCCCTGCCGAAGGCCTCTTTTGTATAGGCATATACGCCGCCGGTCACCGCCGAGCGGCCCATCATAAACGACAGGTTGCTGGCGATGACCAGCATGATGACCATGCCGATGAGCATCGAAAGCATCGTGCCCAACGGCCCGGCAATCGGGAGAAACGTCGTTCCCGGCATGGCAAATACGCCCCAGCCGACCATACAGCCAAAGGCCATTGCCCAGACGTCAATAACAGACAAATAACGATCCAGCGGCTTTGTGGAATGCGTGTTTTGATTATCCATGTCCATGTTCTCCTTTTCGGAGCGCAAAGTGGTTTTCAAGGCCGGATCAGCCCCTCCAGAGTCTGGAACAAAGCATCCGGCTCCACGGGTTTGGACAGATGCGCGTTCAATCCCGCCTGCATGCTGCGCTGCACATCCTCGTCAAAAGCATTGGCCGTCAATGCGATGATCGGGATTTCCTTAGCGTCCTCCCGGTCCATCCCGCGAATCCTCCGGGTTGCCTCCAGACCGTCCATCTCCGGCATGCGCATATCCATGAGAATCGCGTCATAGTAGCCCGGTTCGTGCCCGGCGAACATCTCCACGGCGATCCTGCCGTTACCCGCATGGTCGACCTGAATTTCCCGCATGCTTAGAACCATCATCATGATTTCCGCATTCACGGCCACGTCTTCCGCCAGCAGCACGCGGCGTCCGGCCAGATCGGCTGTCTCCGCGAGCAGTTTTGCCTTTTTCCTCTTGAAAGCCTCCCGGAACTCGTCCATCACAGTGCCTGCGAACAGCGGCTTGGCGGCAAACGTATCCACACCCGCTCTGCGGGCTTCTTCCTCGATGTCTTCCCAGCTGTAGGAGGTCAGTATGATGATCGGCGTGTCATGGCCGACGATGGCGCGGATCTGCCGGGTCGTCTCCACGCCGTCCATCTCCGGCATCTTCCAGTCCACCAGGATCAGATTGTAGTCCTCCCGGCGGGCATGGCGCATCTTTACCATTTCAACGGCATCTTTGCCGGACAGCGCCATATCGCAGCTTATGCCAAGCCGGCCCAGCACGACCTGCGCGTGGTCGCAGGCGATGCGGTCGTCGTCTATCACCAGCACGCTCATCTCATGCGGGCGAAGCTCGATATCCCCGGTGTCCGGCGCGATATGATTGGCCTGATCCAGCGTAACGGTAACGGTAAACGTGGTGCCGACGCCTTTCTCGCTCTCCACCTCTATATGGCCGTTCATCAGCTCCACGATGCTCTTTGTGATGGGCATGCCGAGGCCGGTGCTGCCATACTTGCTGGTCGTGGAGGCGTCCTCCTGAGAAAAAGCCTCGAACAGCCTGGGCAGGTATTCCTTGCTCATGCCGATGCCGGTGTCGCTGATGGTGAAGCGCAGCGTCGCCTTGTTGTCCATGCGGGCTACGTCCTCGATGATCAGGGAAACGGTGCCGCCCTCGGGAGTGAACTTGACCGCGTTGCCCAGGATATTGATCATGACCTGGCGAAGCTTCATATCGTCGCCGATATAGTACTCGTCGATCTGGCCCTTGGTCCGGCAGTCGTAGTGCAGGCCCTTGTCATTGCACTGTCCGCTGACGATGGTGCTGACCTGCTCAAGCGCCTTGGAGAAGGAGAACTCCTCATGCTTGATGATCATGCGGCCTGACTCTATGCGGGACATATCGAGAATGTCATTGATGATCCCCAGCAGATGGTGGGCGGAGGCGCCGATTTTTTCCAGGTGATCCCGCGTCTGCTCCGAGATATCCGGGTCGCTGAGCGCAATGCTGTCCAGCCCGATGATGGCGTTCATGGGGGTGCGGATCTCATGGCTCATATTGGAAAGGAAGGCAGTCTTGGCTTTGTTGGCCGCCTCCGCCGCCGTCAGGGCGTCCTTCAGCGCCTGGCTCTGCGCCATGGTTTTGCGGGTTTCCGCATCCACGTCCACCAGACACGCGCTGACAAGATGCACCAGATGGTCTTCGCGATCTTCAGGATGGCGTACGCCCGCAAAGCGTATCTCCTCCCAGGTTTCCCTGCCGTGCCTGTATACCATATACCGGTAAGCAATGACCCTTTGCTCCAGCAGACGCGCCTTGACGTTTTCAATCCGGATGAACCGCAGGAATTCCTCCCGGTATTCCTCTTTGATGTACGCGTTTGCGTAAGCGGTCACGCTCTCGAGATACCGGAAGTGGTCGCCTATGCGGAAACCGCCGTCGATGTCACTGTGAGCCTGGTAGCACACGCCGGCATCATGATCCAAATCCACATAATAGACACTCCAATAATCAGAAGCGAGCGCGGTAATCAGGCGAGTCTGTTCTTCCTGATGATGCTTCTGGGAGAGCAGCTCCTCCTGCAGCTGAAGCCGCTGTTCCATCTCCTCCCGCTTCACGCGGTTCTCGGCATCGGCAGTCTCCTTTTCCAGAGTGAGCTTTGCGTTCTTGCGGGTCTGACGGATGATGAACATGAAGAGTACAAGCAGAGCACTGACTGTCAGCAAGGATTGAATCGTGCTTCTGCGGATAATGCCGTCGGTGATCGTACTGATATTATCGCTGATGGTGTTCTCGCGAATCAGGTAAGTCAGCAGCCAGTCTGTGCCTTCGACAGGCACAAAGCTGAGCGTTTCCCGGATGTCATTGTAGGTGAAGCTGACCACGCCGCGCTTTCCTTCAGCAAAACTGCCGACAAATGCATCATAGGAATAGCCCGGCTCGTATTTTGCCTTCCGCATGGCTTCGAGAAGGTTGTCCTCCACGGCAAGGCCGCCCAGAACGGTGTTGCTCAGGGCGATGCCGTCCCGGGTATAGATGTTGCAGAAGGTCGCGTCGCTTTTCTGGGCATCCATGGAGACGCCGGAGAGCATCTCGTCCATGTCGATCTGCATGAAGCACGCCAACAGCTCCGTATCCGAGAACTGCAGCAGGGTGGGTATGGCGATGATGACCTTTTTGCCCTCGCTGTCCAGATTCTCCACCATGATCTCTGGCCCGCTGAGCGCGTTGTAATCAATGTGGTACAGATCCATGTCCGCGCGGGGGCCCGTGGCAGTGTAAATCAGCCCGTCAGCGCCGATAAAGGCGAAGCGCTCCAGCTTGAACAGAAGCTTGATCCGCGTCTGGTAAGCCTGAAGATGCGTGCCGTCGCTCAAGTCTTCCTCCGTGAGCATATCCAGAGCGGTTTCGATGACATTGATCTTCTCCTGCAGGTTCGCCGAAACAACCTGTTCACGGCGCCCGGCAAGCTCATCCAGGTAGAGCAGGCTGACGGAGTGGACTGCCGAATCCGTGTCTTTCCGGGAGTTGTCAATCGTCCACATCGTCCCGAAAACCAAGATGAATAAAAGAACGAGGCCTCCAAGGGAAGCTGCCAGCGTGATCCCTTTCTGCTTGCTGTTCATGGCCAATACCCGCCTTGCATATAAATAAAACCAGGATATAACAATAATATTATACCACATCCCATGCACTCGGGCAACCACTCAAAAAACCGCCGCTGCGATTCGCTCCGGATCAGCCGGATACATTGTCTCACAGATCCTGGGTCTATGGGGAGGTACGGATGATTGATACTAATTCTCACCTAAAACATGCACATCTGTGGGCGGCTTTTGTGACATCTCTGCGTCAGCCGTCCTCACCGTATCTACGGATACGCTTTCGGCCGTCTTCCTTGACCTGTTCCAAAATCCATCCCACATATGCACATTTATTTAGGTGAGAATTAGTATGAGCGGTCAGTATTACGCAATCCCCGTAAAAACGCTTCGCCCACCTCTCTGATACAAGAGGTGGGCGAAGCTGTTCCTTAGATAAGATTAGGATCAGTATTACTCGTCGAAGATCACTTCATCACCTTCCGGTTCCCCGGTTTCCGGCAGGGGTTCGGGGTCTTCGCCGAAATATGCCTCCAGGATCGCCTGGCTCCAGGTGACGTGGGCGGTGATGAAGTAGTTCTGCAGCTGCGGGGTATAGAAGTCAAAGTAGATGTTGGAATAGAGCGGGATCGTCGGCAGCACCTCGTTATAGCGCTCCTGGAAACCGATCCACTTGGACACATACTCGTAGACGTCGCGCGGGTCCGTCTTGCGCATGTTCACGGCACGGTAGTACAGGTCTTCGTCGTCGGAGTAGGTATTGTTCCACATCTTGTGGCCCGCCGTGGTATCGGTGGAATAGGTGATGGACGGATCCACGATCACGTGGAAGTTGGTGGCCAGGTAGATCATGTCGGTGGTGCGTTCCTTCTCACGGTAGTAGCTCTTGAAGAGCTCCTCCATGTCCTCAGGCACCAGGGTCACCTTGATGCCGACCTCAGCCAGGTTATCCAGGAAGTTTTCATTGATCGTATCGACGATGTGGTTACCGCGCGGATACATCATGGTCAGGTCCAGGGCCACCAGCTTGCCGTCCACCATCTTGCAGCGCACGTCGTCCGTTTCAGGGTTGTACTCGCCGCCCTCGCGGTTCAGCGTCCAGTGGGCGCTGTCCAGCAGCAGGTTCGCTTTCCGGATGCCCACCTTGTCGGTGCGCTCGGGATCATTCTCGAGGTCGTAGACGTTGTAGTTGACCAGCTGGTTCAGGTTCAGCTTTTCCCACTCCGCGATCATGGCCGCGTACTCTTCCTCGGTCCTGGCGTACATGTTGCGGAAACGGTAGCGGTCCTCGTCCTCCTCTTCCTCGTGCAGTTCGTCGTTGACGAAGTTGACGGGGTACTCCAGCTGGTGGGTGCAGATCAGGTACTCCCACTGCTCAATGCCGTAGTAGCCGTTGACCACCTGGCCGAAGCCCTGGCAGTAGTCCTGCGTGAGCTGGTCCCGGTCCATGCACCAGGCGATGGCCTGGCGCACTTCCTTCTCGTGTACGGTCGGCCAATCATAACTGAAGGTCAGGAAGGCCAGGCCGATACGCGGGTAGTTCTGGCGGCGGATGCCCGCGCCTTCGTCGCCGGTGACAGCTTCGGGCTTTTCGTCGGCCGCGTCATCATCGCTGTTGCCGGTGACAGCTTCAGGTTCTTCCTCGGCCACCGGAGTGATGGAACCGGCAGTTGCCGCGCCCATGCACTCCAGGATGGTCGGGCCATAGACGACCTTGTTCACCAGGTGCAGCTTGCCGCTGAGCAGATCCTCTGCCATGGTGTCGTTGTCCGCCACGGTGAAGCAGATCTTTTCAATGGTCGGCTTGACCAGATAGAAGGATTTGTCGTTGCCTTCCTCGTCGATCTTCTCCACCTTGTAGATGTTCGGGCCGGAGTGGTTGTTGTGGATCAGACTCCCGCCGCCCACGCCCTCGAAGTCCTTGACGTCAAAGCGGAAGTCCGCCGGCAGGGTGTTATAGAACCAAGAGCCCTTGTAGTAATCGTTGATGACGAAGTGCGCGGTCTTATAATCGTAATCCGTCATCACATAGGGGCCGGAGGACACGGAGGGATGGCTGTTGTAGCCGGTATCCGGATCCAGGATGGTCTTCTTCAGCAGTTCAGCAGTGAAGATCGGCTCCGTCACGGACTTGTCCTCGTTGCCGATATAGCAGCCCTCGCCATCGTCATAGACCTTGCAGCCGGGGGCGATGACGCTGATAGGATAGGGAACCGTCAGCAGCAGGCCGGTCTCGAAGAAGTAGGGCAGGAAGTTGTGATCCAGGGTGATGGCCAGCTGGTGATCCGTCAGCACCTCGAGGCCGATCAGCGTCTTGGACTGGCCGGTCAGGTACTCCTTATAGCCCAGGATGTGCTCCGCGCGGTAGATTTTGCCGCCGATCTGCTCGATCTCCGGCGACATCATGAGCAGCGTGGAGAAGGCGTAATCCCAAGCCGTGATGGGGGTGCCGTCGCTGTAGTACAGGTCGTCCGCAAGGGCCATGAAATAGGTGCGGTTGCCCAGCTCGTCGTCCGTGACCTGCACGGCGGTGACCACACTGGGGTCGATCAGGTACACGCCCTGATTCTGGTCCCAGTTAACCAGGTTGTAGCCGTGGATCAGGGCGCGGACGTCGATATCGGCGGTATCGTTGCCGAACATCTCGGTAAAGAAGTCGCCGCGGGTGATGGTGGGATGCCCCACGATGAGCTCGTCGGGGTATTCGATCTGTTCCTCTGCGGGGGCTTCCGCTTCTTCTGTTGGGACGTCTGCCGCGCCCAGGTCGCCCTCGGCCAGAGCCGGGAGCGTTGCCTGGGACATAAGCAGCAGGGCCGCCAGCAGAATGGACAGATACCGCTTCATGCTTTTCATGAGATCATTTCCTTTCATGTTCCGTTTCCATCCTTTCTGCGTTATTCATCAGTCGAAGCAGTCGCCCACGTGGTTGATGATGATGTCGATGCCCAGAGGCGTGCCGTACTCCTCAATGATGATGGGCGGCTCGCCGGGATTGCGCGGCCGTCTCCTGTAGGAGTTGGTGAAGGTGGTCACGCCGTCCTTGACCGAGTAGCCGCTCCTGGTGTAGCCCAGGACCTCCTGCTCGGACCAGGTGTAGTTGACCAGCGCGCCGTTCTTGTACTTGGGCAGGCCGTCGATGGTGGCGCTCCAGCCGTTGCTTTCCGTCAGCACGGCGCTCATGCCGTTGGACAGGGTCACGCGCAGCACGGCGGGACGCATCTTGTAGGCGTCGTTGTTGTCGTCCCAGACCTTCTTCACGCTGACGGAGATCAGCTCCGGCACGTGGGTGTTGGTGAGGATGGTCACGTTGCCCAGCGTGCGCTGACTGCTCAGCGTGTAGCCGGCCACGGTGTCCTCGCTCCAGGTGTAGTTGATCAGGGCGCCGCCCGCGTCGAACAGCGGCAGACTGTCGACCTCAGCCGCCCAGCCGTTGCCCTCGGTCAGGGTCACGGTCTTCACGACCGTGCTGCCGTTCATCAGGTTTACGTTCAGGCTGGCGGGACGGGACTCGTCCAGGTTGTTCAGGTCGTCCCAGATCTTCAGGACGCTGACAGAGGTCTGCGGCACGTCGTAGTTGTTGGTCAGGTTCACGGTGCCGGTGCCGCCCAGGGCCACAGTGGTGCCCGCGGCGGTGACAGAGGAGCTGAGCAGCGACCACGCCGGGTTCAGGCCGTTGGCGTTGGTTTCGTAGACCAGGTAGTTGCCGGGCGTCAGGTTCCTCAGCGTGTAGCTGCCGCCGGTGAACTCACCGTAGGTCACGGTCTGGTCGAAGTTGTTCGGGCCCAGAATGCGGAACTCGAGGTCGCTTGCGTCGTCGGTCGCCGTCAGGCCGGAGAAGGTCTTGACGATGATCAGGCTGCCGGAACCGGGCTCGTAGACGTTGGTCAGCTCGACGGTGACCTCCTCGTCCTTGACCACGGTGCCGCTGCCCTCAGTCACGCTATTGGCCTGGAGCACATAGTTCGCGATCAAGTCCTCCGCGTTGGTCTCGGTGACAGTGTACTCACCCACGGGCAGGTCTTCCAGCGTGTAGCTGTCGCCCGTGAAGGCCGCGTAGGAGACGTCGGTGGCGAACTCGCCGTCCGCGCTCTCGATGTGGAAGTTCAGGCCGGTCAGGTCCGCGTTGCGCGGCGCGCCGGTGAAGGTCTTCCTGATGATCAGCTTGCCGGAGTCGCGTTCGTAGATGTTCACCAGGCCGACGGTGGCGGTGGCGTTCAGTACGACCTCCGCTTCGCCTTCCTTGATGCTCGCCTCGGACAGGGTGTAGTTCTCGATCAGTCCGCCTTCCGGCTCTTCCTCGGTCACAGTATAGGTGCCGACCATCAGATCCGCGATCGTCAGGCGGCCGCCCTTGAACTCCGCGTAGGTGTGTTCTTTGTTGTAGATTTCCGCGCCGTCCTCGTCCACGCCGACGACCTTGAAGATCATGCCGTTCAGATCCGCGCCGTCCGGCGTGCCCACGAAGGTCTTCATAATCTCGAGAGCTCCCAGATCAGGTGCGTAGACGTTCTTGAGCTCCACAGAGGCAGCCGTTGTCTTGGATACCTTATCCTTGCCCTCGGTAGTGGAATCGTCCACAACGAGGTGATACCTGTCGATCAGGGTCTCCGCGTTGGTCTCGGTGACGGTGTACTCACCCTCCGGCAGATCGTCGATGGTGTACGCGCCGTTCGTGAAGTCAGCGTAAGTGATCTCCAGTTTATAGTCGTTCGGGCCTGTGATCACGAAGGCCAGCTTGCCGAGCACGCCCTCGTCTGCGGTGGACGGGGTGCCTTCGAAGGTCTTGGTGATGGTCAGGCCGTTCAGACGCTGCTCGTACTTGTTCTCGAAGACCTCGACTTCGGTTTCCTTATTCTTTTCGACGACGTTGCCTTCCTTGGTCAGGCTGTCCGCGTCACCGGTGAAGTCGTAGCCGTAGCTGTCGAGCAGC
>JBGUIY010000101.1:0-5428 GCA_045113475.1 Christensenellales bacterium | reverse complement strand
TGGCGGACAGATGAGTTCAGGTGGTCGGAATTTGAACTGAATCGAGTTCATTCGTCAAATCTGGTGAATTGTACGGTGTTGCCTTAGTATAATAGCAAAAGATATCCCAAATACAACATAAGGAGGCCCCGTTTATGAAGAAAATCGTAGCCCTGGCACTTGCCATGATCATGGTCCTGGCTGTGACCGCCGCGCTGGCCGAGCCCAGCGGAGAGGTCATGCTGTATTCCTCCATGCAGGAGGCGCAGCTCCAGGCGATCAAGAAGGCTTTTGAAGCCAAGTATCCGACCGTTGAAATGAAATACTTCTATGCCGGCGGCGGCAAGCTGGTCACCAAAATGACCACCGAAGCCCAGGGCGACGGCCAGATCGCCTGCGACGTGGTATGGCTGGGCGACCCCTCCGACTATGAAGCCTTCAAGGCCAACGGCTGGCTGCAGCCCTATGTCTCTCCCGAAACCGAGCATATCGCCAAGGAATACATGGAAGCTGAGGGCTATTACACCGCCGGCCGTCTGGTGACCATGGGCATCGCGTGGAACATCGGCCTCGTGGACGAAGCGGACGCCCCGAAGACCTGGAACGACCTGCTGGATCCCAAGTGGAGCAACCAGATCATCATGACCGACCCGGCCCAGGCTTCCACCACCAAGTACTGGATGGCCGCCATGATGCAGTCCCCCAAGTACGGCCCCGAGTTCTTCCAGAAGCTGCGTGAGAACGGCGTGGAGCTGGAGTCCGGCACCACCGCGACCCATAACCGCGTGGCCGACGCCTCCTACATGGTGGGTATCTGCCTGGACTACGTATCCGCCAACCTGATCGCCGAAGGCTCCCCGATGGCCTTCCATTACACCACGGACGACGTCATCACCATGACCAGCCCCATCGCCATGATCAAGGGCTGCGCCAACGAGGACAACGGCAAGCTGCTGATGGACTTCATCCTCTCCAAGGAAGGCCAGGAAGTGCTGGTCGCCAACAACCTCGTATCCGTCCGTGACGACGTGGAGATGAAGATCGATACCTCCGCCATCGCGGCCGTCAACATGGAAGTGGATTACGCCGACCTCGGCGCCAACCTGCAGTCCTACCTCGAAGGCTTCAACAAGATCTTCGGCAAGTAATTTTCCCTGGAACATCCGGGCATGCGCGTCCGTTTTACCGGCGGGCATGCCCGCTTTTTGTATCAGCCGATACAAACGGAGCACAAGGAGAATGATCGATGGCGAATGTGAAATTTGACAATATCACTTTCCGCTATGGGACGAATACCGTGCTGGAGAATTTTTCCCTGGAAGTGGAAAGCGGAAAGATCGTCTGCCTGGTGGGCCCCTCCGGCTGCGGCAAGACCACGCTGGTGCGCGCTCTGCTGGGACTGATCAAGCCGGAGACGGGCACGATCACGGTGGGCGACCGGGTGCTGTTCGACGCGAAGAAGCGCATCAACGTCCCGGCGGAGAAGCGGAACATCGGCATCGTGTTCCAGGATTACGCCGTCTGGCCGCACATGACGGTGCTGGAAAACGTGAGCTATCCCCTCAAAAAGCAGCGCAGGCCGAAAGAGGAGATCCTGCAGCGGGCCAAACACGCCCTGGAGCAGGTGCACATGACGGAATATGCGAACCACCTGCCCAACCAGCTCTCCGGCAGCCAGCAGCAGCGTGTGGCTATCGCCCGCGCCCTGGTGGTGGACAGCGACGTGCTGGTCATGGACGAGCCCATCACTAACCTGGACGCCAAGCTGCGCGAGGAGATGCTGCTGGAGATCCGCATGATCCAGAACCGCCTGAACGCGACGATCCTGTACATCACCCACGACCAGCAGTCCGCCCTGCAGCTGTGCGACAAAATGGCGATCATGGAGCCGGACGGCTCCCTGTGCCAGTACGGCACGGACGAAGAGGTGATCCTGCGGCCCGCCAACCGCTTTACCTTCGAATTCATCGGCGTTTCCAATTTCCTGCCGCTGGTCAGGGAAAACGGGCAGCTGATGCTGGACTGCGGGGAGAAGATCCCCTACCCGGACCAGGTGGCCAAAGAAGCGGAAAACGGCGGCTACGACCTGGGCGTGCGGCCCAACGACATCGTGTTCGATCCCCAGTCGCCGCTCAGGGCGCGGGTGGATTCCAGGGTCTTCCTGGGCAGCGAGTACAATTACTTCCTCTCGCTGGGCAAAAAGCAGATCCGCGTTCAGCAGAGCATGCTGGACGCCCGCACCAAGGGCATCGCCGATGAAGGCGAAACGATCGGCATCCGCCTGCTGAACGCCCGCTTCTATCCCTCACAGAAAGGAGGCGCCCAGGCATGAAAAAATTAGGTGGCGTCAGTGCTGAGCTTGCAGCGGTAGACGGCCGCAAGCGTCTGAACATGGACAAGGTCATGACCGTCGTCTGCTTTGTCCTGCTGCTGATCATCGTGGTCATCCCGATCACCATGATCATCTACAACGCTTTCTTCTACGAAGGCAAACTGGATGTCGCCATGTTCGTGGAGCAGCTCACCGAGCCGAACAACCTGAGCGCCATGTGGAACACGCTGAAGATCGCCGTGTTCACCACGATCCTGGGCACCATCATGGGCGTGTTCTACGCCTGGCTGCTGGGGCGCAGCGATATCCCCGCCAAGGGCCTGATGCGCGCGCTGTTCAACATCCCCTACATGTTCCCGCCCTTCCTGGGCGCCATGGCCTGGGACATGATGTTCAACGGCCGCTCAGGATACATCAACAAATTCCTGCGTGAGCTGTTCCACCTGAAGGTGATGCCCATCAACATCAACTCGGTCTGGGGCATCGTGTTCGTGGAAGTCAGCTATTACTTCCCCTTCGTGTTCATGCAGGTGGTGTCCGCCCTGGAACGCATGGACCCGACCCTGGAGGAGTCCGCCCGCATCGCCGGCGCGAAGCAGCGCCAGGTGATCTGGAAGATCACCCTCCCGCTGGTGAAGCCCGCCATCTCCGCCGGCGCGCTGCTGATCCTGACCACGTCCCTGGCCCACTTCGGCGTGCCCGCCATCCTGGGCTATGCCAAGCGAATCTACACGCTGCCCACGCGCATTTATGAGGTCATCTACAATTCCGGCGGTTCCTTCGACGGCATCCGCCAGGGCGCGGCCATCTCCGTCATGCTGGTGGTCGTGGTGGCGCTGGCGCTGATCCTGCAGAACAGGATCCTCTCCTCCGGCAGCTATGACATCATCAAGGGCAAGTCCATGCGCCCGACGCTGATCAAGCTGCGCGGCGCCAAGATCCCGCTGTTCATCCTGGCGATCCTGACCCTGGTCATGATCGTCATCGTGCCGCTGGTCATGATCGTGCTGATCTCCTTCCTGAAGGCCTACGGCCTGCCGCTGGAATTCAAGAATTTCACCTTCGCCCAGTATGAGAAGGTGTTCGGTATGGACGGCACCATCGCCTCCATCCGCAACTCCCTGTTCGTGTCCATCACGGCGGGCGTCATCTGTATGTTCCTGGGCACGCTGGTGGCCTACGTGGTGCAGAAGATCCGTCCGAAGGGCAAAGGCGCCCTGGAGGTCATCTCCATGCTGCCTTACGCCATCCCCGGCACCGTGCTTTCCATCGGCGTCATCCTGGCCTGGAGCGGGCGCATCGCCGGCATCAACCTGTACAACACCATCTGGATCATCCTGGTGGCGTACCTGGCAAGATATCTGTCCTTCAGTATGAAGACCTCGTCCGCGGCGCTGCTGCAGGTGCACTCCTCGCTGGAGGAAGCGGCCCGCGTCTGCGGCGCCAGCCATACCGAGAGCCTGGCGGACGTCACCCTGCCGCTGATCCGCCCGGCCATGGTATCCGGCTTCTTCCTGATCTTCCTGCCGGCCATGCGCGAGGTGACCACCTCCATCCTGCTCTACGGCCCCTATACCCGCACCCTGGGCGTGCAGATCTACTCCCTGCGTGACGCGGGCATGATCCCGCAGGCGGCGGCCCTGGCCACCGTGGCGATCGGTATCATCATCATCCTGAATACCATCGTCACCAAAGTGACCAAAGACAAGAAGGGGGTTTGAGCCATGGCTGACCAGATCATCCTGAATCACGTGACCAAAAGATTCACCACCAAAACCCTCGGCGACATCGTGGCTGTCGACGATTTCAACCTGAGCGTGCATGAAGGCGAATGCTTCTCCTTCCTGGGGCCTTCCGGCTGCGGCAAATCCACCACCCTGCGCATGATCGCCGGCTTCGAGGACCTGACCGAGGGCGAGATCGAGCTCTGCGGCAAGCTGGTGTCCAGCCGGAAAAAGAACCTGTATATCCCACCGGAAGAGCGCGGACTGGGCATGGTGTTCCAGGCCTTCGCCGTCTGGCCGCACATGAACGTGTTTGAAAACGTCGCCTTCCCGCTGCGCATCCAGAAGGTCAACAAGACGGAGATCAACCAGCGGGTGGCCGAAGCCCTGCACCACACCAGCCTGACCGGCCTGGAGACGGTGTTCCCCGGCGATCTGTCCGGCGGCCAGCAGCAGCGCATCGCGCTGGCCCGCGCCATCGTCACCAACCCCAAGGTCATGCTGCTGGACGAGCCCCTCTCCAACCTGGACCCCAAGCTGCGCGAGACCATGCGCTTCGAGATCAAAGCCCTGCAGCGCAAGTTCAACTTCACCATCATCTTCGTGACCCACGACCAGAGCGAGGCTATGGCCATTTCCGACCGCATGATGGTCTGCGACATGGGCAAAATCATGCAGATCGACACCCCGGAAAACCTGTACAACAAGCCCTGCAACCGCTTCGTGCACAACTTCCTGGGCGAGAGCACGTTCATCAACGTGGTCATCAGGGACGGCAAGGCCTATCCCAAGGGCCATATGGACCAGCCGCTGGACCTGGCCGTGCCCGCGGACGCCGCGGAGGAAATGGTGGTGGCGACCCGTCCCAACGAGATCGCCCTGACCGGCCCCGGCGAGGGCGGCTTCGCCACGCATATCGAGAAGCGCATTTTCCTGACCGACCGCACCGAGTACCTGGTGCCCGTGGGCGACCAGCTGCTGAAGGTGCAGACGCCGCACCGCGTCACCTTCTCCAGGGACGAGGCCTGCTGCGTGCACCTGGTGGAGCCCATGTGGTACCCCGCCGACGACGAAGCGGCGGAAAAGGAAAGGGCCAGGAGACAGTTGGTTTGATACTAATTCTCACCTAAAACATGCACATCAGTGGGCGGCTTTTGCGACATCTCCGCGTCAGCCGTCCTCACCGTATCCTGAGCCTGCGGTATCAAATATTCCAGAATCCTCCCTGCCGGCTGGCGGGGAGGACTTGTTATTTGTGAAAAACACACAATAATACTGAAAAACAATTCTTGACATCGTCAGCGGAGCCGGTATAATCTCTCTTGACTGGTTAAACAGCCTGAAGAGACAGGGAGGTCGGAAAGATGTCGGGACGCCGGGCACTGACGGGGAT
>JBGUIY010000100.1:0-3580 GCA_045113475.1 Christensenellales bacterium | reverse complement strand
CGAACGCCCCGTCAAAGGGGCCGTTCAGCGTCTGCTCCAGGTCGCGGAGGTTGTGTCCCAGGCTGTCGGCGTAGGTGATCAGCATGGCCTTGTTTTCAACGGTTTTGTACGGCACTTTCGTTCCCCCTGAATGTAGAATGGGAGCTGCTGCACATGATTGCAAACAGCCCTCATCCGGCTTCACTGCGTTCGGCCACCTTCCCCCGAAATCGGGGGAAGGCTTTTGCTTGTGCTCTCACCGGACTGAAGAAGTAACCAAAGAATAAGGCGTCCTGGCATGAAGTCAGGTGAGAGCCTTCCCCCGGTCCCGGGGGAAGGTGTCGCGCCGAAGGCGTGACGGATGAGGGCATTCATAAACTTGTGCAGCAGCTCCGGTAATTATGCAGATCCGATTACTTGACCGCGCCTGCCACGATGCCGCCGATGACGTGCTTCTGCAGGATCAGGTAAACCAGGATGACCGGTGCCACCGACAGCGTAAGGCCGGCCATGATGTTGCCGTAATCGCTGGAGAACTCGCCGTAGAAGGTACGGATCGCCAGGGGCAGGGTATAGAATTCCTTCCGGGTGAAGATCATGGAGGGAAGCAGGAAGTCGTTCCAGTAGCTGAGGATCTCCAGGATCGCCACCGTGGAGAGGATCGGCTTCAGCAGCGGGAAGACGATGGTGAAGAAGGTGCGGTGATAGCCCGCGCCGTCGATGCGCGCCGCTTCCTCCAGCGCCACAGGTATGTTGCCTTTAATGAAGCCGTGGCACATGAACGTACACATGCTGACGCCAAAACCCAGGTTCATGAAGACCATGGTCATGCGGTGGTTCAGCCAGTGCAGCTGTGCGCCGTAAATGGCGATCAGCGGGATCATGACCACCTGGAAGGGAACGATCATGGATGCCAGCATGGCGGAGAAGCTGATCTTGCAAGCCTTCCAGTTGGTGCGCACGAACAGCCACGCGGCCATACTGGAGACCACGAGCAGCAGGATGACTGACACGCCGACCACGAAGAGGCTGTTGCCGAAGGTGCGCGGGAAGTTCATCTTCTCGATGGCGTTCTGATAGTTGATCCACTGCGGCCCCTTGGGGTCTGCCAGCAGCAGGGGCGTCTTGACGATGGCGACCTTGGTCTTCAGGGAGTTGACCAGCACTAGCGCGAAGGGGAACAGATAGATGATCAGCACGATGATCGCGATCACCAGCTTCAGCGCCTGTTTCAGGTTCTTGTGGCCGCCGGCGGCACGTGATAATTCACTCATTACGCTTCCACCTCCCGCTTCTTGCCCAGATAGGTCTGTGTCAGAGAGATGACCGCGATGACGAGGAAGAAGATCAGCGCCTCCGCCTGTCCGACACCGTAGCGATGGTTTTCAAACGCCTGGGTATAGATGTGCATGGCCGTCATCTTCGTGGAGTTGTACGGTCCGCCCGCCGTCAGGGACAGGTTCAGGTCGTAGACCTTGAAGGACCTGGTCAGCGACAGGAACAGGCAGATCACGAAGGATGGCACCATCAGCGGCAGCCGGATAAACCAGGTGGTCTGACGTTCGTTGGCGCCGTCCACGTTGGCCGCCTCAAGCACGTCCTCCGAAATGCCCACAAAGCCGGAAATGAAAATCAGCAGCATGTAGCCGGAAAGCTGCCAGGTCTGCACGATGACCAGGGAGGCAAAAGCGGTGGAAGGATTGGACAGCCAGGATTTCTGGAACAGGGGGATCGATATCGCGCTGTACAGGCTCGGGACCACGCGGCTGAAGATGATCTGCCAGATGTAGCCCAGAATCAGGCCGCCGATCAGGTTGGGCGTGAAGAAGCCGGCCCTGAAGAAGTTCTGGCCCTTGACGCCGCTGGTGAGCAGGTACGCCAGGAAGAAGGCGATCACGTTGATGAAGATAACGGACAGCAGGGAGAACCCGGTCGTCAGCAGCAGCGTCTCCCAGAACGGGCCGTCCTGGAACGCGGCGGCATAGTTGGTCAGGCCGACAAGGTTTTTCACGTCCGACAGGCCGTTCCAGTCTGTAAACGTCAGGTAAATACCGTAGATCAGCGGAATGATGACGACGCAGCAGAAAAACAGCACAGCCGGCCCGGCGAATGTCAGGAACAGATAGAGTTTTTCGCGGAAGGTCATATTCTGTTTCAAGCCAACCACCTCTATTCTTGAAAAGCCGCAAAGCGGGGGTTACCGCTTTGCGGCTTTTCGGCTAAATGACTATGTCACGGAACTTGCGTTGAATCAATAGTTCACTTCGTGGGATGCCCAGTAAGCGTCGAACGCAGCGGCAACTTCTTCCCTGGTCTCAGCGCCGCCCAGATAGGCCTGCATGTTGGCTCCGCCGACAGCGCTGCGGTGATCGCTGGGCAGATAGGTGACGGCTTCAAAGGTCAGGCCTTTATCAATATAATCCTTCAGGCCCACGTTGAAGGGATTGGAGGGCGGCAGCTCGATGTTGGTGAAAGCGGTGACCATGCCGCACTCGTTGATCATGGCGTTCTGGCCTTCAGCGGTGTAGATCAGCCAGTTGAGGAACTTCTTGGCGGCAGCCTGCTGATCTTCGGAGGCGTTCGTCTTGTCCACCACGATGTACTTGGTGGCCTGGGCCAGCAGCTTACCCTGGGCGCCGGCGCTCACGGGCATGTGCATGATGGAGTATTCCTGACCTTCAACGGCGAAGGGAGCCAGGTTCGGCCATGCCCAGGTGCCGTTGATCCAGAAAGCGGCTTCGCCTTCAGCCAGGTAGGAGGCGTTCACGTCGTAGTCGGCAGACAGCGGGTCCTGCTTGTTGATGTTGTACTCCATGTACAGGTCGAACACATCCATGCAGGCGTTGAAGACGGGGTTGTCGATGAACTTCTCTTCACCGGCGTGCACCTTTTCGATGAACGCTTCAGCGCCGGCGATGGTGCCGTCCTGAATGCCGTAGAAGTACTGGGTGAAGTGGGAGCCGATGGACCAGTCTTCCTTGTTGATGATGACCGGGTTCTCCATGCCACCCTCGCGCAGCTGCTTGAGCAGGGCTTCGAAGTCTTCCTTCGTCTGGTACTTGAGCGGATCGAAGGGTTCGCCGGTGATCTTTTCGATAGCGGTCTTGTTGATCAGGTTCGCCTTGGCCTCGATGGTCAGGGGCATGCCGTAGAGCACGTCGTTGATGACGGCGCCCATTTCCTTGCCGCCGATGGCAGCCCAGGGCTGGTCGCCCAGGTCAACGATCTTGCCTTCACGGGCCAGGTCCTTGACGTTGGCAATATCCACGATGGAGATGGTGGGGGCGTCGCCGGAGTTGTAGCGCTTGGTCAGCTCGTCACCGGGGTTGCTGGTTTCGGTGACTTCGATCTTGACGTTGTAGGCAGCACCGAAGAGGTCCGCGGCAGCTTGCAGGGCGGCGGTAATCTCGGGCTTGGAGTTCATCATGGTGATGGAAATCTGCTTTTCGAAGGGATCGCCGACTTCATCAGCCACAGCAAAAGCGGAGACGGACAGCAGCATCACAGCCGCCAGGATCAGGGATAACAGTTTTTTCATATGGGCTCCTTTCTTTCGGCCAGTCGCGTTGCCGCAGACAAGGAAGTGCCTGCGGGTCACTTT
>JBGUIY010000099.1:0-8701 GCA_045113475.1 Christensenellales bacterium | reverse complement strand
CTCATAGACACCGTTCATTCGTTCTCCCCCGTCACGACATCGCAGGAAAAGACCCGGGCTTCACAGCCGCCCCACGACCGTACGCCGCTGATCTCCATGGCGTCCGCGGCATCGGGGACCGGGATCCACAGGATATGGCGATGATTGTCCGTGATTTCGATATGCTCCCCGCCATCCCGCGTTTCGAATGCGATACGGCAGCTTTTCAGCAGATGGGCCGGCATCTTCAGCGGCTTCATATCCTTTACGATATGCGACCGCTGGGCAAACTTCCGGTATGCAGGCTCGTCTGAGATTGACTCACGTGAGAAGTCCGGATCCAGGGCGAGGCGCAGCCGCCTCTGCCGGCCCGGGCGAAGCACGATGCGCCACGCGTCCCCGTCCCGGATCGGGACGGTGTTCGCCTCCCCGTCCAGCGGATGCTCCAGGCCGTTCGTGAGGATCTTCAGCGTGTCCGGTCCGGCCTCCAGGCCGCAGTCCTCCGGAATGCGCCGGTGCCCGGGCAGCATGCACCCGTCGTCCAGAAGCCACCGCCGGACCGTATCAATATGCATCCGGTATACATCGTCAGGATCGCAGCCGTAGCGGATGCACGCCGCGGCTGCCGTTCCGGCAGCCTGGCCCATCAGCGCGCAGGTGGCCATGACCCTCGTGGAACTGAGCGCCAGATGCGTGGCGCTGATGTTCCTGCCCGCGAAAAGGAGGTTGACAATGCTGTCGGAATACAGGCTGCGCAGGGGGATGCCATAAGGCACATGGACCTGGATATGCCTGGAAGAATAGCCGTGATAATAGAAGCCCTTGGGATTATGGTTGTCCATGGTCCAGCCGCCGAAGGCCACGACATCCGGGAAAACGGTGTCTTCGCTCAGGTCCTGCTCGCGCAGGACGTATGCGCCGCGGTACCTGCGCGTCTCCCGCTTGCCGGGCAGGAAGCCCAGCCATTCCAGCTCCCAGTTTTTATACCTGCCGCCGCTGTGGTTTTTCAGATGGTCCCACACGCCGTAGGCGATGCGCAGCAGTTCGTCCCGCAGCGCGCCGGTATCGCGCAGCGTATCATAGCCGTCGCTGAGCTCGATCCACCAGAAATTGGAGCCGGACGCCGTCAGCTCATGGGTATGCAGGTGCATGGATTCGTCGTCCGGATAGGAATAGGCAAACGCAGGCGGGATAAAGGGCTGTTCACGGTCCGTTTCACGGGCCTGGATCAGGATGGAGGAGCCCATCACGCCCATGTCCCGGGTCTCTTCCGCGTCCGGTTCGCCGAATTCCGCGCGGTCCTCCCTGCCCTGCAGGATATGCGCATCCGTCATGTCCGCCAGGATGCTGTCGCCGGAGCAGTCGATGAACTGCGCCGCCGATACTTCGAAAAAGGTATAGGTGTTCAGCTGCCAGCCGCGGACCGTGCGGATACGGCCCCCGACGCTTTCGCAGCCGAGGCAGGTGCAGTTCAGCAGCAGTTTGATATTCGGCTCGCCGGTGACGGTTTCATACAGAACGCTGTCCCAGACAGAATAATTCAGCGTGGGATTGCGGTAGATGTTTTTCAGTTCGATTTCGGACAGTATGCCGGTTTCCCGGTTTTCCGCCCCGGGCGCGCCGCGTATCCACATGCGGATCTCGCTGGACGCGTTGCCGCCCAGCACCGGCCTGTCCTGCATCAGCACGACCTTCGCGCCGTGCCGCGCGGCAGCCACCGCGGCGCAGATGCCGGCCATGCCGCCGCCGATGACGCACACGTCGGCAGTGAGCGATATTGAACTTGACGAATATCTCATGTGAGGCCTTCTCCCGTGTCACTTAGCGCGCAGCCGTTCAGCGTCCTCAAGCATCTGATCCGACAGCATATAACTGCCCAGCTCATAGGAAAAACGCACCAGCCCCGGCTGGACAGCTTTGGGGAAGCGGTCGCTCAGGTGCTGGATCTCGAAGGAAAAGTCGTTCTCATACCCCGTGTCGCGCAGCGCCCTGACCAGCGCCGGCCAGTCGATGGTGCCCATGAAAGGCGCGATATGCTCGTCCTTCGGGCCGCCGTGGTTCTCCGCAATATGGGTGCATTTGAGACGTTTCCCGATCCTATAGACACATTCGGCGGGATCATAGCCCGTGATCCAGGCGTGTCCCGTGTCCAGGCATACGCCGATATCCGGCTCATTCAGTTCGTCCACCAGGGCGGTCAGACGGCCGATATCGCCCCATACGTTCACGTGCGCCGCGTGGTGGTACATGTTTTCGATGGCCATGCCCACATGATGCTCATGCCAGAACTGATGCCAGCGGCGGAAATAGGCGAGGTTGCAGCGATAGCTGGCCTCCGCGGAGATCTGGCCTTCCGCCAGCACGTTGAAGGGATGGATCACCATCCACTCCGCCCCGAGGATCTCGGCCGCCAGCACGCACCGGCGGATCATCTCCTCGCCGAAATCCCCTCCGGGCACGCCGCCCTCCTCCACCGGGCCTTCGGTGGAGAAATAGGCGTGCGCCTGCCTGAACTCAACGCCGATACGGTCGCCCAGGCTGCGCCATGCCCGGACGTGTTCCTCCCAGCCGTCCTCCGTCAGAGTCGCCGCGGGAAATCCTTTCCGGCAGAAGCCGCAGAGGTTGGCGTCCAGGTAGCGGTACCCCGCGGCCCGGGCAGCGGCGACAGACTCCTCAAACGGGATCCGGTGCGGATGGCCCCAGTCGCCGCTCATAATATTGGTGGAAGTGGACAGTCGCATAGAAGCAGACTCCTTTTCAGCCCTTCACGCCCGAAGTCGCGATGCCTTCCACAAAGTACTTCTGGCAGGCGATGAACAGGATCAGGATGGGCACGATGGCACTGGTGGCGGTGGCCATGACCAGTTCGTAGCGCTGCAGATCGTCCAGCATGTACCAGCGAATGGTCTGGGAAACGGTATATAGATTCGTTTTGACCAGGAAAATCAGCGGTGAAAGGTACTCGTTCCAGCAGGAGACGATGGACAGCACCATCAGGCTGACCAGCGCCGCCTTGGTCAGGGGCATCATGATGCGCAGGAAAATGACCGGGTGCGAGGCGCCGTCGATCTTTGCCGCTTCCATCAGGTCGTCCGGAAGGCCGATATAGAACTGGCGGAGCATGAAGATGGCCGTCGCGTTGAACCAGTGCGGCAGGATGATCGCCCACAGGTTATTGTACAGGCCGATTGTATTGAACAGTGTGAAGCGCGGCAGGATCGTCACTTCCACAGGCACCATCATCGTGGACAGGAAAAGGAAGAAAACGAAGTTCTTGCCGCGGAAATGGATCTTGGCAAACGCGTATGCGGCCAGGGACGCGAAAAACAGCTGGACGACCGTACTGATGACGGTAATGAAAATGGTATTGCCGTAGGCCTGGAGCATGTTGATCTCGCTTTCCTGCCAGACGTACCGGTAATTATACCATTGCGGCTCCTTCGGCAAGAGATGGAAATTGGTGGAAAAGACTTCGGTGGTCGTCTTCAGCGAGGAAAAGGCCATCCAGACCAGCGGGGAGAGAAACAGGATGCCGATGAGGCCCAGCAGCACCATGCTCACCCACGGCATTGCTTTTTTGCGTGCCATCATATCTGCCGCCTCCTCAATAATGCACCCATTTTTTCTGGCCGGCGAAGTTGATCAGCGTAATGACCAGAATGATGATAAACAGGACCATCGCTTCCGCGGACGCGTAGCCGAATTTGTAGCTCACAAAGCCGGCATCATAGATCTCATTCACCATGGACGTGTTCTGCACCACCGCCGAGCCCATGGTCATGATGTTGACGCTGCTGAACACCTTGAAAACGGCAATCAGGCGGACGATGATCAGGTAAAAGGTAGTCGGAGAGATCATCGGCATGGTCACGTACCAGAGCTTCTGCGCGCTGCCCGCGCCGTCAATGGTCGCGGCCTCGTACAGGCTGGTCGGCACGTTCTGCAGGGCCGCCATGTAAATGATCATTTCATAACCGATCGAGGTATAAATGATCAGCATGATAATAGGCACTTTGCACAAGCCGGGTTCGACCATCCATTTCAGCGGAGCGGAGATGACGTGCATATTCACCAGGATCATGTTGATGATCCCGTCCTCGCGGAAGAGCAGCTTGAATACAGCGCCGAGGGCCACGGCGGAACAGATGTAAGGAATGAAGAACGCCAGCCGGAGCACATTGCGGGCTTTCACTTTCCCATTCAGCGCATAAGCCAGGAGCAGGGAAACAATGATGGAAATCGGGACTGTTGTGGCCGCATAGACAAATGTGTTCTCCAGCGCCTGGATGAAGCGCTTGTCCTTCATCATGTTCTGGAAGTTCTTGAGCCCGATCATTTTGATGTGGTCCCAGCCGGACAGGAAATTCCACTTGGTGAAGGAGAGAAACAGGGAAAGGAAAAACGGAAACGCCGTCAATACCAGAAAGGTAATGAGCGCAGGCGTCACAAACGCCCAGCCTACCGCGTTTTCCCTGCGCATGAGCCGCGATTGAGTCCGTTGCATGGCGCACCTCTTTTTTGGTCGAACCGAGGATAGTGGCATTGAGAGTCGGGGCTGCCTTACCATAGATAAGACAGCCCCGCGAGGAAAGAAACCGAATCAGTCGGCGTCAGCGATCTTTTCGTTCGCCATTTCGGTCAGGGTGTTGAGCGCTTCGTCGATATCCATGGTGCCGTTGAGGACGTACATGGTGTATTCGACGACCAGGGAGTTCACTTCGGAATAAGCGGTCAGGATATCCTCATAGTAGTAGGGATTGGTGGATACGCCGACCACGCGCTTGAAGGAATCGATGTCGACGATCTTCGCGGCGGTTTCTTCGTCGCCGAACAGCAGCTTGATGGCGTCCGCCGGGTCAGTGCCATGCCAGTTGGGCTGATGGCCGGCAGCCACCAGATACTTGACACCGTAGGTGGAGTACCACTTCAGGAACGCCCAGGAGGCTTCGACGTCCTTGCAGTTGAGGGCAAGGCCGGAGTGAGAGAAGGGGGTAACGCCGGACATGTAGTTGGTCTGACCCTTTTCATTGACCGGGTACGGCGCGAACGCGGTCACATAGTCCGTGGGGTAGTTTTCCTGATCGGCCAGGAAGCGCGGCATGTTGCAGGTGATGGAGGAAGCGGTGTGCACATCCTGGTTCTTGCCGCAGTACAGCATCTGGGCCTGCAGGTTGTCAGCGCGGTAGGTGGCCTTCGGGAACCAGATCTTGTCCACGTTTTCTGCCTGATACTCGCGCTTGAGGGCGTTGCGGATGATCTCGTTGTCGAAGGAAGAGGCGGAACCGTCTTCGTTGTAGTAGGCGTTCTTGCCGGCTACCTGGCCGTAGGCGTAGGTCCAGTAGTTCTGGGAATGATAGTCGGAGCCGCCGTACATGGCGATGGAGCCGTCCGCGTTGACCTTGGTCATGGCCTTGCTGGCGGCAATGTACTCGTCCCAGGTCCATTCGGTGGGGATCTCGCCCAGGCCCGCTTCGTTCCAGGCGTTCATGTTGATGCAGATGTAGTAGCTGAGGCCGCCGGACGGGAAGGTGTAGATGCAGTCGTCATACTTGAACTTATCGGTACCCCAGTTGGCCACCAGGTCGATGCCCTCTTCTTTGACGCGGTCGGTGATGTCGATGTACAGGCCGTTCTCCCAGCGGCGATAGGCGTTGGAGAGGCCGAAGGAGGCCAGCACGTCCACTTCGCCGGCCATGATCGCGGTGTTGACCGCCAGGTTGCCGTCGGCGTTGTTGTTGTAGGTGGTCAGTTCAACTTTGATGTTCGGATAGGTCTGGTTGAACTCGGCGATCAGGGCGTCCATGCCGGCGCTGCCCTTGAAGGGCATCCACCAGCGGACGGTGCCGGTGATGGATTCAGGATTCTCTTCGAGGATCCAGGAGGTGATGTCCTCTTCCGCCATGGCGGGAACCGCCAGGGTGCCGAGGAGGGCGAGGCACAGGGCCAGCGCCAGAAGCTTGGTGAGGTGTTTCATACGGGTACTCCTTTCATATTTGCGTGGTATTTCATAAAATGCATTCCGCATTTTATAGATCGAGGAACGCGCCCTGCTGCCGCAGATTCTGCTGGAGCAGCGAAGGCTTCACGTCGTATACCGGTGCCTTGTGCTGAACGGCGATGGCCGCCGCGGCGCCTGCCGCCTGGCCCATGGCCATGCTGGGCGGCATCACGCGGATGGCGCCTGCCGCGTCGGATTCGGCCGATACGCACCGGCCCGCCACCAGCAGATTTTCCATCCCCCGGGGCACCAGCGAACGGTAGGGGATCCCGTACCAGGAGCCGTTGCGGATGGCGACGTATTCATTGCTCAGGGGGCCGAAGCGCCCGTGCACGTCCACGGAATTGGACGCCAGGCAGATCGTGTCCCCCGGCACTTTGCCGTCCAGCAGGTCGTCCGCGGTCAGCGTATACAGGCCGCGCACATGGCGGCTTTCGCGGATGCCCAGGGTGCTGCCGCTGCACAGCAGGCGTGCGTTTTCGCAGCCGGGCACATACTTGCGGAAGAAGCGGAAAATCGTTTCCACCTGCCGGCGGCCTTCCATCTCGCCGCGGGTCAGGCTTTCGTTGTCCGTTGCGTCCACCCCCATGACCCGGGAAGTGTTCACAAACCACTCGTCTTCCTTCACACCCCGGAACATGCCGATGGACACGCGTTTCAGGTCCCAGTCGCCCGCCGCCCGGGCCTCGCTGACCCGCCAGTGGAGGGAGCGGTAGTTGACGCCGTCCTTGCGGTAGAACTGATCCTTGTGGGCCGCGATATCCGCCTCCACGGCGTCCAGGCGCACATTGCCCATGCGGAAGAACAGGGAAGCGGGCTGGGTGATGCCCAGGGCTTCGTTGCCCTTTTCGCAGGGAACGCCGCAGCGGTAGGCCACGTCCGCGTCGCCGGTGCAGTCGATGAACACGTCGGCGGTGACCGCTTCCATGCCCGCCTTGGAATCGATGATCAGCGCGTCCAGCCGGCCGTTCCGGAGGACAGGCTCCACAAAGCGGGTGTGGTACAGGACCTTGACGCCCGCTTCCGTGAGCATCTCGTCCATGACCAGCTTCAGGCATTCCGGCTCGAAGGGCGTCACATGGTCATGCCCTACCACGATCCAGGAAGTGAACGCCGTGCCCGCCCGGACGTCCCGGGGATGGATGGCCCCGCCGCGTTCTACCATCCGGTTGACCAGCTCTTCAAAGAGCCCGCGGATGATCATCGTCTGCCCGTCCTTGTCGTAAGAGGTCATGAAGGGCCCGACCAGGCCGCGCGTAGCCATACCGCCGGCAAAACCGCCCTCTTCGATCAGGAGCACGCTGACACCGGAACGCGCCGCCGCCACCGCTGCGCAAAAGCCGCCGGGGCCGCCGCCCACCACCGCCACCTGTGCGTGATGCCTGACTGAAACGGACTTGCTGAATGATACCTGATCCATACGAAATCACCTCAAAAACCAATCTGTTCAGCCGCCGGGATGACGCTGTCGCGGATCACGAGCTCCGCCGGGGCGACGAAGTTGACGGGTTCGGCGTCGGGATGGCTGAGACGCCTCAGGAGGAACTCCGCGGCTTTCTGCCCCATCAGTTCCTTGTGGATGTTGACCGAAGTCAGCGCCGGGATCGCGTAGCCGGAGAGGGAGGAATCCTCGTAGCCGATCACGCTGACCTGCTCCGGCACCCGGATCTTCCGCTCATGCAGATAGCGCATGGCGCCCAGAGCCAGGTTGCCGTTGGCGGCGATGACGGCGCGGGGATGGATGCCCGCCTCCCAGCAGTCCTTCATCCGGCAATAAGCGCTCTGGCCGTTGTTCCCGTCGCAGCTGACGATCCATTCCGGCCGCACCCGGAAGCCGTATTCCCCTGCCGCCGATATGTAGGCGTCCAGCCTTGAATAAGAGGAGGGGATCGTCTTGGGACAGTTCAGCAGCAGCGCCTCGCGGTATCCCTGCTCCGCCAGGTACGCCATGCCCAGCCGGACGCCTTCCCCGGGATCGGCATATGCGCAGTCGGTGTCCTCCTGATAGCTGTCCACCCCCGCCATCACGAAGGGGAACCGAATTCCCCGGAGTTTTTCGATCATTTTCCGGTCATAGGGCGAGCCGACGATGATCACGCCGTCCACCCGGCGGTTTTTGACCAGGCTCGGGAGCTCTGCCGGGCTGTTCACCGAACAGAACTGCTCCATGAGGACGCCGTACTTGGTATCCATCAGCGCGGGAAAAATGCCGCTGGTGATGTTGTAAGAGCAAAGCCCGACGTGCTGATCAAAGTCGTAACTGATGACAGGCGCCTCCGCCGTCATGACGACGACGCCCAGGCAGTTGGTGGCGTTCCTGCTCAGGCCGCGGGCGTTGGCGTTGGGAATATAGTTCATGTCCGCGATGGCCTGCTGCACCTTTTTCCTGGTGGCTTCGCTGACCAGCGGGCTCTGATTGATCACCAGTGAAACGGTACTTTTCGAGACACCTGCGTATTTCGCGACGTCATAGATCGTTACCATGGCTTATCCTCCACCCACATGCTAAATTGGAACGGTCCAAATGTCAATATCTATTTTTGAAATAATTTTCCAGATATTTGACATATCGCATAAAATCTGTTAATATCTGGCTGATAAACGTCCGTATATCCCCGGCCGTTTCCCGGTCGTACAGGCGGACGCATGCTTGGAACGTTCCAAAATAGGAGATGAGCTGAATGGACATAAACCGTCAGTCGGTTCCGCGGCCGGACGTCGTCG
>JBGUIY010000098.1:0-6690 GCA_045113475.1 Christensenellales bacterium | reverse complement strand
TCATAGGCGTGTCCACCTGCTTTTCCTCCCGCTTCCAGAACGTCCAGTGGATGCCCTTCCCATACCCCAGCTTTTCATAAAAGGGATTTCCGCCGCCGGTCATGTGGGTGGCGCCCAGCGCCTTCATCCGGTGATAGTGCCGGGACAGGGCGGCAGCGGCCAACCCCTTCCGGCGATGATCCGGATGGGTGCACAGGGGTTCCATGTAGGCCAGCTTGTTTTCCGGCACCCACCACATGCCGGAAAAGCACACGTATTCACCGCTTTCATCCGCGATGATCACGTCATATTCATGGGTGGAATGGGGCGCGGGGGCGGTCATGGGGCCGATGACGCCCTTATAGGATTTGGCGGGTGTCCAATCGTTGGAGCAATCTTCCCGATCCCAGCCCTCGAAGGGCCCTTTTTCCCCGTGGCCGAAGCCGTACCAGAGGAGCTTCGCCAGCTTGAAGCCCTCCGCGTCCTTCGGGTCCACAAAGCGATAGCCTTCGGGCAGCGGATGATTGAGCTCGTTCCGGAAGTCAAAATGCCGGTCCTCATATTCCTCTGTCAGGATGAATCCGCGCTTTGCAGCAGCTTCCATCAGATATTCCTGGCCGTTGAAGAGCACCAGCCGCTGCTTTCCGCCAAAGTCCGGCATGGCGGAAACGGCATAGTCCACCAGCTCATCCGCCAGGAATTCATATCCCTTCCGGACGCTGAAGAAGACGTCTGTCACAGGGGCTTCGTAGAACACAAAGGCCGCCACCCTGTCCCCGTCCAGCCACAGCCGGTCCAGATAGCTGTAGGAAGTATCCATCCAGGAGGATTGCAGCGCGTACTCAAAGAACGGCGCCGCCACGCCGCTGCCGTTCTCCTGGTCATAGATGTCCACCAGAAAATCCCAGACCAGGTTGACGTCCGACAAAAGCTGAAACTGTTTTGTGGTGATGCTCATAACCCTGCCGCCTCTCGTCGATTGACATGCCTGCTCACGACAGCCGTCTGCCGTCGTTCAAAGACGGCCGTGTACCGCCGGAACTGTGTATAAATCCTTCCTTTTCCAGAAGGGACAGCACGCAGCCCTTGTCCTTCCTTCTGACTTTGATCCCCCAGATACGATCCCTGTGGGGCAGATGATACATACTCTGAAAGAACATTTCGTCAAAGGGCATCCGGAAGGGGATCGCATTATCCTTCAGGAGCTCCCTGATCCGGTAGATTGTTTCGGTGTTCCATATGGGTCCAATATCGGTCCATCTGTTCATTGCTGTCCTCCTCCGGTGCAGTCGACCTTCGTCCGACAGTCCTGAACATGGGGCCATTCCGCCGGACGAATCGTTTTGTCCGGCTCTGCGTCTCAGAATCTCTCTGATGCGTCTGGCACTTTTATTGTTTCAATCATTCCTTTTTTGAATGTGATCACGCACTCGTATCTGCATTTCGGGCAGAATAACGGGAAACGGATCAGTTCCGTATCTTCACGGACCAGGGTACGGGTCTTCCTGCCGCATCGGGGGCAGAGCAGGAAGCTTGACAGCGGCCGGTCAGTCTTCACGGCGGCACACCTCCATCCAGAGCTTCCGGAGTTCCGGATCTTTGTCGCGCAGGACATACGCCGCCGATTCCATGGCGGTCTTCCCGAGCAGATCGTGTGCGTTGGCCATTTCAGAATCGCGCACGTATCTTACCCTGTTCGCCATATAGTTTGGCGCGGCGTCAAAGGCAAGGGCCAGGGGCTTTGCCTTCCTGAGAGATTCTTCCGCTCCCTTCCGGTCCCCGGACTTGTACTGGAAGACCGCCAGGAAGACGTTGAAAACCACGATCATCTTATCAAGAAAGTCCGGGTCGTTTGTCTTTTTCAGCCCTTCCAGGACAGGAATGATCCAGCGCATCATTTCCAGGCCAGATGCGCTGTCGTTCTTCACGTCAAACAGCATCGCATAGCCGGTCACTGTCTGGACGAGCGAGCTGACCGTCCGCAGGAATCCGTCTTCCAGAAAACCGTTGGCTTCCTCCGGATCTCTTCCGTGAGACAGCATTATGATCCCGATTATATCGTCGAAGACCGCGCCGGCGTTGTGTGCTTTCAGCAGTTCCAGCGCCTTATCCGTCTCGCCCAGCATCTCGTGCATCTCTGCGATCATGCCGCAGATCCAGGGTTCGTTCACCCGGGGATCTGTGCACTGAGCCGCCAGCAGGCGTGAACTGTTCAGCAGTTCGATGGCGCGCCGGAGCCAGGCCTCTTTTTTTGTCCCTGAACCGAAAGTATAGTAAAGATGCGCGCCGGCGAACACCACGTCGAAGGAATTCGGATATTTCCGGATCGCTTTTTCCGCTTCTGAAAGCGCGCCGTAATCCCGGCTGGCGCTGGCCTTCCACAGACGTTCCACGGCTGCGTTCAGCTGGTTGTCCTTCATCCGGTACCCCAGCAGCGCGTCCACGGAGACCTCGAAGAAATCCGCCATCTCCATGATGAGCCGCAGTTCGGGCAGGGAGGTCCTGGATTCCCACTTATAGACTGCGCCGAGGGATACCCCCAGCACTTCCGCCAGCTGTTCCTGGGTCAGCCCGCGCTGCTTCCGGTAAGCCCGGATGTTTTCTGCAATGCTTGTCTCCATGGTGCCGTCTTTCCTCCCTCTGCTGACAGTATTATACTCAGGAAGCCGGAGCGGGTAAAGAGATTTTTGCTATTATTATACGGGTAATTTATCATACTGACGGTATGGGCTGCCGCCGGCTTGCCGGCTTTCACAATCTCCTTGAAGGCGGGGGAAAAACGTGTTATACTTCATTCAGAAAGACGACCATCACAAATGCATCCGGACCGCAAACAATGGGGATGACGGGAAAAGCGAACAACGAACAGCTGAAGAAGGAGGAACTATCATGAAGAGGGCATTGGGTGTCATGCTGTCGCTGGCGGTGCTTCTCACGGGCTGCGGCCTGGCTGCGGCGGAAGGAGCGCCTGCGGGACACAGGCTGCTGTATCAGGGGCACGGGAGCCTCCGCATCGTCACGGGCGAAGGCAAGGTCATTTATGTGGATCCCTATGCCGGGGAGGGCTACGACCTGCCGGCCGATCTGATCCTCATCACTCACGGGCATCAGGACCATACAGCGGTCAAGCTGATCGAGAACCGGAACGAAGGCTGCCAGATCATTACTTACAAGGAAGCCCTGGTCAAGGGTGAATACAAGACCTTCGATCTGGGCTATGCGGTGGTAGAGGCCGTCCAGGCCGGAAACAACCGCAACCACAATATCAAGGAATGCGTTGGCTGGGTGATCACGCTTTCCGGCGGCGTTTCCGTGTATGCGACCGGAGACACCTCCACCACCGATCAGATGGCGGAACTGGCGGACCGGAACATCCATTACGCGTTCTTTGTATGCGACGGCCGGTTCAATATGGATATGGAGGAAGCCTCGGCCTGCGCGAAGCTGGTGAACGCGCAGCACAGCATTCCGTATCATATGGCGCCGGGCAAGCTCTTCGATGCGGAACGGGCGGAACTCTTCGACGGCCCCAACAGGCTGATCATCCCCGCCGGAGAAGAGATCACGCTGGAATAACCAACAGAGATGAACTGAACAGGAGGAAATGTCAATGGGCAGGGATTATCCGGCCGTTCCGATAAAGCCGGTGACGGACGAGTACTTCGGCGTGGCCGTGGAGGATCCGTACCGCTATCTGGAGGTCGCAAAAAGCGCGGAAACCCTGGCGGTCGTAGCCGCTGAGAACGCTTATTCGGAGCGCTTCTTTGCCGAACACGCGGCGGAACGGACGGCGGCGATCGAAAAGAAACTGCGGGAGTACAAGCCGCTGCTGGATATCGCCTGCCCCATCGAGGCGAACGGCATGATCTGCGCCGCCCGCGAACTGCCCGGCGGGATCCAGGATATCGTCAGGCTGAACGAGCGGTATGAGGCCGCAGAAGTGATCGTCGACGAGGAAACGCTTGGCGGCCGTATGCATGTGTACGCCGCCAAGCCCAACCCTGTATTCAGGGACATTTATGCTGTTACGGGCGTGATCCACGGCCATCCGCGCTGCTGCTGCGTGATTTGGGACGACGCCGCAAAAAAAGAGCTCGCCCTGCTGGATGACCACTTCGGCTTCGTCTGGTCTGCCGACGGCAAAGCCGTGCTGTACTGCGAGACGAAAGTGGACAGGGAAAAGCAGAGCAACGTCAGCAGGATCGTCCGCTACAGCTGGCAGGACAGCCGGCGTGAGGTGCTGTACACCCATGACCGGAATCACGTGTATATCGACGTTTCCGAGATCTCGGAGGGTCTGCTCCTGCAGACCATGAACACCTATGTGGACGTCGAGGTGATGTACCTGGCTCCCGACGGCAGCGTGACCTCACTGACGGACGGGAAGGGCACCTGGGAGTTCGCCGGCGAGGCGGACGGCAGGTTCTACTTTACCACGGACCGCGGAGCGGATTTCTTCCGCTGCGTGGCGGTGACGAAAGCGCAGCTGACGGAAAAGCATTCGCTGCTGAACGCCGCGACTGTGATCCCGGAGGGCAGCGGCCTGATCACGAAGGTCATTCCTGTGCCGGCGGGGCTGATCGTGCAGTATGAGCAGGACGCCTGTTCGCTGCTGCGGCTGTTCGATACGGAGGGCAGGTCCCTGAGGGAGATCCCGCTGCCGGACCGCTTCGGCTGCGCCATGTTCGGGCAGACGGTACTTCCCGCGGCTTCGGCGGAGCGGCTGTTCTTCACCTTCGAGAGCTTTACACGGGGCAAATCCCTGTTCATGCTGGATACCCGGACGCTGGAGATCCGCTGCCTCCGGGGCGACAGCGGCAGCGCCTCCGACATCACCGTGAAGCAGGAGTTTATTACCGCCCGGGACGGGCAGCGCATCCTGGCCTATCTGGTGTATGCCGCCGACCTGGTCAAAGACGGGAAAACGCCCGTGCTGATGTACGGCTACGGCGGCTATGCGGCTTCCATGCCGCCGGTTTCCAGGGAAAGAATCACCGGGATCAGCGTGGCGGAATGGGCGCGCAGGGGCAGGATATACGCCCACTGCATCATCCGCGGCGGCCTGGAATACGGAAAGGCCTGGCACGAAGCCGCGATGTTCGACAGGAAGAAGAACGCCTTCTGCGATTTCATCGACATCGCGCAGCACCTGGTGGACGCGGGCTGGACCTGTCCCAGCCGGATCGTGGCTGCCGGCTGCTCCAACGGCGGCCTGCTGATGAGCGCCGTCACCACCATGCGCCCCGATCTGTTCGGCGTGGTGATCGACTCGGTGCCGCATACGGACATGCTGCGCTTCCGCAACGATGACCGCGGCATGATGTACGTCACCGAATACGGCGATCCGCTTTCCTCTGAAGAGATGTTCGAGTACATCCGGTCTTATTCACCCTACCACAATATCCGCGAAGGCGTCGTGTATCCGTGGGTCTATGTGCAGACCGGCGAATGCGACAACAACGTGCCGCCTTACCACGGCAAGAAATTCGGCGTGCGCCTCCAGAAGGCGGCCGATGAAGCGCATCCCGTGCTGCTGACGGTGCTGGCTCACGGCAGCCACGACCGGGGCACGGGGGACGAGTACTATATGAACGTCAGCAGGATCCAGTCCTTCATCGAGCTGGGGCTGGAGGATGCTGCGGAATAAAGGAACAGGAGATATGCGTCATGATGAAACGTCAGGCGGCATTTACCGGGGAAAACAAGCTGCTCAAAGGGGCGCTGCACTGCCATACCACCCGCTCGGACGGCGCGGACGATCCGGCGGACGTGATCGCTTACTATCATGAGCACGGGTTTGACTTTATGGCGCTCACGGACCACCGTTTCTATAACTACCGGAACTTTTCCGATGTGCCCATGACCATCGTGCCCGGCATGGAAATGGACCGGAACCTGCCGGGGCCCGGCGTCCACTGCCACCACATCGTGTGCCTGGGCCCCGCAAGGGAGGACGGCAACGGCTTCGTCCAGGACCAGCGCTTCCCCAGCGGCCGCTATGAACGGCCGGAACAGACCCAGGAGATGCTGGACTGGCTGCACGGGAACAACAACCTGACGATTTACTGCCATCCCGAGTGGAGCGGCACGCCCGCCCGGGAATTCGACATGCTCAGGGGTAATTTCGCCATGGAGATCTGGAACAGCGGCTGCGCCATCGAGGACGGGCTGGACACCAACGCCGCTTACTGGGACGAGCTGCTCGTTCAGGGCCAGAAGATCTACGGTGTCGCCACCGACGACGGCCACAAAATGAGCCAGCACTGCAACGGCTGGGTGCGCGTGAACTGTGAGAACAGCCTGAACGCCATCCTGTCCGCACTGAAGAACGGTGCCTTCTACGCTTCCTGCGGGCCGGAGATCTACGATTTCCATGTCGAGAACGGGGAAGCGCATATCAAATGCTCTCCCGTGGCTGAGATACAGTTCGTGCACCTGCGCTTCCCCTATCACAAGGTCAAGCCCGGCGAAGGGGAGACCGCCGTCACCTCCGGCAGCGTCCGGCTGCGGGAAACCAGCACACCCTACATCCGCGCCGTGGTGAAGGACGCCGAAGGCCGCCGTGCCTGGACCAACCCGATCTTCCTGGACAGCGACGATTTCAGGACTTGAGTATTAAATACACCATCACGATTAATGCTGTTTATATCATGCCGCAGCGGGGGGGGGCGGGGGGGGGGGCGGGGGGGGTGTGGGGGTGGGGGGGGGGGT
>JBGUIY010000097.1:0-19925 GCA_045113475.1 Christensenellales bacterium | reverse complement strand
TTTCCGTACTGCTTCCAGACCTTCCAGCACCTGGATCTGGGAAGCGTCGTAAGTCTCCCCCGAGGTTTTCGTTTCGATGATTTCTTCCTGCATGATTTCCTCCGTTTGTCAGCCGGGCCTGTTCTCCGGCCTTCCGACGTGCGTCATTTCCTCACGGTCTTTACGCGCCTGCAGCAGGCGCACATGGCAACGATTTATTATACCACATTTTTCATTATAATGGAAGGAAAACATTCACTTTTTTTACGCTATCTTCCTCCGGGATTCAAGATTCCACGGGGATTTTCGGCACGTTTTCCACCGCGTTACCTTAAACCTTCAAAAGAAACGAAAAACCCGCCCCCATCAGGGGCGGGAAAGGAATCAACACCTTATTAATACTTACGCTTGCGGGCCGCTTCAGCCTTCTTCTTGCGCTTGACGCTGGGCTTTTCATAATGCTCGCGCTTGCGAACCTCGGCCAGCACCCCCGAGCTCTGCCGCTTGAAGCGCTTCAGCGCGCTTTCCAGAGACTCGTTCTCCTTGATCCGGATCTCAGACACCTTGTTTCCCTCCCTTCGCCACTCTCGCCTGGACATCGCTGTTTTCCACAGCGGATTGGCGACCGTATGTGTATTATAACGCGTTAAGGGCGACGCGTCAACTCTTTTTTGAATTTGTTACATCCCGTCAAAGCGTCCGCCGGCCCGACCGGCCCCGCCCCTGCCGGCACGGGATTTCACTGCGGTATCAGGCGTTTGGCGGGCGCACTCAACCACACGGCCGGTCAGCGCCGTCCCGTCTCCTGGCCACGCGCTCGCAGGCGTCCTTCTATCGCCAGTCGATCTCGTTATACTGGTTGATGTAGGGATCCATGTACCATTTGTCTTCTTCCACGATGCGCCAGACCAGCTTCTCTGGATATCCGCAGGCGTTCTTCAGACTGATGGCCGCCTGCTTCAGGGCACCCGTCGTCCTGTCGACCTTCAGCGTCGCGGTACGTTCACGCTTATCGTCCACCGCGGAAAGCGCCTCGACAAAGTCTTTCCTGGCCTTTACGGCCTTATCCAGCGCTTCACCGGAATAGCCCGCTTTCCTGGCCCAGTCGATCAGCTGGCTCGTCACGCGGACCGCTTTCACGCCGTCAAAGCCATATTTGAACAGATAGTTGAGATACCCGTGGGAATTGAGCCGCTGCGCGGGGATATCCACGCCGTATACTTCCTTGAGCACGCTCTGGCGTTTTTTCTGATCGAAGAAGCTGGAGTTGAAGTACTTCATCGCCATGCTGAGGTCGCCGCCCATTTCATAGCCCTGGATGCTTCCGGAAGAGATCTGCTCTGCCAGGGGAAGCATGTCCAGCATATCGGCGGCGCTCATATCCGAGAAGAAATACCTGTCAAAGTTCTCGACGACCACGTCCAGCGCTTCATAGAGCAGATCCGGCTCCTGGCTGATCTTCTGGTACAGCGCGTTCAGTACGACCCGCTGGCGGTTGGTCCGGCCATAGTCGTTGTTGTTTCTTGTCGCTTTCTGGCGTGATCTAGAGTAGTCCATGATGCCTACGCCGTCAAGATGCTGAAAACCCCGTTTGTACTGCCTGCCGCTTTCCCCTATGTAGCTCATCTCCACATCCACGTCCAGGCCGCCGATCTTGTCGCCGATTTCCTCGACCAGATGGGGGGCAATGATCATGTAATGGTCCGGACGGATCCCGCCCAGGAGCCAGGACACCGTATTCTGGACCGACTGGATGCCTTCGTCAAAGGTCTCGGCGCAGTTGATCGCGGCGTTTAGCTTATACACGCCATAGGCGCCGGGCACGTAGGTCAATGTGTCGCGCGGCACGGAGATTAGGCTGATCTTGTTGTCCGTCAGGTCAATCGCGACCATGATGATCGAGTCGGTATGGCAGTTTTTGATCTCGCTTTTACCGATTCCGGGGGTCGAGACGCCATAGTCAACGCCCATCAGAAGAATATTGATAAACTCGTGCTGCATCGCCGGTTCTTCCGGCACAGTCGGCGGATTCAGAATAAAGGCCGTGTTCTCGTCGAACACGCCCTTATCCTGCACCTGAAAGCCCCTCTCCGCCATCGCCAGGCCGTACGGCACCAGAAGCGTCAGCACCAGCAGGAAGCCAATTACCCTTTTGAGCATAAAAAAAACTCCTTTCACCCTGATCACTGACATTTGCGCATAATGATCCTGTCAGATGATACGGTATTCTACCATAACCGGCACATGGTGTCAAATCAGCACCGGCGTCTGACGCCATGCCCGGATCAGAGGCTGAAAGCTCCAGTGTGAACACAGATATCTGTTTTACAAAGATCTGAGTTCATTTACTACAGTATGCTTCGGCCTGTCTCCAGTTCAGTCCCCAGTCGTACAGCGCGACCTTTTTCCCGGCTTTTCCATAGATCTCCGCGATCTGCGCCTGCGTTTTTTCCGCCGCTTCCCCGTCCTCCAGGAGAGCATAGGCGGGAATGGCGTCGGGCGATGTCTCGGTGATCAGGCGGCTGACGGTCTTCCATTCGGTCTTTCCCGCGTTGTAACGGGCCACCTGGTCGGCAGCCACGATCCGGTCTATGTTGGCGTAGTTCAGCGCGACCCAGGACGTGAGAACGACCGCCGCGATCACCGGACTGACCGCCGCCGACGGCCTGAAAGCCTTGATCAGGACGGCCAGCAGGCTCAGGAGGATCATCCCCATGGCCCACAGGGTGAGCACGCGCAGCAGGCTCAGGCCATAGGCGCTGATATACATCCGCATGCGGACAAAGGCAGCCGCGTCGATAACCACGGTGAGCAGCGCCGTCAGGACGCACAGCCCGCGCACGGCGCGGTGAGCGCGGTATGCCGACAGCACCGGCCAGATCAGCAGCAGCGTCAGGCAGGCCAGCGCCGCCAGCTGGAAAAAGCCGCTCCGCGCGTAAGCCGCGTATCCGCCGGCCATCCGGACCGACTCGGTGCCAAGGAACAGATACCGGACCTGCACCGCTGCGAAAGCGGCGTAGACGGCGTCCAGCGAGCCCAGGGTCACCGCAGCCGCCAGAGCGGGGAAATCCGTGCCCCTCGCTCCGGTCTCCGGCGTTCCGGGCGTCCGGGTCAGCGCCCCGAACATCCACGAGAACAGGCCCAGGGTCATCGGCAGCACCATGAGTACCTTGAGCACCGCGCTGCCGTCCGCATTCATCATCGTGTCCAAGCCGCCGCGCAGGAAGCTGCCGAACACTTCATCCGCGCTGGTCAGCAGCACCAGTGCCACCGTCAGGACCGGCACAGCCGCGCACATGCCCAGCAGCAGGTCCCGGAGGACCCGCTTTTTCTCCGGTGCGCCTGCCGAAACCGCGCGGAAGGGCGCGGCCCAGTGCCGGAACATGCCCGGGAACAGGCCGCTGAACCCCGCCCAGAACCCGCGGACGGACAGCAGGCCCCGCTCCTCCTGCCCCGTGAGAGCATAGACCGCCTGGCCCGTGACCAGCGCCAGGACGGGCAGGTTCATGCCCCTGAGCACGGCGTCCGTATAAACCACGTACCACGCGCCCAGCAGCAGCGACAGAGCCAGCAGGAGGATGCCGCCCGCGTTGCCGTGGATACGCAGCCGTCCCCGGCGCCGAGCGGCCGCGAGCAGGACAAGCAGCACCGACCAGTGGCTGACCGCCAGCCCCAACCCGGGCAGATTTCCGGAAAAGAACGCATGCCCGAATAAATAGGCGCAGACCGCCAGCGCAGCGGCAGCCAGCAGCGCCCAGTCCGGTCCCGCCATGGCCGGCTTCGGCGCCGGCTCTGCCTCAGCGCTCCGGGGAAGGGGCGCCTGTATTGCCGCCTCACTCATCGCAGTTTTCCCCCTCCTCGTAGATCAGGATATCCCCCGGCTGGCAGCGCAGCGCCCTGCAGATGGCGTCCAGCGTGCTGAGCCGGATGGCTCTGGCCTTGCCGTTTTTCAGGATCGAGATATTGGCCATGGTGATGCCCACGCGGCTGCTCAGCTCCGTTACGCTCATCTTGCGCCGCGCGAGCATGACGTCCAGATCGATACGTATCATGCCGTCCTCCTACACCGTCAGGTCGTTCTCTTCCTTGTACTGCACCGCCCGGGTCAGCAGCCTGCCCAGCGCCCAGGCCAGCATGCCCATGGCAAAGCTGGCCACCGCCGCCAGCAGCATCACCACCCAGGCCGGCCCCAGCCGGACCTGCCAGATCAGCCCCGGCAACACGATGCCCAGCAGCCACAGGCAGCCCGCCGTGCTCATCCACAGCGCGATCCTGGAAAGGCCCCGGGCGTTTTCTGGAATGAACGAGCGCTCCCTGCCGATATTCAGCACAATGCGGAAGTATTCCACCATCGCCGCCAGGTACATCAGGCCGATCGCCTCCAGCCAGACGAGTCCCGGCCAGAACATGCCCGCCAGTTCGGGATAAGCCGTCCGGCATTCCGACGCCATGCGCGGCCCGTAAATGAAAAACAGAAAAATCCCCGCCGCCATCGCGACTGCGCCAGCGGCGACAAGCACCCGTGAAATCTTCTTCTGATCCATATCTCTGCACCTCCCTGCGGACAAGAGCATATCACAGTCAGATTCATTTGTCAATAATATTTTATTGTTTCTCGATAATATTATATCGATAAGCTGTCGAACGATCCCCCACAGGCAGCTCACAGGCAGCTCACAGGCAGCAGTTGCACTGCCGGGATCTCCGCCCCGGCTTTGACGGCGGCAGCGTTTTATGGTATCTTTTTCCCGGACAGAAAGACTCACCTGAACGGAGGCATCCGGATGTTTGTTTTCCACACAGACGACGACATGGATCTTGAAAAGATCGCCGAAAGCGGGCAGTGCTTCCGTTGGGCGCAGACCGGAGAAAACGCCTGGCGGATCGTACACGGCAACTGCTGTGCGGAGATCGCCGCCCTGGGCGGAGGGGATTTCCGGCTGTCCTGCGGCGAAGCGGAATACCGCGCCGTCTGGCACGATTATTTCGACCTCGGGGAAGACTACCGTTCCATCCGGGCAAGGATCAGCCGGGAAAGCGACCCTTTCCTGCATGCCGCCTGCGAACAGGGACGCGGCATCCGCATCCTCCGGCAGGATTTCTGGGAGACGTTGGTCAGCTTCATCATATCCCAAAACAAAAACATTCCCGCCATCCGCAGGAGCATCGGGCTCCTGTGCGAAACGGCGGGAACGGTGAAAACGGATGAGCAGGGGCGGTCTTACCGCGCATTTCCGGCGCCGGAGGCGATCCTGGCGCTGGACGACGACGCGCTGAAGGCCTGCAAACTGGGTTACCGGTGCGGCTATGTGCGGGCCGCGGCGGAAGCGGTGTCCGGCGGCCTGCTGCAGCCGGAACGCCTGCGCGGCTGCAGCGCGGAGGCCGCCGTGAAGGCGCTGACGGACATACACGGCGTCGGTATCAAGGTGGCCAGCTGTACCGCCCTATTCGGGCTGCACCTTATGGACGCCTTTCCGGTCGACGTATGGATCCGCCGTGTCCTGGAGCGGGAATACCCGCTGGGCTATCCCCTGGAGCGGTACCGGCCTTATAACGGCGTGTACCAGCAGTACATGTTTTATTACTGCAGGAACGTCGTTCTGGATCAGTATTCACTGTAGAGCACGTACTGCGGCTTCAGCCCCTCGGCTTCGGGATCAAAGGCGCTCACGCGGGTCGAATTATAATCGGACGCCGTCACGTTGAAGGACAGGTCGATCACATGGGGCTGCGTCTCGTTTGCCAGAACGAGGCCCTCGTCCATGGTCAGCTCCACCTTCACGCTGCCGGAAACCGCCCGCAGGCGGCCACTGCCGTCGATGGTCGCCGTCACGTCCGCACCGCGGAGATCGTAGCGGTGCGTCAGGGCCAGGATGCCCTTGGTCAGGGTCATGTAATCATACAGTCCGCCGTAGCCGCTGCGGATATAATCATAATCCATAGGCTCGATCAGGCGCCGGATGACCATCTGGGCGCACATGTTGAAGGCGGCATTGGTGAGATCGGTGATGTTTTCCCCGTTCAGGACGATATGCACCGTGGTGCCGGTATGGTTGTCCGCGATCACCTGCACCGCGTCCCCGCCCAGCAGCGGCTCCATGCAGCCGACGGCCGCGCCGGCCAGATCCACCACCTGGTCCATCAGCGCGGACGTGCGCACCAGGGTGTTCTGGGGCGGATTGTCATAGCCCTCGCGGTAGCTGCCCGGATAAAAGGCGTCGATGGTATAGATGTAGTCCTCATTGGCGATGATCGTGTAGCCGGTCTCCCGGTCGCCGGCTTCTTCCAGGCGGGGCGTCAGCAGCTTGTAATCCCAGTACGAGTTATAGCCGTCCTGCATGTATTTCGCTTTCACGCCCTTGAAGCGCACGCCGTCCAGCATAAAGTCCGCCGTGCCGTTCAGGGTCACGTTGTCCGTGGAGAACAGCAGGTTTTTGCCTGCGGAATAGACCCTGCCCAGCACCGGAGCGGACACGGCGGAAGCGGTCAGGGCGGCAGCCAGCAGAACGGCTGTCATCAGCAGAAAGAATCGAAGCATCTTTTTCATTTTTGGCACTTCCTTTCCGAATGGCCGGCGAACCGCAGGCCCCTTCGAAAATAATGACGGGGCACCGGCGGTTTTTGTTTCAACAATCGCAAAATTTTATGGCTCCGGCGTGCCGCCGAAGGCATAGCGGTCCATATTCCGGGGCGTTTCCGCCAGCACGCTCTTCAGGTACCAGGTATAGACCGAATCGGGGAGATACTTTTCCCAGAGGGCCAGAGCCTCCGTATCCCCCAGTTCCGCCCGCGTGCCCGAAAAGTCGCGGCAGCTGAGTTCCACGGCAAATCCGACCATCTTCCCGCGGTCCTTTTCCGGCACGCCGGCCCGCACGGCCATGGCCGCCGCCTTGCGGCGCACCACCTCGCGGTAAAAGGCCTCGACATAGCCGGAAAAATGCAGCAGGTCGTCATTGGTCTCACCGTTTTCCGCCGCCCAGCCCTCCACGTCCACGGGGATCGCCTCGTAAGCCTCCGGCCTGCCGTTTTTCAGCATGAGCACGCCGTAATACCCCGGCGCCAGGGTCATGGAGGAGGTCACAATCTCCGTGATGTCCCCCGCGGTGATGTGCTGAATATGGCTGTGGCCGCTCAGGTTCAGTGCGACGCCGTACTTCAGGTACAGTTCCTGCAGCTTCTGCGCCTCGCTGATCATCACGCTCTGGGAGAAATAGACGTTATGCGGCAGCAGGTTCTGGTGGCTCACGCCGATCACGGCAGCGCCCGCCTCCTGTGCGGCCTGCAGCTGGCTTTCCAGCCACACGTAAGTCTCCGGCCCCACCGTGCCCTGAGGGCTGACGCCGTTCACGTCCAGCATCAGCGCCCATACCCGGTCGTCGAGGCGGGCGGTATAGCTCAGCGAGGCGGCGTCCCGGGACAGGGCGTCCGCATAGCCGTAATCCCCGTATATCCGCAGGAACTCCGGGGCCTCCACGGCTGAGAATGCTACAATGCCCTGTTCGCCGAAGCTGTAGGCCCATCCGCCGATATCGTGGTTCCCCGGGATCACCAGCACCCGGATCCCCGCTTCACGCAGCGGCGCCAGCAGCTCCGCGAACTCCTCCAGGCTCACCCGTGCGCCGTTCAGCGTCAGGTCGCCGCTCAGAATCACCGCGTCCGGCTTCAGGCGCAGCATGTCGCGCACGAACGCTTTGCACATCTGCGGCGAATAGTGGATGGTTTTCCCGTCCGCAGCGTACACGGTATTCATAAAATGCTGGCCGTAATCGGTCAGGGACGGGGAAAGGTAGTGCATGTCCGTCGCCACGGCGATCTTCAGTTCCCCGCCTTCCGCTGCCGCCGCGCCGCAGAAGAGAAGCGCCGTCAGGCACAGGATCAGGATCCCCCTTTTCAATTCCGCTTCACCCCTCTGCATACAGACTGTCCGCCCTGTTGATGCAGGAATATTATATACTGCCGCGGGTGCAGCGTCAAGAAAACAGCTGCCGCATTTCACGGCAGCTTGCGGGATATCTGACGGTTATTGGTCGAATTTCGGGGGCACGGGCTTGGTGATCTGCGCCAGCCGCTTCTGGCGGCGGTTTTTGATCTCTTCCGGCTTGACCCGGATATCGCCGGCACGGGTCAGGGCAAACTTGGTCAGGCTCGGACCGACCAGTTCATACACCAGCACCGAGAACAGGATGATGCTGCGGATCAGCATGCCGTCCTGGCCCAGGACGCGGTAAGCGGTCGCGCACATGCCAAGGGCGACGCCCGCCTGCGGCAGCAGCGTGATGCCCAGGTACTTGCGCACGACGTCCGTGCTGTGGGCCAGGCCCGCGCTCAGACGCGCGCCCAGATACTTGCCCAGGGAGCGGGAAATGATATAGATCAGGCCGATCAGCAGGACCGCCGACTGGGAAAATACTTCGAACTGCAGCGCAGCGCCGCTGAGCACGAAGAACAGGGTGATCGCCGGGCCGGACCAGCGGTCGGCCTGCAGCATCAGGTCCTCGCTCAGGGGGCACAGGTTGCAGAATATCGTGCCCAGCATCATGCACACCAGCAGGGAGGAAAAGCCGAACTCGAACGGGCCTACTTCAAACTTGATCTGGCTCAGCGCGACGGTGAGCACCACGCTGCCCACGATCAGGGCGTTGCGGTTGCGGTGGGAATGGAAATACCGTTCCAGATAGGTCAGGCCCAGGCCGACCCCCGCGCCGAGGCCCAGGGAGAGGACCACTTCAGCCAGCGGTTCCAGGATCAGGGCCAGGGTATTGACTTCCCCGTTTTCCATGGACTGGGCGATGCCGAAGGAGATCGCGAAGACCACCAGGCCCACCGCGTCGTCCAGGGCAACCACGGGCAGCAGCACATCGGTGACCGGTCCCTTCGCCTTGTACTGGCGCACGACCATCAGGGTCGCGGCGGGGGCGGTGGCGGCAGCGATGGCGCCGAGGGTGATCGCTTCCGGCAGGCTCAGCAGGTCAGGCATGGCGTAATGGGCGGCGATCAGGGCAAGATCCACGACGATCGTGGTAATGACCGCCTGCAGGATACCGATGATGGTGGCCTGGCGGCCGGTCTGCCGGAGGGCGGACAGCCGGAATTCATGGCCGATGGCGAAGGCGATAAAGCCCAGGGCCACGTCGCTGATCAGGTTCAGGGATTCCACCTCGTCAAAGGTGCGGAAGCCGAGGCCGGGGACCCCCAGCCGCCCCAGTACGCAGGGGCCGATCAGCACGCCGGTGACCAGGTAGGCGGTCACGTCCGGCAGATGGAACTTGACAAACAGGCGGGTCATCAGCAGGCCCGAAAACAGCGCAAACGCGACTAACAGGAGGATTTGCATAAAGCTTAAGCGCTTCCCTTCAACAGTATATAGCTGCCGCATTCGGTGTCCTGCGGCAGCGTGCAGCATTGTACCACCGCTTTGGTAAAAATGCAACAGTGCGGAACGCCGCTTTGACAGATAAATCCCGTTCTTCTCATTCGTTGCGGCCGGCGGCCGACACTGCCATCCGTCCCCGCACCGCGTATCAAATCTATAACGGCGTTCCTGCGGCGCTTTGCGCAGGTAGCCGTTTTCCCGGCGCAGCGCGGATCCCGTCTGATTTCAAGGTTGCATCTTTGAAGGATTGGCGGTAGAATACTGCCTGACGCCGCAAATCAAGGAGGTTAACGACTGACTATGAACTACCCGAAAAAGATCCTGTCCCTGCTCCTGGCCCTGGCGATGCTCGCCGGCGTGATGACCGCGCTGGCCGAACCCGCCGTGAACACGGACAAAGTTCCCCTGCCCCAGGTGGGCGATGTGATCCACGGCTTCGAAGCCAGGGAGATCCGCGACTTCGCGCTGGTCGGCGCGCAGGCGGTGCTGTTTGAGCACCAGCGCACCGGCGCCAAGCTGATGTATCTCGCGAATGAGGATAACAACCGCGTCTTCGACCTGACCTTCCTGACCAGGCCGACGGACAACACGGGCCTGCCCCACGTGTTCGAGCACTCCACCCTGGACGGCAGCAGAAAGTACCCGTCCAAGGCTCTGTTCTTCAACCTGAGCTACCAGACCTACAACACTTATATGAACGCCTCCACCTACAGCATGATGACCACCTATCCCATCGCATCGCTGAGCGAGGCGCAGCTGCTGAAATACGCCGACTACTACACGGACAGCTGCTTCAACCCCACCATCATGGAGGACGAAAGCATTTTCCGCGAGGAAGCCTGGCGCTACCGCCTGGAGAGCATGGACGCCCCGCTGACCATCGAGGGCACGGTGTACTCCGAAATGCTGGGCGCGACCACGCTGGGCCGCAAGGCCGGCTTCAACGCCTACCAGGCCGCTTTCCCCGGCTCCGTCGTGGGCCTGGACCAGGGCGGCGATCCGGAAAGCATTCCGGAAATGACCTGGGAATCCCTCAAGAATTACCACAACCTGTATTACCATCCCTCCAACTGCATCGCCTTCCTGTACGGCGATTTCGACGATTACACCGCTTTCCTGAAGCTGCTGGACGAGGCCTTCGCACCTTATGAGAAGACCGACTTCGTGTTTGAAGACAGCGGTTACACCCCGCTCACCGCGCCGGTGACCGCCAGCCACGGCTTCCCCATGGAAGCGGGCACGGACCCCGCCAACCAGTCGGAGATCGAATACTTCTTCGTCTGCCCCGGCCTGCGGCCCGAAGGCCAGGAGGAGCTGGTGCTCAACACCCTGACGGACCTGCTGTCTTCCGAGTCCTCCCCCCTGATGATCGCCCTCCGGCGCGCGCTGCCTTCCGGGCAGTTCTCCTGCTATATCGACACCACCGCGCCTGACGACGCCATCGTTTTCACCGCGGAGAACGTGAACAGGGACGACACCGCGGTCTTCCAGGCCACGGTGGACGCTGCCCTGGCTGAGGTCGCCGAAAAGGGCTTTGCGGAGGACGTGGTGGACGCCGTGATGGCGAGCCTCGCTCTCTCCACGCGCCTGGTGGCCGAGAATTCCGACGTCGGCGTCGACCTGATCCCCAGCGTCGCGTACTACTACGCCACCAGCGGTGAACCCTTCTGCTACCTTGATTACGTGGAATCCCTGACCAACCTGAAGGACTGGAACGCCCAGGGCCTCTATCAGGCGGGCATCAAAAAGTGGCTGATCGGCAGCCAGACCACCGCCCTGGTGACCACCTATCCCGAACCCGGCCAGAAGGAAGTCCGCGACGCCGCACTGGCGGAGAAACTGGCCGGGATCAAAGCCGGCATGAGCGAGGAAGAACTGCAGGCCCTGGTCGCCCAGTCCACCGCCAAGGCCGCGGAGGAAGACACCTCCGCCATGGTCGCCCAGCTGCAGGCTGTCACCGTCGCCTCCCTGCCGGAGGAAATCAAGATGTACGACCTCTCCGACGAGGTCGGCACGGACGGCATCCGCCGCGTCAGCACCATCGCGGACGTGGACGGCGTGGGCCGCACGGCACTGTTTCTGAACGTCTCCGGCCTGCCCCAGGAGGATATCCACTGGTTCAAGCTGTTCACCCAGCTGGTGGGCGACCTCAACACCTCCAAACACACGCAGGAAGAGTTGAAGGTGCTCTCCGAGCGTTACCTGTACGGCAGGGAACTGCGCGTCTCCATGCTGGGCAACAGGGACGCGTTCACGCCCTGGCTGCGCCTGGGCTGGATCAGCATGGACGAAGACATGGAAGCCAACTATGACCTGATGTACGAGCTGGTGTTCGAGACTGACTTCACCGACCCGCACCTGGCCGAGCGCATTTCCGCCGCCCGCACCGCCCTGCGCTCCTCGATCAACAACGGCGCCTACAACATCCTGCTGTACCGCGCGCTGGCGGTCAACAGCCCTCTGTACCGCTATTACAGCTACGTGAACTTCCTGGATTACTACAGCTTCCTGGAAGCGGCCGAGAAAGCCATGGAGAGCGATCCCGAAGCCGTGATCGCGAAGCTGCAGGCCGTGCAGAAGACCCTGTGCAACCGCTGCGGCGCCATTGAAGCCTATGCCGGCACGGAAGAGGGCCTGGCCCTGAACACGGCGCTGGCCGACGCCTTCCTGGCGAAGCTGGACAACACTCCCATCGAGCCCGCCGTCTACGACCTGCCCGTTCCCGCCGCGCATGAAGCGCTGATCGTCGACCAGCAGGTGCAGTTCAACGGCCTGGTCGCGGACTATGCCAGCCTGGGCATGGATGATTATGACGGGAGCCTGGACGCCCTGACCGCCCTGGTGGGCGACGTCTTCCTGGTACCGCAGCTGCGCGACCAGTACGGCGTATACGCCCCCTGGACCGGCGCGATCACCGACGGCGGCCTCTATCTGCTCACCTACCGCGACCCCAACGTAGCCAAGACCTTCGAGGTCTATGACAACCTGCCGGAGCAACTGCGGAATTACACAGTCACCCAGGACGTGCTGGACGGCTACATCATGTCCTCCTACGCCGGCTACGCCAAATCCAGCGGCGAGCTGACCGGCGCCATGGAGGCCCTGATCAGCAGGCTCAACGGCGACCCGGCCGACCGCAAGCTCGAGTACATGCGCGAGCTCAAGGCGGTGACCCCCGAAGCCCTGGCTGCCGCCGCGGACATGTACCAGAAGCTGAGCGAGAACGGCATCCGTTCCACTGCGGGCAGCGCTGCCGCCATCAACGCCAACAGCGAACTGTACGACGTGATCCTGAATCCCTTCAACCAGCAGGATGCCAGCAAGATCGTGCTGAAGGACCTGCCGGAAGGCCATGCGCATTACGAAGCCGTGCGCTTCGTCTTTGAAAACGGCCTCATGGCCGCGCAGGCGGAGGAGACCTTCGGCACAGAGACCCCCGCGACCATCAGCGACCTCTACACGGCGCTCTATGTGATGATCGGCGGCGAGTACAACCCGGAAGAGGCGTACCAGAACCTGATCGCCTACGGCATGGTTCCCGAAGACTACACACCCGAGACCGAGGTCACCCACCGCATCTGCGACGCCGTGCTCGGCGGCTTCACCGAAGCGCTGATCAACATGCCTCTGCCCCCCGCCGCGACCGAAGAGAACGCCGACCTGGCCATGACCCGCGGCGAACTCGCGGAGCAGATCAAGATCGTCTACGAGATCGAATAAGCCCCATCGGCACCGCCGCCAGACCAGGAACAGGAGGGAATTCCCATGCTCGTTGAAACACTGGTGCTCGGTCCCCTCGGGACCAACTGCTACCTCGTCTCCGATGGGCCCGGCAGCGACGTGATCATCATCGATCCCGCCGCCCGGCCGGAGCGCATCCGCGAAGCCCTCGGGGAGCGGAACGTGGCGGCGGTGCTGCTGACCCACGGACATTTCGATCATACCGGCGCGCTGTCCGCCTTCGCGGACAAGCCCATCTACATCCACAGCCTGGACGCGCCCATGCTCAGCGACCCGCACCTCAGCGTGGCCGAAATGGTGCACGACAGGGGCGTCCGTCCCCCGGCCACCCATACCGTTCAGGGCGGCGACGTCCTGACCCTGGCCGGGCTGGATATCCGGGTACTGCACACGCCCGGGCACACGCCCGGCAGCGTTACCTACCGGATCAGGGGCTCGCTGTTTACCGGCGACACCCTGTTCCAGGGCTCCTACGGCCGCACGGACTTCCCCGGCGGCAGCTGGCAGCAGGAAATGGCCTCCATCCGGAAGCTCATGGCCCTGGGCGGCGACCATCCGGTGTATCCGGGCCATGGCCCGCAGACCAGTCTGGAGATGGAACGGATACTGTATTGAAGAAAAAAACTGAGGCATAAACTGAAAGCCCTCATCCGGCAATTGTTCCGCCGGATGAGGGTTTATTGCATATTGCAGAATGGAGACGGACAGCTGTGTTTTGTTTCAGGTTTCCTCTGCCCAGGCAAAAGATTGATACTATTCTGTTAAAACAACAAAATATCGCAGCTGGATTTTTCGTTAATCAGGGAAGCTTATGGGCCATATTCATTATTTAGGTAACTTCCACACCACAAAAATGGCGGCCCAGGGGCCGCCGCTACAAAGTCATCATTTGTGATCGCTGCGATGTTTATTAACAATGATTTTTTATCAGGAGAGTGTGAACAACAGCAATGCGCCTCCAAAAGCACCAAGTTCCGCGGCGGCGCTTTTCTCTGTGGCCTTGTCCTCACGCCCTGCCGAAAACCACCCTGAAGGAATCCTGTATCCGCTGATGGCGGATGCCCGTGGCGTTGAAGTGGACGGTGGTGAAAGCGAACTGCATGATGGGACCAGCCGCAAAGGCGCAGATCAGGGTGCCCACGCCCACGGGGCCGCCCAGGAACCAGCCGACGAAGGTCGCGGCGCTCAGCAGCGTGATGCTGACCGCGCCGATGGGGATGCGCTTCACGCGCTTCGCCAGGCCCACCAGCAGCGTGTCCCGGGGGCCGCAGCCCAGGGAGGCGATCATGTAGGCGTACTGCGTGTAGCCGATCACGAACAGCCCCGCCACCATCACCGGAATGCCCGTCAGCAGGGAATCGCAGGCCGGCACCGCGTGGATCGAGTTGAAGAAATCCACCGCCTTGCCGACCACCACCGCGTCGATGAACATGGTCAGGCCGATGGGCTCCCGGAGCAGGATATCGATGCCCAGGATAGTGCAGGAGGCCGCGATGGACGCCGTGCCGTAGAGGATGCCCAGGCTGCGGGACAGGCCAAGGTTGAGCACGTCCCAGGGGCCCGCGCCGATATTCGCCTGGATCGTCAGGTACACCCCGAAGCCGTTCACGAACAGGCTGGCTGCCGCCAGCAGGGCATTCAGGATCACTGCCTTCGCCGTGCGGTTCTGCCGCAGATCACTCGCCATATCAGTCTTTCCAGAACCCGATCTCTTCCAGCACCCGGTCCAGGGTGCGGGCCACCGCCAGGGAGAAGGCGGGAGACACGTCCGGCGTTTCGCCGTCCAGGATGCAGCGGCCCAGCTGCTCCACCTCCAGGCGGTAGTTGTCCGGCGCGGTGACCGTCCTGGTTTCGGCCTTCCCGTCGACGACCACCGTATAGGGGATCTCGCCGGCCTGGTTGAATTCCACGGGGGAATACAGCTCGCCCCGGGTGCCCAGCACGTGGAACCGGTCCAGGCGCCGCGTACCGGACAGCATGCCGCAGTACAGGTTGGCCGTCGCGCCGTTTTCATAGGTGAACAGCATCGTGCCGAACAGGTCGATGCCCTGTTTGTTGAAGTGCGCGGCCGCTTTGATCTCCTTCGGCTCCTGCCCCATCATCCGCTGCGCCATGCTGACGGCGTAGCAGCCCAGGTCGTAGACCGCGCCGCCGCCCGCGTCCCTGTTCCAGCGGTAATCGCCCGCCTTCGGCAGGCCGCCCAGGAATGCGGATTCCAGATAGCGCACTTCCCCGATGGCCCCGCTGTCCAGCACCTGCTTGAGGGCGGACACGATGGGGCTGTGCTGGTAGGCGAAGGCCTCCATCAGGTACACGCCGTTGGCCTCCGCGATCCGGAACAATTCCGCTGCCTGCCCCGCGTTCAGGGCCAGGGGCTTTTCGCACAGCACGTGCTTTTTCGCGTTCAGCGCGCGGACGACCCACTCGTAATGGATGTCGTTGGGCAGGGGGATATAGACCGCCTCCACCCCCGGGTCGGCCAGCAGCTCGTCGTAGCTGACGTAAGCCTTTTCAAAGCCGAACTCCTGCGCGAAGCGCCATGCCTTCTCCAGGCTGCGCCCGGCGATGGCGTACAGCTCGCAGTTATCCGCCGTTTTCATGGCGGGAATGGTGCACGAACGCGCGATGCCGGCGGTGCCGAGCACGCCCCAGCGGACCTTTTTCATATTCATATCTCCTTTACCAAGAAATGGGATGGATGACAGCAGGATCGATATGCCGGACGTCCGGGCTGCCGGTACGCAGCATCATGGCCTTGAGCTCGTCCGTGAAGGCGCGCAGCGTTTCCGCCATAGCGGCGGGGCCCCCTTCTTCCAGCGGGGGCATCAGCGGCCGGCCCACCGAAACGGCGTCCGCGCCCAGTGCCAGGGCCTTGAAGGCATCGTAGCCGTCTTCAATGCCGCCGTCGGCGATCAGCGTAAAGTCCGGCCCCACCGCCTTGCGGATGTCCGGCAGCAGCATGGCCGGAGGCGTGGCCCAGCGCATCAGGCCGTTGTGGTGGCTCAGGATAACGCCCGCGCAGCCCAGGTCGCGGCAGGTCAGCGCATCGCGCACGCTGAGCGCGCCCTTGATCACGAAGGGCAGTCGGGTCGCGCGGACGTAGCGCTTCAGTTCTTCCAGGGTCGGCGCCTTCATCCGGAAGCCGGCCACCAGGCTGTCCCGGTCGTCCCGGACGTTGGTGGCGTGCTCCACGTCCATGCCCACGGCGATCGCGCCGTTCTGCTCGGCGCAGGCCAGGCGGTTCAGGATCTCCTCCGGATCCGCGTAGGGTTTGACGATCTTGATGATCTTCGCGCCGGTCTTCAGGGCGGCTTCCAGCTCGCCGCAGCTGCCCATGCCGATGAAGCAGGCGGCTCCGGCCTCCTTCGCGCCCTGGGCGAAGGCCGCCATGCCGGGCTTCAGGTGGCTCAGCGCGCCAGTGGAGACCGGCGTGTCGAAGGTGTGACCGAACAGCGTGGTTTCCGCCGTCGGGTGCGCTGCGCCTACGACGCGGCTTTCCACCAGCAGGTGATCCAGAAAGCGGCGGTTCAGCGCGATGGAATCCCCGGACAGGGGCCGTTCATTCGCCATATGTTTTCTCCTCCAGTCAGATCGCCACGCCCGCGCGGGCGGCGCTTTCCGCCACGCAGTCGTAGGCCCGGGCGTATTCCTCAAAGGTGCTCATGTGCTCCAGCAGCACCGGCGCATCGGCTGGCAGGTACCGGTGGATGATCTTCAGCACCGCCTCAAAATCCAGGCCGCCCTCTCCGGGGCTGCACTCCTCCAGCACCGTGGTCAGCCGGTTCAGGTCCATGCGCGAGTCTTTGATGTGCGTGCTCTTGATGTACGGCCCCAGCACGCGGAAGCACTCCCCGATGAAGGCATTTGCTCCCAGATAGCGGCGGGGGCAGTTGATCATGTTCACGAAATCCATGTGGGCGGCGAACTGCTGCCTGTCCACATCCCTGATCAGCTTCAGGTAGACCTCCGGGCCGTCCGGGATCATCCAGGGCATCGGCTCGATGCAGTAGAAAGCGCGGACAGGCTTCACCTCGTCGATGATCTCCCGGATGGAAGCGACGATGCGGTCATAGGTCTCCTGTGTGAAATTGCCCGGGTCCGCGGCGTCCCAGCCCGCCGGGCTCGCCGTGCCCACGATATTGACGCAGCAGGGAACGTCCCGCTCGTCCGCCAGCGCCAGCTGGCCCTTGGCGAAGGCCACGTTCTCCGCGGCCAGGACAGGATCCGGATCAAAAGGGTTCTTCCAGACGCCCACTTCCGCGATCACCGCGCCGTGCCGGCGGACGACATCGCAGTACGCGTCGATCTCCGCTGCCGGCGTGCGGCAGCTGAAAGGCGCGGTGACCGCCTTGAAGCGCGAAGCGGCCAGCAGTTTCCCCCATTCCTCCGGGGTGTTCCAGTTTCCGCACACGGTGCCTCCCAGCAGCATTTGCCATCCGCTCCTTCCAGATTCCGTTGATCTTTCAATTGTCTTATAGCATCAAGCGCTTTGCTTGTCAATGCCGCGGATGCTTTTTTTCAGCTTTCTTTTCCGCCGCCCGCCGGGACTGACAGGGCCCGCAGGAATTGTTGGACTTTTCCCCCCGCTTGTGCTATACTCTGTTCCGTATCCTATCCGCAAACAGATAATAACAAGAAAGGATCGTGCACCATGAAGAAATGTATCAGCCTGCTGCTGTGTCTTGCGCTCGCGCTGTCCTGCTGCGCTGCCTGCGCGGAAACCGCGCCTGAAGCCGCCGAACCGGCCGCGCATGTCCTCGAAAAGAAGGAATACCCGGTCTACAACGGGCGGATGACCCTGCTCTATCAAGCGCTTCCGCTGTATTTCGCGGACGGCGTCAACGACCTGCCTTACGTGGATCTGACCGACTTCGTCGCATTCATGAACGACATGATGAACCGGCCGGTCTACCGGGGCGAATACGTCGCGGAATATAACTCTTATATGATCTATTACGAGCCCGCTGATTCCTCCGCCCTCTTCGACTTCGAACAGCGCACCGCGTTTTTCAGCAACTACAACACCTTCGCGGCCGATCCCGGGAAAGGGCAGATCGACATGCTCTCACTCACCGCCGACGAGCCTGAAAACGGCTCGCTCAGCCTGTTCAAGCGCACCACCAACCTGATCATGGAGCGCCCCGGCCAGTCGAAAACCATTCTTCTCGGCGATTACGATATCCCCATGTTTGCACAGGACGGGAAACTGCTGCTGCCGCTGCACACCACCTTTGACCTGCTGATGGGCAAGCCCGGCGGGAACGGCATCGTCTGCTATTTCAACGGCAGTGAGGTGTTCGTCGGCTCCCACCGCATGCATTCCGAAAGAAAGACCGATCCCGAAACCGGCACGACGCTGACCGTGAAGACCGAGACGGGCAATAAGTACTTCAGCGCGCCGAAGGCACAGCGCAGCCCGGAACTGGCGCAGTACGGCCTCTGCGAGCTGTGCATGGAGCTGGATACCTTCTACGGTCTCAAGGATGCGCATCACCTGAAAAGCTTCTTCGAACTGATGGAAAACACCGATTTCTACAAGCGCCTGACCGATCCTGATCCCGCAGTGGCCGACGCGGCGCTGGCGGATTTCATCAATTTCTACATGGACGACCTCCACAGCGCGTTCATTGAAAACTCTTACATGACCGGCTTTGAAACAGAGCTGGTGCTGAACGGGTACGGTTTCTCCCGCAAAGCGGATTCCGCCAACGATGCCCGCTATTCCGCAGCCGAGCAGCAGATGATCCCGGGCGGCCGGGACGCCTACCAGGAGGTCGGCGATACCGCGTTCGTGAGCTTCAACCGCTTTGTCATGAACGACCTCGACTATTACGGCTTGAACCTGAACGACCAGAGCTGCATCCAGGATACCGTTTCCCTGATCCTGTACGCGAACCGCCAGATCACCCGTGAAAACAGCCCCATCAAAAACGTGGTGCTGGACCTGAGCCTCAACGGCGGCGGCGACGCTGACGCGGCCGTGTACGTGATCGGCTGGTTCCTGGGCGAAGCGGTGATCACCAGCATGGACACCTTCACCGACGCCCAGAGCACCGCCAGCTACCTGGTGGACACCAACCTGGACGGCCTGTTCGACGATAAGGACAGCCTGGCCTCCAAGTACAACCTGTACTGCCTGATCTCCCCCGTCAGCTTCTCCTGCGGCAATCTGGTTCCCTGGGTATTCAAAGCCAGCGGCATGGTGACCCTGATGGGCGACACCTCCGGCGGCGGCAGCTGCATCGTGCTGCCCATGTCCAGCGCCTGGGGCACCAGCTTCCAGGTCTCCGGCAACAGGAAGCTCGCCTTCGTCAAGAACGGTTCTTTCTACGACGTGGACCGCGGCGTGGAGCCGGACGTGGTTCTGACCAAGCCCGCCACCTTCTACGATCGCGAGAAGCTGGTCAGCATCATCGCCCAGCTGTATTGATATAGCAGCGAAAAGGCCTCTGCCGCACAGGCAGGGACAAGCAAACCCCCATCCGGCCAACCGGATGGGGGCTTTTACATGGCGGCCTTGCAGCGGCGGCCCATGGGTATCCTGTGCATGAGGCGCTTGCGCCTACGGTGCGCGCGCGATACAACCGCTACCTTCGCAGCATAAAAGCTGTATCAATAACGAACATGTCCCGAAATACCACTTGAATCATTATGCTGCGGGTATGGCGGCCCGGGGGCCGCCGCTACAACGTTTTCCCTGTTATATTCAACACCTATCGGCACTTTCCCACCAGAGGATTCCTGATAAAATCATTGCTGCAATCACAAATGGTGGCCTTGTAGCGGCGGCCCCAGGGCCCCCACCTTTGTGGGGTAAAGGCTGCCACATTTA
>JBGUIY010000096.1:0-5676 GCA_045113475.1 Christensenellales bacterium | reverse complement strand
GAAAGGCAATTCTCAATTCATAATTCAGAATGATTATATCCCATGACGCAATGCGGGAATGTGACAGAGGGACAGACCAAATCGTTCCCCCGACTTAATGCCGTGACAGTTGGGGAGCGAAGGAAGCGTTGACCCAGTGGGTCATTTGCCGAAGGCAAAAGCGACCTGGAGTCCTGTCGTGCGCGGTGCGCGAGGCGGGAATTCCGCCCGCGGTGCGCGCGCGAATCCTTACCGAAACGAGCATCGAGTCCGCTCCAAGGACGAGAGGCGACGATTGAGGGTGCGGACGCAATTCATTCAGAAAAACAGCACACTGTGCTGTTTTTTCCGCCATTATTCATTTTTCAGTTTTAAGTTTTCAGTATTCATTCATTTATATCCCTTGACATTCTTTCGGTACCGAATTATAATCTAATCGTTCGGTACCGAACCTTACGGCTTATCCTCTTCGAAAGGAGCGATGCATATGTCAAACCGTGATGCCGATGTGATCCTGGCCTGCCTGAAGCTGGCCCGTGCCATGCGCCGCATCCCGCCGGAGCGCCGGGAATATCCCTTCCCTCCCGCTGTCGGCCGCCTGCTGGATTGCGCCGCGAAGAACCCCGGCGTATCCTCCCGGGAACTCTGCGAATTCCTGGATGTCCGTCCCTCCTCCCTCAGCGAGATCCTGTCCCGCGCGGAAGCGGACGGATTCATCACCCGCACCGTGGACGAGGACGACCGCCGCGTGCAGCGGATCAACCTGTCCGACAGAGGCCGGAAGGCCGTTTCCGATATGGAAGCCGCCCGCAACCGGGAAGCCGGCAAGATGACCTCCTGCCTGACTGACGAGGAAAAGGAGCAGTTCTGCGCCCTGTGCGACAAGCTCAGCACCCATATGGAACGCATGGCCCTGGATCTGCCGGAAGACTTCCCCCGTCCGCCGCGTCCTCCGCGGCCCGGTGACTTCCCGCGTCCGGATCATCCGGACCGGGACGATCCCGACGAACCCCTGCGCCGCCCCCTCCCGCGCGGCGGCCGCATCAAATGCTGAAAAACAGCGCCCTGGAATCCTCCAGGGCGCTGTCTGTTTATCAGAGTAACTTTCATATCCGGCGGATGCCGGATAATTCATATTGATCGAAGATCAATAATTCATAAAGCCGTTTACGGCTTTAATTCATATTTGCCGCAGGCAAATAATTCATTCTTCCTTTTCTCCCGTCTCCTCGACTTCTTCTGTTTCCTCAGCAACCGGTTTCTCTTCCGGCACCTCCGTCACCTGCATCTTCGTCACCCGGAAGCCGTCCATTTCGGTCACGGTGAACTGATGCCCGTCCAGCGTAAAGGTATCGCCCACTTCCGGCACCTTCTCCAGCATCTCGCTGGCCCAGCCGCCGACGGTATCCGCGTCGTATTCGTCGTCTTCCTTGCCGAACTTCTCCAGCAGTTCCTGCAGCTGCATGTTGCCGTCCACGATCAGGGTGCCGTCTTCCTGTTCGACGACCTCCTCGCTGACCTCGTCATGCTCGTCGTAGATCTCGCCCACCAGTTCTTCCAGCACGTCCTCCATGGTGACGATGCCGTCGGTGCCGCCATACTCATCCAGCAGGATGATCAGGTGGGTCTGGCTCGTCCGGAACAGCTTCAGCAGGTTGCTGATGGACAGGCTGGCCGGCGCGAACACCGGCTCCTTCATGATCTTCGTGATGTCGGTGACGCCCTCGTGGGTCATCTTGTAGAAATCCTTCTCATGCAGGATACCGATGACATGGTCCAGGTCCTCGTGATAGACCGGAATCCGGGAGAACCAGGTGTCGCGGAACGCGTCCGCGGCCTCTTCAATCGTCGCGTTGTCCTCCAGGGCGGTCACGTCCACCCGGGGCGTCATGATGTCCGCCGCGTTCTGGTCGTTGAACTCAATGGCGGAACGGATCAGTTCGCCCTCTTCCTCCTCGATGTCGCCCTCGGTCTGGGCTTCATCGATCATGGTCATCAGTTCATCTTCAATCTGGCTCTCTTCCTGCTCCGGCTTGATCATCTTCGCCAGCAGCTTCCGCCACAGGGCGAACAGCCAGTCCAGGGGGCGCAGCACGGTAACCAGGACGCGGATCACGCCGCTGACGGCCATGGCGTATTTCTCCGGCTGCTGCTTGGCCAGCGTCTTGGGGCCGACCTCGCCCAGGAACAGCACCAGCACCGTCATCATCACGGACGCAACAGTGGTGGCCAGGTCCTCCTGGCCGGGTAAAATACGCGTGGTGAACAGCAGGGTCGCGATGGCGGTGCCCACGATGTTCACCAGGTTGTTGCCGATTAATACAGTTGTAATCAGGGAGTCATATTCTTCCAGCAGGCCGAGGGCGGTCTGCGCTTTTCCCTTCCGGGGGCCGTCCACAGTCTTCAGTTTCACCCGGTTACAGGCGGAATAAGCCGTTTCCGTTGCGGAAAAGAACGCCGAAAGCGCGATACACAGGATCAGGGCAAGCCATAGACCCATGATAATGATTCAATCCTTTCAGATACTCACACATGTCCAAAGTTGCTGTTCCGCTCATGCGAAACAAAGGAATTATACCATGGAAACCCTTGATATGCAACAATCGCCGCCGGTTGTGCGAAGTCCGCGCGTATGGTATCATGTCATAGGTATGGACATCGATCAATAACAGGGAGGAGGCGGAGCCTCTCATGGCCTTGACAGCGCGGATTGACCGTGCCGTTCGCTATGCCTGCGCGGTCTGCAGCGACCTGCAGATTGCCCGCCTGCCGGTTGATCCCCTGGCCATCGGACAGGCCGCCGGGATCTCCGTCATCCCGTATTCCGCCGTGCTTTCCAACGCCGGCTGGTTCCCCGGGGATCTTCCCGGCCGGATGCAGATGAACCCCGTCCTGACCCTGACCTATCCCGCCTTCTGTATCGTCTGGCGGGATGACATTCCGGATCCGGACCGCCTGCGCTTTCCGCTGTGCGTGGAGCTGGGCCACCTGTTCATGAACCACTACCGGGATTATCCGGAGCTGCTGGTTCCCGGCCGCGTGCCGGACGCCGGCCTGGCCGCGGAGGCCGAGGCCTTCGCACGCAACCTGCTCTGCCCCGTTCCCGTGGTGGACGTCATCCGCTTCAACCGTCCCCGCCAGGCCCGCGCCTCCGTGTTCGGCCTGCCGCGGAATGTCTGGGCTTCCCGGCTGGACACCCTGGCGGATGACCGGGCCTTTGTGGACGAGGACATGGCCAACATGCTCATCTGGCTGTTTCACGATTACCTGCTGGGCCGCCGTTGTCCGGAGTGCGGTCATGTGTTCACGGATCTGCGCCAGGAGGACCGCTGTCCCCTCTGCGGCAGGGCGGAACCGGACTGGAATCTGTAACAAACGAAAAAATAGACTGTTCTATTTTTCACTTTTTGTCATATAATAGCAGGCAGAGAATGTATACAATAAAGTCAGCGAAATAAAAGGAAAGGAGGCACCTGTATGGATCAATTCGCGTTGAATCTCATCATGATCATCGGCTTCGTGCTCGGCTCCGGACTGATTATCCTGGAAGCCTTCATGCCCGGCTTCGGCGTTGCGGGCGTCGGCGGTCTGCTGCTGGAGTTCGCCGCCATCTATTGCTGCTGGCAGCTCTTCGGCATCGGCACGGCGCTGCTGGCCTTCGCGGCTGTGGCTGTGTTGATCGGCATCGCGCTCTTCATTTCCTACCGGAGTGCCCTCAACGGCCGGCTCAGCAAAAGTCCGCTGGTGTTGAAGGAAACGGAAACGCCCGCCGGCAATACCAAGCCTGATCACTGGATCGGCATGGAGGGCGTCGCGGTCACTTCGCTGCGGCCTGCCGGCCAGATTGAGATTGACGGCGCCCGCCTGAATGCCGCCACCGACGGAACCTTCATTGAAAGAGGCACCCCCGTCCTGGTAACCGGCATGGAAGGCGACCACTATGTTATCCGCAAAAAAGACTGATTTGTTTACTGTTTGAAAGGAGCTCTGTTTTATGGAATCTGCTATCCTGATCCCGATTATCGTGGTGGTTGTCCTGATCGCCCTGGCGATCTTCCTGCACTTCGTACCCATGGGCCTGTGGATTTCCGCCCTGGCCAGCGGCGTGCATGTCCCGATCAGCGCGCTCGTCGGTATGCGGATCCGCCGCATCGTTCCCCAGCGCCTGATTTACCCCCTGATCAAGGCCACCAAGGCCGGTCTGAACCTGACCATCAGCCAGCTGGAAACCCACTACCTGGCCGGCGGTAATGTGGACCGCGTCATCAACGCCCTGATCGCCGCTCAGCGCGCCAACATCGACATGGCCTTTGAAAAAGCCTGCGCCATCGACCTGGCCGGCCGTGATGTTTTCCAGGCCGTGCAGATGAGCGTTACCCCCAAGGTCATTGAGACCCCCGTGGTTGCCGCTATCGCCAAGGACGGTATCGAACTGCGCGCCAAGGCCCGCGTGACCGTGCGCACCAACATTGAACGCCTGGTCGGCGGTGCCGGTGAGGAAACCGTTATCGCCCGTGTCGGTGAAGGTATTGTTACCACCGTCGGTTCTGCCGAAACCCACAAGCAGGTGCTTGAGAATCCTGACCTGATCAGCCGTACCGTGCTGGACAAGGGCCTGGACGCCGGCACCGCCTATGAAATCCTCTCCATCGATATCGCGGACGTGGACGTCGGCCGCAACGTCGGTGCCCAGCTGCAGATGGACCAGGCCGAGGCTGACCGCCGTATCGCCCAGGCGAAGGCGGAAGAGCGCCGCGCCATGGCTGTGGCTCACGAGCAGGAAATGAAGGCTTCCGTGCAGGAGATGCGCGCGAAGGTGGTCGAGGCCGAGGCCGAAGTGCCGAAGGCTATGGCGACCGCGCTGCGTGAAGGCAAGCTGGGTGTCCTGGATTACTACCAGATGAAGAACACCATTGCCGATACCGAAATGCGGGAATCCATTGCCAAGGCCAGCGCGCCCCAGCAGCCCGCCGGTGACCAGCAGCCCCGCGGAAAGAAATAAGCCTGATTTCATCTGATTGATAGTACCTGGAATGCCGGACACTCCGGCATTCCAGGCCTAAAAGCATCTATAATTGTTAATTATTAATTATTCATTGTTAATTGTTGTGAAGGGTTGGTGATCCTTTCGATGGACGCAGCACCGATTCTGATCCTTGTCTTTGTCTGGGGCCTCGCCGGCCTTCTGGCCAAAGCCAGCAAGGCAGCAAAACAGCAACAGCAGCAGGCGTCCCGGAGCGGAAGACCTGCCGTGCAGCGCCCCGGTGCAAACGCTCCGAAGCAGGCTGATCTTCAGCCGGCTCCCCAGCCCCAGCCTGATGAAGGTTCCTTTTATCGGCCCACCGTTCTGCAGCCCACAATTACCGTGACCGAACATGATGATTCGGTCTACCAGGGCAGTATGAGCGCCACCACAGGCGAAGGCTACGATCCCTGCCATGATGAGCAGATGGCTCCCCTCACCGCGGCCGAAGCCGCCTCCCCCGAAGCGGAGGCAACGGTTCCCGGCCTGCAGCTGAGATGGAACGGCAGCGACATCGTCCAGGGCATCGTCATGAGCGAAATCCTGAAACGCAAATAAAGCCAAAAAAGTGGACACTGGGGACAGTCTGATGTGTACCCTCTTTACTGGACACCAGTAAGGAGGGTATTTTTATGCGATACAGTTATGAGTACAAGAGGAAATGCGTTGAGATG
>JBGUIY010000095.1:0-9852 GCA_045113475.1 Christensenellales bacterium | reverse complement strand
GTAATCCGGTTCGGGCTTCAGGTCGTCCAGCACGTAGTATTCCACGCCGCTGGCCTTGACCGCCGCCTCCGGCAGGGCGAACAGGCCGGTCTTTTCGATGCCGGGGTCTGTGAACATCGCGACCTTTTTGGCGCCGGTCGCCTTGATGATCGCGGTGATGTTGTCCATGGCGTTGACGCCGCCGTACACGGCATGGGGCATTTTCAGGTTGTAAGATGCCAGCATCTGATTCTACCTCCGTTTATCCTGATGACTTTCGATAGTGTGGAGAGTGGAGAGTTGAGAGTGGAGTTTTCCGGTCTGCCGAAAAAGACTGTCTCCACTATTCACACTTCACGCCCCTGTCCTGCATTACCTCGTCTGCGCGGCAGTCGGGTTATAGAGGCCGACCTTCTCGCGCTTCCTGCCGATCACGTCTTCCTCGCTGAAGCGGACGTATTTGACGCCCTTGCGCGTATAGGCCGCGTAGGCCAGATGCAGCATGCCGTCCCTGCTCTGCATCAGGTAGGGGTACTCGTACTGGCGGTTGTTGGTCTTGTTTTCCTCGCCCACGTAGCCCTCGCCGCGCTCCATCCAGCGGATCAGCGGGAAGGTCAGGCCGCCGTCCTCGCTCAGGGCCACGGCCACGGGGCAGCGCAGTCCGGGCCAGGCAGCCTTGCCGGGCTGCGGGTCAGGCGTGCAGGTGGGGTTGTAAGCGATGGCCACGCGCCCGCTCTGCAGCTTCAGTGCGCTGATGGAAGAGTTGTTGTTGGGCAGCGGCGTCGGGACCGGCACGGACCAGGTGTCGCCCCAGTCGCCGGATTCGCTGCGGTAAATGAAGTCCGCCTCGCGGGAGCGCATGAACGCGGCCAGGTGCCCGTTCTCCAGCTCCACCACGTTGGCGTGGACACGGCCGCGGCTGCCGGGCATATCCACCTGGCGCCAGGTCTTGCCCTGGTCATCGGAGATCTGCAGGGCCGTCGGATCGCCGGAGAGGCCGTCGGGACTGTCGGTGCACAGCCAGTTGGCGAAGATCCAGCGCCCGTTGGAGAGCACCTGGATGGGCTGGCGGCAGAAGCTGCCTTCCCGGGCAAACAGCGTCTCATAGGGGCCCCAGGTCTTTCCGCCGTCCGTGCTCTTCTGCACGCGGATCTGGGAGGTGAACTGCATGTTGTCCTTCCCCGCCTGGCGGTCCTTCTGGGCCGTGTAGATCGCCCATACCGCGCCATCGTTGCCGGCAAACAGGGAGGGGTTCTGCTCGCTGCGCTCCGGATCGCCGGAGATATCCACCGGATCGGACCAGCGCAGGCCGTCCTTTTCCAGGCGGGAGCAGATGATGCGGATATCCGCGCTGCCCTCGTAGGTGCCGGCGAACCAGCAGCAGAGCATCGCGCCGTCAGGCAGCTCCAGCAACGCCGGAGCGTGCGCGGTCGGGTATCCGCCCGAAGGCAGGAAAGCCTCGACTGTGCCCATATCCACATTCTGGTACAGGCGGCCGTCAGGTGTCAGACCGGGAAGCTGGGGATAGTTCATGTCCGATTCCTCCTCATTTATGTTGATACTGTTCTTCGATCAGCTGTTTCAGATCGCTGAGCAGGGTCTCCTCGCCGAAGCCGCCGGATTTGGTGATCACGAACCGTGCCTGGCCCATCGCCTCGAAGCGGGAGAGCACCACACCGCGGAAGATCTCCAGCAGCGGCTCCATTTGGTGCACCTTCATGCGGTCCATGCACTGGAGCAGCGTGTCACCGCCGGTGATCAGCATGGTACGCGCGGTGTCGGTGTTCATCATCTCGGGCAGGATCACGCCCAGGGCGGAGGAAATCCCGCTGCGCAGCTCCTCGGTGGTCATGCCGCGCTTCGCGGCGTAGGCCGCCGTGTCCGCGTTGTCCTTCCCGGCGTCGTTGGCGTCCAGGATCAGCCAGGGGATGTCGCGTTCGGCATTCTGCCAGCCGGCCAGCGCCGCTTTCCCCGCGTCCGTTTCAAAGTATCCCGCTTCCAGCTTCTGTTCGGGCTCTATATGCAGGCGGGTGAAGCCGTTCTTTTCAGCGTGATCCAGCTGGCGGCGCGTGATCGGGTTCACGCTGCCGCAGAGGATGAAGAGGCCGTAATCCAGCTTCGGCACCCGCGGCGTTTCGCCCACGGTCAGCCCCAGCAGCTCGGGCAGCACAGAGGCAAAGCCCGCGCAGCCGGCAGTGATGCGCAGCCGGCCCGTTTTCGCCAGCTCCCGGCCGGCCCTGCGCAGATCTTCGTCCGTTTCCGCGTCCACGATCAGGAAGCCCTCGCCCCCCTCGGGCATCATATCCCATGTGACGGACCTCGCCTTGACCGGCGTCTGCAGCGCCAGCAGGCGGATCACGTCCGACTCGGTCACCGGCTCGAAAGGATCGCGGCCGAACACCGACTTGCTGACAGGCTGGCCGTCGATATAATGCACGCCGTTCCTGGTCACGCGCCCCATCGCCGGCATGGACGGCAGGAAGGCCATCTGCTTTTCCCCGCAGGCGTCCATGACGGCGCTGAGTTCGGCGCCGATATTGCCCCGGAGGCCGGAGTCCGTCTTCTTATAGATATGCGGCACATTGAGGCGTTTGCCGGCCAGGGCCACGCGGTAGACCGCATCGTATGCCCGGAAAGGCGGCATATGCCGCGTCTCGGCCACCACCACCAGCACTTCCGCGCCGTCCGCGGCAGCGACGTAGTCCGTTTCCGGATCAGTCACCACGCGGGTACGGATCCCCCTTGCTGCAAATTGTACGCCCGTGTCCAGTCCGCCTGTGAAATCATCTGCGATGATCAGCAGTTTGATCATGTGCTTCCACTCCTTGGGCATCAGTTTCCCTTTTCGGTTTTTATTATATTGGCCGGTTCCGCCTATCGCAATTCGCGCAGAATAATATTGTGTTAATATTTGAAACATTTGCATGATTTTTTCAAATTTACCATTCATATATGTTCCATTTTTGAACATTTTATGATAATATGATGGTGACTATCTGTTCAAAAATGATATAGAATTGAAACAGATAGGAGGATATCACATGCCTGCTCACAATGAAACGCCTATCCGCATACTGTCTATCGCCCCTTACGAGGCGATGGCCACATCCCTGATCCGCGCCGCCGAAGCCTATCCCGGCATCCAGCTGGAAGCCTATACGGGAGACCTGCAGGCGGGCGTCGAGATCGCCCAGCAGCTGGACCTCTCGCAGTTCGACGTCATCATCTCCCGCGGGGGCACCGCCGAAATGCTGCGGGACGTTACCGACCTGCCTGTCGTGGAGATCCCCGTGTCGCTGTACGACGTGCTGCGCACCATCAAGCTGGCCGAGAACTATACCGACCAGACGGCCATCGTCGGCTTTCCGGGGGTGACCGAAAACGCGCACACCCTGTGCAACCTGATGCGTTTCGATATCCCCATCGAAACCGTGCACCACAGCGAAGAGGTCACGCGGGTGCTGCAGAAGCTGCGGGAAAGGAATGTCCACACCGTCATCTGCGATATGGTCACCCACAGCGTGGCGCGCAGCGAGGGTTTCCAGGCCATGCTGATCACCTCGGGCGAAAGCAGCCTGCACCAGGCGCTTCAGGACGCGGAAAGCCAGGGCGGCACCTTCCGCCGCATCCGGCATGAAAACCAGTTCCTGCGCAGCATGATCAGCCAGGATTCGCGCTACTGCGTCGTTTTCAATATGAAACGCGAAAAGGTGTTCGCCCTTTCCGATATCCTGTCTGAAGAACTGCTGACGGTGATGCGCCGCCGCATCCCCAGCGTGCCCAACAAGGGCGAGCTCCTGTTTTACCACCACACCGGCGGCATCGTGCACGCGGTCAGCGCCTCCAGCTTCGAGCTGCAGGGGCAGAGATATTACGTTTTCCGGGACCAGCCCTCCCAGATCCCCCTGCGGACCGTCCATTCGGGCATCCGCTCCTATGACGCCCCGGAGTGCGAGCAGCTGTTCAGCAACAGCTTTTTCACCGTCAGCGGCTCCATGGGCGAAATGGAGCAGCGCCTCTCCCCCATCGCCGAGTCCGGCCACGCGGTGATGATCGTCGGCGAGGAGGGCACCGGCAAGGAACAGATCGCCCGCGCCCTCTACCTGCGCAGCCGGCTCAAAAACCACCCCTTCATCGCGGTGGACGGCTCGCGCCTGACTGACAAAGGCTGGGAATTCCTGCTGGAGCGGCATGAATCGCCCCTGAGCACGGAAGGCACGGCGATCTTCTTCCAGCATATGGAGGACGCGCCGGAGCAGCGTCAAAACGCCCTGATCTCCCTGATTGAGGAGACCGGGCTTACGCGGCGCCTGTGGCTGTTATTCTCCTGTGACACTCTGGAAGGGGAAACGCTGAACAGCTTTGCCAGGAAGCTGTCCGTCAAGCTGGGGCCCCTCTCCCTGAACCTGCCCACCCTGCGCAGCCGCAGGGACGAGATCCCCGCGCTGGCCAGCCTGTACCTAGGCAACCTGAACATGGAGCTGGGCAAACAGATCTCCGGCTTCGAGCCCGGAGCGCTGGAAATGATGACCCGTTACAACTGGCCCGGCAACTATACCCAGTTCAAGCACGTGCTGCACGAGCTGACCATCCTGACCCCGGGGCCCTATATTTCCGGCACGGACGTCGCGGAACTGCTGGCGCAGGAGCGCAAGGTCTACCGGCGCGCGCCGGAGCAGGCGGGCAGCCTGCCCTTCAGCGGGATGACGCTGGACGAGATCTCCCGCAACGTCGCCCGACAGGTCCTGGCGGAAAACCACGGCAACCAGTCCCAGACCGCCCGCCAGCTAGGCATCAGCCGCACCACGCTGTGGCGCATGCTGTCAGGTGAAAGCTGATCAGACAGGGTGAGGGCTGGCGGCGCAAAAGACGCCAGGAGTTGTGTATTAGTTGGGTGAGAATTGCCGTTGATCGCCAAAATTTCAACCACATATCACGTGAAGCTGTGTTTTATTGATTCATGTCAATAAACATCGCTGCAATCACAAATGGTGTCATGTAGCGGCGGCCCCTGGGCCGCCACCTTCATGGCGTAAAGGCTGCCTCAATAACGAACACGACCCGAGATACAATCTTGAATCATTATGTTGCGGGTATGGCGGTTGTATCGCGCGCGCACCGCGGGCGCAAGCGCCTCGCGCACCGCGCACGGGATGCCCAGGGGCCGCCTCTACATCGTATGTCTTTTGATAATCTCAACGCCCATCGGTGCTTCTTCACAACATATGATTTTTGATAAAACGCCCAGGAACAACGCTGACATTCCGCTTGCCTTCGTGCGGCAAAGTCACCGGTACGTACGGTAAGGAACAAGCCTTCCGCCCTTGCATGATAACCAGCAATAATTTTCATAACAGTATTACTGTGAAATTCTCAAAAGTCCAGTTATTATATGAAACCGCGGCTTTCATTGATCGATCGCGGTGCCCCTTGAAACTTGGTTTTTAATCTTAAATCGCCCCGGACACCGGATGCGGCCGGTACGGTTCTTCCAGATACGCGCATTCGTCATCCGAAAGCTGAACATCCACCGCCCTGACCGCATCGTCGAAATGGGCGGTTTTTGTCGCGCCGACGATAGGCGCGGCCACGCCCTTCCGGTAGAGCCAGGCCAGGGCGATGCAGGTCATGGACACGCGGTGCGCCGCCGCTACTTCCTCCACCCGCCCGATGATGGGCAGGTCGTCCTCCATCATGCGGTCGTACTTGCCCGCGGCCACCTTGTCCGTCCGGCTGCGGGCCGTGCCCGAGTCCCAGCCGGGATGGGTCAGGTGCCCGCTGGCCAGCGGACTGTAGGGGATCAGGGCCACCCCGTACTGGCGGCAGACGGGGATCAGCTCGCGCTCGTCCTCACGATAGAGGAGGTTGTAGTGGTTCTGCATGGTGCTGAACTTCGTCCAGCCGTTGCGCTCGGCCGCCAGCTGCATATTGTGGAACTGGTAGCCGTACATGCTGGACGCGCCGATGGCCCGCACCTTGCCCGCGCGGACCAGCGCATCCAGGGCCTCCATGGTCTCTTCCACGGGGGTATCGTAATCGAAGCGGTGGACCTGGTACAGGTCGACGTAATCCGTCTGCAGCCGCCTGAGGGAGGCTTCGATCTCGGAAAAGATGGCTTTCCGCGTCAGGTGCTCCGGCGTGGTGGCGTTGAAATACACCTTCGTACCCAGCACCACGCGGTCCCGGGGGACGCCGATATCCTTCAGCGCCTTGCCGATGAACTCCTCGCTGGAGCCGTCGGCGTATTTGTTCGCCGTGTCGATGAAATTGACGCCCATGTCCAGGGCATGGGCGATCATGGCGGTGCTCGCCTCCTGATCCAGCAGCCAGCGGTGGCCGTTTTCGTTCACGCGGCCGAAGGAGAGCCCTCCCAGGCAAATACGGGACACCGTCAGGCCGGAAGAACCCAAAGTGATTTTTTCCATACGCTTTCTCCTTCCGCAGTCAAGTCAGATAAGAACCGATTGAAGGGGCTATCTATGCGCGGCCCGCGGCCGGGTACCGGGCGTCCACATACTTTTTCTTGTACGGCACAGTAATGACGTCCGTCGCCAGATAGGCCGCGGCCGGCGTCAGCATGAGCCCCGGAACCCCGAAGAGCGCCGGCAGCAGGAAAACCAGCGGCACAAAGCAGAGCCCCTGGGGCAGGGACGCCAGGAAAGTCGACTTTCCGGATTCCCCCACCGCCTGCAGGAGGATGTTGACGGAAAAGCCGTAGGGCATCAGGATGAGCCCGAAGGTGTGATACCGGAGCGCTTCGACGCCCAGGGCGACGGTTTCCGGGTCCGTCGCGGCAAACAGGCTCAGCACGGCAGGCGCCAGGAAATACATGCCGGCGGCGATGGCACAGATGACGGTCTGGTTGACCCGCAGGGTGAAATCGTACGCCTCCCGGATACGGCTGCCGTGCCCGGCTCCTTTATTATAGGAATAGACGCTCTGCGCCCCCTGGAACAGGCCTTTGAGCAGGGCCAGGATGAAGGCCGTCACCTTGCTCACGATGGAGAGCGCCGCAATCAGCGCGTCCCCGCCGTACATCCCCGCCGCAATGTTCAGGCAGACGGAAGACAGGGTGCCCGCCCCGTGCCGGCAAAGGGAGGGCAGGCCCGCGCGCAGGACGCCGGCGATCAGCTTCCCGTCGCCGAGGACCGCATCCGGCGCCAGCCGGGTCTCCGTTTTTCCGGACAGGAAGAAATACAGGAGCACCGCCAGGCTCACTGCCTGGCTCAGGAAAGTGGCCAGCGCCGCGCCGGTGATGCCGAGCCCGAATCCGAAGATGAACAGCGGATCCAGCAGCATGTTCAGCACACCGCCCAGGCCCATCCCGATCAGGGAAAGGCGGTTCTTCCCCTCGCAGCGCAGGAAGGTCGCCAGGACGATGGACAGGCACATGACCGGGAAGCCCAGCAGGATAAAGCGCCCGTAGTCCTCCGCCCAGGGCTGTATGGTGGGCGTGCTGCCCAGCAGCCGCATCAGCGGCGTCAGGAAGACGAGGCCGCCCGCGCCGAACAGCAGGGACAGCCCCAGCGCCCAGCACGCCGCGGTGGAGCCTACCTGCGACGCGCCCCGGCGGTCCTTCGCGCCCAGGAGCAGGCCGATGCGCGTGCCGCCGCCCGTACCGAACAGGTAGCCGAGGGAATTGATCAGCTCCATGATGGCAAAGCTGATCCCCACTGCGGCGGTCGCCTGGGTGCCGAGGCGGGATACGAACCAGGTATCGACCATATTGTATACCGTGGCGATCACCATGGACAGCATGGAGGGGAGCCCCAGCTCGAGCGTCAGTCTTTTAACCGGTTCGCATGTCATTCGTTCGTGGTGGTTCAAGCTTCCGCCTCCTTCCCGGCTTTCCGGATCAATTTCCCTGCCATTATAGCAGAAGCGCCGCCCCGGTTCAACGTGTTTGTTGCTGCCGTTTAATACTAATTCTCACCTAAAACATGCACATCTGTGGGCAGCTTTTGCGACATCTCTGCGTCAGCCGTCCTCACCGTATCTTCGGATACGCTTTCGGACGTCTTTCTTGATCTGTCGCAAAATCCATCCCACATATATACATTTATTTAGATGAGAATTAGTATAAGCAAGCAGCTTCATGCTGCCCGCGGCATCCGGCACCGCACAGCGACCCGCTCAAATAATTTTTGTCTTTTTAACAAAATCTATTGACAATATAAAATTGCAGTGCTAATATAATTATGGTCTTAGCGACCATGAAAGTGAGGCGAGCCCCATGAACGATTCCCTGACGCCCCATGAGATGCCTGTCGCTGTGGACGCGGTGATCCTGGCCGTCCGCCGGGGCCGGCTCCGGGTGCTGCTCTCCCGCCGGACCGCGCCGCCCTACCAGGGCTGCTGGGCCTTGCCCGGCCGCTTCATCGGACGGGAGGAATCCGCCGAAAAAGCCCTGCGCGCCTTGATGCAGCAGATGCTGCCGGTGAACGGGGCCTACCTGGAGCAGCTGTACACCTTTTCCGCCATCAACCGCGATCCCCGGGGCCGGGTGATCTCCATCGCCTACCTGGTCATCCTGCCGGGCGGCGAAGCGGCGGAGACGGAGGCCGCCCATGGGATGAAGGCTTTCGACCTCCGCACGGAGGGAAGCGCCCTGCGGCTCAACGCGGACGACGGCACCGAGCTGGCAGCCAGCGACATGGCCTTCGACCATGCCGGCATCGTCGAAACCGCCGTCAGGCGCCTGCGCGGCAAGATCGGCTACACGGACATCGCTTTCCGTTTTCTGGCCGACATGGAATCCTTCTCCCTGAGCGAGCTGCAGACTGTGTTTGAAGCGGTGATGGACAGGCCGACGGACAGCAGCAATTTCCGCCGGATGATCCGCACCCAGTACGAAAAAGAGGGCCGGGTCATCCGCACCGAAAAGGAAGACAAGCAGGGCCCGGGCAGGCCGTCGGTGCTGTACAGGTTCCAGCCCGAACCATGAAAGGAGCGCCATCATGAGCAAGTTTCTGATCGTCGTGGACATGCAGAAGGATTTTATCGACGGTTCGCTGGGCAGCGCGGAAGCCCGGGCGATCGTCCCCGCCGCCGCGAAGCGGATCCGGGACTGCCGGGAGGCGGGATACACGGTCATCGCCACGCTGGACACGCACGGGCAGGACTATATGAGCACCCGGGAAGGCGCGTATCTGCCGGTCCCCCACTGCGTCAGGGATACTGAGGGCTGGCGGCTGGATCCCGCGATCCGGGAAGCGCTGGGCGACGCCCTGCTGGTGGAAAAGCCGACCTTCGGCAGCGTGAAGCTGCCGGAGATCATCGCCGCACAGGCCGCGCCGGACGAAAAACTGACCGTGGAGCTGATCGGCCTGTGCACGGATATCTGCGTCGTGTCCAACGCGCTCCTGATCAAAGCGCATTTTCCCGAGGCGGACGTCCAGGTCAGCGCCGCCTGCTGCGCCGGCGTCACCCCGGCAAAGCATCAGGCCGCGCTGGAAACCATGGCCAGCTGCCAGATCGACATTCTGTGATCCGAACGGAGGGACAAAAACATGAAAACAGCCTGCCAGTTTGACGCCGCGGCGGTCAGGGACCGCCTGGTGGCCGCCATCAGGAAGATGGCCGGGACCCAGGGCTTCACCAAAGTCGTACTGGGCATTTCCGGCGGCAAGGATTCCACCGTCACTGCTGCCCTTTGCGCCCGTGCCCTGGGCAGGGACAACGTATACGGCGTGATGATGCCCGACGGCGTGCAGACGGATATCGAGGACAGCCGGCAGGTCTGCCGCGCGCTGGGCATCCGGACCAAAACGGTCAACATCGGCCCCATGCACGAAGCGCTGCTGCAGAGCGTCGCCGCAAACGAGGCGTCCGGCACGGACTTTCCCGTGGCTTTCAGCAGGGAAAGCAACGTCA
>JBGUIY010000094.1:0-4062 GCA_045113475.1 Christensenellales bacterium | reverse complement strand
GTCCTAGCCCTTCTGAACAACGGGGAAAATTCGCTGAAAAACTGGGAGCAGGGCGAAAAATACCCCAAGACCAACGGCGATCCCATTCCATCTTTCCTTACCCTCAGCGGTCAATATGCGACGGAATACTATGTCGGCGACGAGTTGGACACTAACGGCATGGTCTTTACCCTTACTTACAGCGACGGGACGACGAAGACCGTGAGCGCCGGCGAACTGAGCTTCAGCGGTTTTGACAGCTCTAAGCAGGGCGAATGCACCGTTGTGGCTGCTTTCGGCGCGGTGTCCGCCAGCTTCAAGGTGACGATCCTGAAAAAGGACGCGGAGGGCATCACCGTCTATTTCACGCTGCTGGGCGACGACCTCCACAACAGCGACGAGGACGGCGTGGTGCACACCCTGGCGGCGGGCAACCTCCAGACCTGGATCACCAAGACGGCGTATACCCTGGACGGCAACGCCACGGTCCTGGACCTAATCCGGGAGGCGCTGGGGCAGAACAACATCACGGTCACCGTCAAAGAAAAAACCGCTTTGGGTACCGCCTATATTCCCAGCATTACCCGGAATGGGGTGACGATTGGCGAATTCGACAACGGGCCCAATTCCGGCTGGATGTATACCATCAACGGCAAAGGTTCCAATAATGGCGTAGCGCAGCAGTTCCTCTCCGACGGGGACGAGATCGTATTCCACTATACCGACGACTACACCAAGGAAGACTATTCCATGGGCTGGACCGGCGAGATCGACAACCAAAGTGGATCTGCCGCCAAGGTGACCGTCGCGGACGCGAAAACCGGCACTGTTACGGTGGACTGCGCCCTGGCCTGCGCGGTGATCGGACAGAAGGCGGACGGGAGCTATGCGCTTCTGCCTGCCTCGGTCAGCGGAAACACCGTGACCTTCGACGCCTCTGCCTATACCAAGGTGATCGTCCGCATCAAGGGCGACATCACCGGCGACGGCAAGGTGGATTCCTCCGACACCCTGCTGATGAAGCAGCTGGTCGCCGGGATCAAGGAGCCTGACGCCATTACCGCGCTGCTCCTGGACATCACCGGCGACGGCAAGATCAATTCCTCCGACACCCTGAAAATGAAGCGCGTCGCTGCCGGGCTGGATTCCCTGGCCTGGTAAGAGACGAGGACAGAGGGACGGTTACTCATGTCCGAAAGGACATAGGAACCGTCACTCCTGTCCGACCTGGAAGCGGAAAGACAGAGGAGAAAAGAGAGCAGAGGGGACAGTTCTTATGTCCCTGCGGGACATGAATAACCGTCCCCCTGTCCCGAATAACCATCCCCCTGTCCCCATGGAAAAGAGGAGGAAAAGATGAAAAGCAAATTCAAACGGGCGCTTGCCCTCTGCCTGGCGCTGGTGATGATCCTCTCGCTGATGATCGTATCCACCGGCGCGGCGGCGGCAAACCCATTCAGCCTGGAGATCAGCGACAACGGCGACGGGACTCTGACCGTCTCCTTGGTCTGCCAGGAGGCCGTCGCCGCCTTCGGTGCGACGGATGGCGTCATGAGCTATAACAGCAAGTATTTTGCCTTGCAGTCGATCCGGGCCGGGGCTCTAAAAGACCTGACCGCCAATGTGGAGAAGGGGCGCTTTGCCGCTTCCGCCGAAGATTATACCAAGGGCGACAGCATGGCGGCGGGCGCGGTCTGGCTCAGCTATGTTTTCAAGATGGCCGACAGCGTCCCGGACGGCAAGTATGACTTCAACCTGACGTTTACCAACGGCGTGGATGTGAACTTCCAGAGCTATGCCTGGAGCGACGCTTCCGTTTCCGCCGGCTGGCGCGTCGGCGCGGGCAACTTCCTTCTGGAAGTGGAGGCCGAGGGAACGGATACGCTGGTAGCAAGCCTGATCGGGCTCAAGGCTGTGTCCGCCTTCGGCGCGGCGGATGCGGTCATCGACTGGAACGACCACAGCCATATCACCCTGCAAAGCATCGAGGGCGTTGCCCTCAAGGATCTGACCGCCAATGTGGAAAAGGGGCGCTTTGCCGCTTCCGCCGAGGACTACGCCAAGGGCGACGACCTGGCGGCAAACGCGGTCTGGGCAAAATATACCTTTAAAGTGGACCCTGCCACGCCATCCGGGACCTATACCTTTACGGTCAGCTTTACTAACGGCGTGGACGTGAGCTTCCAGAGCTGCGTCTGGAGCGCCGACAAGGTCGTGGGGAGCTATACGCTGGAGGCGTCCCCCGCGGTGAATGAGGCGGCTGTGGCCGCCGCGAAGAAGGCCATCGAGGAAGCCGACTGGACCGTTGAGCAGGCGGCGGCCAACGATGAAAAGAGCGTGAAAGCCTGGGTGGAGGCGCGGCTTGCCGAGCTGGACCTGGGCACCGTGGAAGCTGTCGTGACCATGACGGGCGTCACGCCCGCTGTGGCTGGGTCCGAGGCGGACGAGGCCGGGAAAGCGGGCAGCTTCCGCTTCACCGTGGCGCTGACGCTGAACGAGGCTGCGGACACCGCGACGGTGGACAAGGGCGTGATCACCCCCACGGCGTATGTGCCCGCGCTCACCTGGCAGAAGGCCCTGGCGGATACGCTGGACTTCATCCAGACGGTGGATCCCGCCCCGGAATTCGGGAACAGCGATTGGTTCATGCTTTCCCTGGCTCGCAGCGGGACCAAGCTGACAAAGGATTATGTGGCGCAGTATACCGATTCCGCCGCAAAAGCCGTGGCGGAGTTGACCGCTGCGATCGGCGGCGAAAAGCTGGACAAGAACAAATCCACGGAGAATGCCCGCCTGATCCTGGCCCTCTCCGCCCTGGGCGTCGATCCCAGGGATGTGGACGGGCATGACCTGACGGCGGCTCTCAGCGACATGACCTTTGTGCAGAGGCAGGGCTTCAACGGACCTGTCTGGGCCCTGATCGCCCTGGACGCGAATGATTATGAGATCCCGGCCCTGACGGGCAGCGGGACGCAGACCACCAGGGAAGGGCTGGTCAGCCTGATCCTGGACAAGCAGCTGGCGGACGGCGGCTGGGCCCTTTCCGGCTCGTCTGCGGATGCGGATATGACCGCCATGGTGCTGACGGCGCTGGCCCCCTATGTCGGGAGCGACGCCAAGGTGAAGGCAGCGGCGGATAAGGCCGTTGCGCTGCTGGCGTCCATGCAGCGCGCGGACGGGCACTACGGCAACTATTACGGCGAAGTATGCTCCGAAACCACTGCCCAGGTCATCGTCGCCCTCTCCGCCCTGGGTATCGACGCCGGCGAGGATGAACGCTTCATCAAAAACGGCGTCAGCGCGGTGGACGCGCTCCTCGACTTCTTCGTGGAGGGCGGCGGCTTCCAGCATATGCTCGGCGTCGGGCTGGACGGCGTGGCGACGGAGCAGGGAACCTATGCTCTGGTGGCCTACAGCCGCTTTAAGGATGGAAAGACCCGCCTGTTCGACATGAGCGACGTCTTCGGCAGCGAGACCCCGCCAGAGGAGGACGAAACGCTGGTGACCGTCATATTCCACCTGAATGGCGGCACGGCGGCGGGCGTCACCGACGGCGCGGAAAAGACCTATACCAAGTCGGAAGACGGAGCCAGGCTGCCTGCGGCTTCCAAGAGCGGCAGCACCTTCCAGGGATGGTTCGATGCGGAAAGCGGCGGCAAACAGTATGAAAAGGTGTCCGCCGACTTGCCGAAGGACCTTTACGCCCAGTGGAAGGAGAATAGCTCCGGCGGCGGTTCCGGCGGTGGCGGAGGCTCCGGCGGCGGAAGCAGCGGAGACAAGATCAAGGTAACCTTCCGTCTCATCGGCGCGGAGCTGGCGAAAAAGGATGTGGACCTGGGCGCGGAAGAGTACATGCCCGACTACGTGACCTGGATCCCCACCGCCATGTATGAGATGGACAGGGATTCAACTGTCTATGACCTCTTTACCATGGCGCTGGACAATGCGGGCCTGCGCTATACGATCACGAACAGAAACAATTATGTGAAAACCATCTATGCGCCGAAGGGATATGCGCTGAGCGAGTTCACCAACGGAGCCCGCAGCGGCTGGATGTACACAGTCAACGGCGTGCATGTGAGC